>JBHLPG010000149.1:0-9195 GCA_048939725.1 Promethearchaeota archaeon | reverse complement strand
GTATAAAATGCGCTTTATTAGTTCCCTCAAATCAATACGATACAATAATAGATCCTTACAACCTTCTAGGCACACTTCGTGGTTCATCATCGGAATCCTTCTTCTTGTGATTCCAATATTGGTTTTTCCAGTTCAAAGCTTTAGTACTGACTCTCAAAATGAAACAGCACATACTGATTCTAATGGTTTGTCAGTAATCCTCATGATTGGAGATGGAATGGGATTTGAGCATGTTAAATTGGCACAATGGGTTGAGATGGGTGTTAATGGGACATTAAGTATGCAAGAACTTCCAATCCAAGCAGAAGTTCAAACACGAAACATTGAAAATATAGTGACTGATAGTGCAGCTAGTGGAACGGCAATAGCAACTGGTTACAAAACATATAACGGTATATTATCTTTAACTCTTGCTGAGGTAGAGTTACCATCGATTTTAGAATTGTCTCAAGATTTGTACAAATCTACTGGTATTGTTACGACAACTGAAGTCACAGATGCAACCCCTGCAGCCTTCTATTCGCATGTTCTCAATCGAGGTTATGATACTCAAATAGTGAACCAACTTGCAACAAGTAATGTTAATGTCGTTATGGGAGGTGGTAGGAATAAATTGATGTCCAAAATACAAATTTTGGAGGATCAAGGATACGCAATCATTAATAACCGAAGTGAACTTCATTCTGTAACAGGAGAAAAGGTTATTGGTCTCTTTGCTGACAATGCATTACCTTATGAACAGGATCGGGATAGAAGCACCACTCCTTCCTTAGCAGAGATGACAAATAAATCCCTGGAACTATTATCCCAGGATCCTGATGGTTTCTTTCTAATGGTTGAAGGGGGTCAGATTGATTGGGGAAGTCATGCGAATAATGAAGTGAACACTGTTCTTGAAATTATTGAATTCGATAAGGCTGTAAAAACAGGTATTGATTACGTTAATACTCATGATAACATAATTTTAATCGTAACTGCAGACCACGAAACAGGTGGATTGGCTCTTTCTTCAGAGTCACTTACACAGCCACTCCCATCAGAACATTACACTGAGGATTTCAATGAAGAGCTTCGTATTAATCGTACTAGAGAAATCGCACTTTCGTGGAGTAGTGGCGTTCATACCAACGCACATGTGCCACTTTATGCCTTGGGTGATAGTCTAAGCTCGATATCAAACACCACTTTAGATAATACTCAGATTTATGCTGTAATGAAGAATTATATTCTACCAAATGATCAAGGAAAACCAGCAATCTCAATAATCTATCCAGAAAATAAGACCTATAATGAGTCAAGAATCACATTATCAATTAGTTCAAATGAATCTCTTCCATGGGTTGTTTATTCACTCAATGATGGACCAAATATTACAATTCCCTTATTGACTACATCATTCACCTTTTCTGATGGAAAATATAACTTGAAAATTTACGGAAATGATACAATGGGGAATGTGGGTAGAACAGAGGTTTTTTTCACAGTAAAAGCGTCAGGTGTGGCATCTTCCACAACTTCTGAATTATCTAGCACTATAAGCAGCACCACGACCACGACCTCAACCTCATCCATCGGATTCACTTGGCTAATGGCTTTTCTCTCTCTAATTCTAATCATTTGTAAGAAAAAGACATCCCAATAGAAAGAGTACATTGTACACAGGTATTTAAAAGAAGATAATACTTTTTTTTTGACAAAACGGTATGAGAATGTAAAAATGACCTCAGTTGAACATAAATCACTGGATAAACACACATGTCTAGTCTGTACCTGGGATGAGGAGGAAAAATGCTTAGATTGTGAATTACAGGAAAGATTAGATTGCCGATGGAAACAGTCCTTACTAATTCGGTTTTATAAAGCAGTGGGGTTTGCCATGGTGTCTGCTATATTAGCATTCATTCTAATCGGACTATTCATAAGTTGGATACCATTAATCATTTATGTTATATTTTGGATATTTTTCTTCGGTTTTTTTGAAATCCGAGTTCTATGCAGTCACTGTCCTTATTACGCGGAAGAAGGAAGAATATTACATTGTCTAGCCAACCACGGTACAATAAAAGTATGGAGATATCACCCTGAACCTTTGAATTCATTTGAAAAGTTTGGATTCTTAGCAGGTGCGGTGTTTTTTGTTCTCTTTCCCCTGATAACTGAATTGTTTGGAATCCTTACCTTTTGGAACCAAGAAGATAAACTAATTCTTATCCTAATGTTGGTCGTTCTCGCAGCTATTAGTCTTCTTGGAGGAATTTACTTTTTCTATTTTTTACGCAGTAGAATCTGTCCAAAATGTATCAACTTCTCATGTCCACTGAATAAAGTTCCTAAAGAACTTGTTGATGCATATCTTAAAAAGAATCCAATTATGAAAGCAGCTTGGGAAGATGCTGGTTATCAACTAGACTGATATATTAATTCACAGAGTGATAGGCCTTATTTAGGTTCGAAATCTTTACTTTCCTCAATCTTTCCTACAAATGCTTTTAATTGAGCTAGCGTATCATGATAGACTTGAATCCCACTCTGGGTAATATCAACGAGCGCTCTTGGTCCTTTAAGGGTGATAACATGTCTTTGTTCTATATATTGAGCCTTTTGTAACTGTTTTATATGTGCTGTTAGAGCTCCCCATGTTAATTGACATTTTTTTTGGAGATCTCCTTGAGTCAGGGGGCCAAGCGCAACAAGTAAACTGATAATAAGCAAGCGTTTGGCATTAAATAGGACGGGATCAATTTCCCGAAAATTATTGACCCAATCAGTCACTTACTTACAACCTTCTTCTCAGCCTGATACATCGAATAAGAGGTGCTCAGAGAAGTTAGGATTAAAGCGATTCCTGGTGTTATGAATATGTTCGGGTCACCTGGTTCTAAAAGGAGAATAAAGAAAACAATTGGGGAAAAAACAAGTAGAGCTGTTCCCAGTAACAAGATAGGACGTGCAAAAAGCATGTTATTGGAGAAATGAATTTGTTCTGATGATAGACCAACAATCAAACTCGCAAGACCAAGGAGGGGAAACCAAAGAAAATAAGTCGAAATGGGATTGTTTAGGAGAAAATTAATGATATAACCAAGGATTATTACCGCGGGATAAGCTAATACCCATAGACCCATCCTGATTCTCCTTAACACATGACGATAGACGAATAAATGGAGAAATACAGCAAAAATTGAGACAATAGCCCAAAAAATAAGAAAAATCCAGAATGCTTCAAAGAATGACTGTACAATAATTAAACTGCTACTGATGATGGTCATGATAACTAAATTACCTAAAGCATAAGCAAGAGTTTGACGATAGACTGATAAATCAGCAGATACCTGCATCAGTTGTGTAACATTGACTATATCCTTTTCTTCCACATCTAATTACTCCTTATTAATTCAATTCAGTGAACTACCACCAGCTAGAGCATGTGGTTTCCTACGAGTTCGCCGAACCCATCACCAATAAAACGATGGGAAACTTTCGTTTTATCATTGACTGTGTATCGTAGATTATCAATACGACTCAAGAAGTATTGATAGCCCGTCCACAGGGCATTGTGTGAGAGAAATCGCTTCATAATGTTGATTGCAGAGTTTTGATCGCGATCGAGGACTATTTCACACACCTCACATCGATAAATGCGTTCCGAAAGAGACATCCGCTCTTTAATGTGACCACAGATTGAACAGGTTTTGGTTGTATCCCGTTCATCAATTACTGTTACTCTTTTACCTAACTTTTTCGCCTTGTAGGTCAGTAATTCGATAAAACGGCCCAGATGACCCGTGTTGTGGACACCACGGTTAATACTCTTCTGATACTTCTTCCTCCCTTTTTTAATCATTCCATTTTTTTTTCCAGTCATCTTTTTAGGGGAGAGATCACCCACAATAATAGTATTAGCTTTGGTATTTCGTAAGAGGTTGATGCTTTGCTTATGTTGCCAGTCTCTCGTCTGGTTTCGACATTTCCGCTTGATGGTCGCTAACTGTTGGCTGAATAAACGGTGTCTGCGACTCCCCTGTTGGCAGTGATCTCTTCTCCGCTGCAAGGATCGAATCTTCGGTTCCCAATATTTATCAGGACGCTTGACCGTTGATTTGAGGAAGTTACCATGCAGATTAATGGCGGTATGTTTTGTCGTACCGAGATCAAACGCTTGGTACAACCTATTGTCAATGAAAGGGGGATCCTCGTGTTCAAATGTAACTGCTAAGTAGAAGTGCTTGTCATAGTGATCTTGAAAGATCTCAATCTGTTTAATGACGTAAGTAGAAAAGTCAAACGGGACTTGAAAGATCAATTCTGTCTTACTCGGATGTTTATGAGAGAAGCAAATCGTTTGCTTCGTTATTGTGAACCCTGATTGGTTGTAACATAATGTGAAGAAATAATCCTTGCCTCGAAAGGTTGGTGGCCGAGTAGTAGTATCTCCGCTCTTTAGTAACCTAAAAAATGATTTATACGCAGCGTCAAGTTTTTTCAGCGTCATTTGGAGGACTTTAGAATATACCTGCCTGTACCTTGGGAATAGCTTCTTTAATTGTGGCAAGGCGTTCTGCTGCTCTCTATAAGTAATAAAATAGTTGTAGGTATCATAAAGATACTTTCTTTCTGCAAGTGCATGGTTGTACAGTAGTCGACATGTCTCTGATAATTCCCGTAGCACCTTCTCCTGTTGTTGTGTTGGAATGACTGTGAATTTCCGTGTGAGAGTTACCATGCAACCAACCTGAGATATTTTATGTTCAATACTTTATTTAAGACTTCTTAACCACTTCTTCCAACTTTAACAGCACTCATTTCACCTTTTAACCTTTCTGATCTGATTATTCTTTATTTCCCATCTTTTCTGTCTTTGAGATATTTTTCACCTCACCATTCATCCCGCACCTGACGGAAAGGTGAGGTTAAGTTAAAACTGATGAGTCTTAAAAGATTTCTAGAAAAAGGAAGGGGGGAGGTATCAAATTACAAGGTTTTTTTCTGGAATAGCTTGACACCAATGAAAATAGTTGCTACTAAGATGAAGAGAATGATGACTAATGATCCCCAAAGAGGAATGATACTAAATTCTGCTTGAAATATATTTTGAGAATTTAATCTTAAAGCATCACTCCATAAATCATCACCTAGTATTATAACCTGTTGATATAATTGATTTACCCAGAAGGGAGGACAAAGGTACACAATGGGACTTTCAAAGGGGATCATTGCACCACTAAGAAAAATCATAGGCATAACATACATCATGGAGAAACCAACAGCCGCATTTGCCGATTTAGCATAAGCTGAAATAATGATTCCAATTCCCAAGGTTGAGAGACCGAAAATAAAGATAATCAGAAAACCCAGGAGAAGAAGAATAAGGTTGTTATTGTACCACTGAGCTCCAAGTAAGCCATAACTAATTGGAAACATCAAGACAAGTTGTACAATAAGGAAAACGGATTCACTAAGTAATGTACCAAAGAATATCCTACTTCGTCCAACTGGGGTTGTATCAAGCCTGGTTAAAGTTAATAGTTCTTTCTCCATAGTAAGCGAAGTTGCTGCATTTATTGTCCCAAAAGAGGCGGTATATATCAACATACCAGAGACAGCCATATCAAAGACGGTTATTCCACTTATTGTTACAGTCATGGGTTTAAATATAAAGTAAAATAGGATAGTAAACAGTAATGGAAACCCAAATGAATAAAGATATGTTTGACGGTTCCTCAGTTTGATTTTAAGATTTTTTGTAACGATCGCGTTAATTATCTGGAAATCCTGTTGTATAAAACTCATTCTCTTAACCTCCGACCAGTTAATTGTAAGAATACATCTTCCAATGTAGTCTGTCGTAAGCTTATACTTTCAAGCTCAGTAATATCATTAATTAATTCTTCCTGTAAAATTTTGATGAAATTAATTATTCCACCATTGAAATATATGTTCACTTTGTTCTCTCCTTCAATGAATACTTGTTTTAGAAAATCTAGAATCTCAATCGATTTTTTGAATTCATGAGCTTTTTCTTTATGTACAAAAGCGACTTCTAAAATGTTCTCATCACTATAGTTCTCCTTTAATGTTTTTGGGGTGCCTCCAGCAATGATCTTACCATTATCGATGATCAAAACACGATCACTAAGCATTTCAGCTTCATTCATATCATGAGTGGTTAAGACAATCGTTTTACCGTCTTCCTTCAGCTCTTTTATATAATCCCAGACAATATGCTTAGCTTGGGGATCTAGACCTGCTGTAGGTTCATCAAGGAATAATATATCGGGCTGCATAACAAAGGCAATCGCTATGTTAAGGCGACGCTTCATCCCACCCGAAAAATTTTTTGTCTTATCTTTTCGATTGCCCAAACCTAGTTTTTCTAGGATTTGGTCAGCCTCAAATTCTAATTGCTTCTTAGAAAAACTATGCATAGAACCAAAAAAAACTAGATTTTCTTTAGCTGATAGTTCCTTGTAAAAGACATAGTCTTGAGGGACTGTGCCAATTATCGATCTAATTGTTTCCGTATCTTTGAGAACATCTTTTCCATTAATAAAAGCCCTTCCTTCATCGGGTTTAAGAACAGTAGTTAAGATCTTGATTAGTGTTGTTTTTCCAGCACCGTTTGGACCTAGAATACTAACTAGTTCTCCTTTTTTTACTACAATCTCAAGATGATCTACAACGACGATATTATCATAGATTTTGGTTAAATTATTTGTTTCAATAGCTAGATCCATCATCTTTTACACATCTTTGAATATGATAGTCAATCTTAATCAAAACTCCCTTCTTAATAAACCCGGAAGAGACTTTGTTCCGAAAAGTGCTTGAGAATACTAGAAATATCCTGCCAATATTTTCTCTATGGTTGATAACTTACAAAAAGAAGACCTTTTAACGCTAAAGGAAAAAATCTAAAGCTAATTTGTGAATATGTTTATAGATTTCCCTTGTTGGTTCATGCAGGCTGTCAATTATTTCAGTGTAGACTAGATTGGGAAATATTTCCTTTGCCCGAGGAATTACTCTAGACGCAGGAAAGAGAATATCTTTACTTGCTGCAACTACGATGGTTGGGGCTTTTAATTCATCCAATTCACCGTCATACGCGGGACGAGGCATCTTGGGGTTAATTTTTACATGTTTAAAGATTGCCTGAAGCATTTCTATTCTTTCTTCATCAAATCTTGTCATCAATGAGCTAGATAATCTAATCATATTTTGATCCGTAGATTGAATCTTGTACCTCAGGTACGGAATCATTAACTTAATTTGATCCTTAAATGATCCATTAGCAATACCAGAGGGGATAAATAGGGCTAATTTGTTGATCTGTTTTGGGGCTATTGTTGCCAATCGAATGGCGATACCTGCACCAAATGATCCTGAATAAATATTGAGGAAATCTAGCTGTAATTCGTTAATCACATCCAATAACCAATAACCATAACTTAAATCATCTGAAGAAAGCTGTGTTTCATCACTCTTGCCTGGATGTCCAATGGTGTCAACAATATAGGCATTAAATTTTTCCAACAGAGATAAGTCACTTTTTAGCATATCTGGAGTGAATGAGTTTCCTCCATGCAAACATATTAAAGGAACCGAGTCCTTTGCACCGAGATTGACGACATGGGTTGTTCCAAATCGGGTTGGAACATAAATATCTTCATATTGGATATTTAAATTCCTCATATGTTTGTCATAGATTTTTAATAAAAGATCTTTTCCTTCAGAAGAGCGATAGATCGATACAGGAGCCATAAAACCACTTATTCGTTGAAGAGTCCAGTTAATTTCGGATAAAGATCAAAAATTCCATTGAAATAAATCTTGTTATTGAGGAAAAACGAAAATTTAAAAAACTGAAAAAATGATAGAAGTCCTTTTTGAATACTATATTAAATGAATTAAAGAAATAGGAGAAGTGTCAGTAGAGTTATGGTTCCTATTCCCGCGGATCCAACAATAAGAAAATTAAGTGGTGAAAATGATAACAATGAATTCTCTGGTTCACTTTGTTTGTAAGATGATTCAATGATTCCAGTGATGATCCAACATAATACAGAAAAAATAAGTCCAACCTTGAAAATATTAAAGGAAATCCCCAGCATTAAAAAAGAAAGACCTAGTAAACAGATTAAAAGGATAATTTTCGTTTTTTGATCAGTGTGCAATATTTTTATTGATGATCTCAATTATTTTCACCAGTTTTTGAAAAAAAAGGAAGGAGAAAAGTGGTTAAGTTAATTACAGCTCTTCACGACTAAAACGCCACAGAGCTATAATTGTAAAAACCACAATACCAAGTATAGTCGTAAAAAGCGGAAGCAAAGATCCTACTGGCTCGCCTAGTGCAAGAGCACCAAAGAATGAAACCTCCACATTTCCTGAAGGAAAAAACATAGCTAACGGATGAATCGCTGATATGAAAGGTAGACTATAAAATAATGTGTACCCAGGACCAAGTAACATTGGAATCCCAATGACTCCTCCTCTATTATCAAATAAAGTGCCTAGCATCAGAGTCATGGTCAAAAAGAAGATCAAATTGAGAGCAAGAAGTGCAATAGCCAATATGAAAGACCCAACGGGCAGTAACACTCCTCCAATAAGATAGAAAGTGGCATAAGCCACAATTCCAGGAACTATAGCAAGGCTCACAACGATTCCTATGGCATTACCTATTAATTTAGAAAGAATATAAGCAGAACGCGAGACGGGTTTAGAAAGGATCCATGCTGCAGTTCCAGTTTCTTTTTCCCCAATAATGACATCTTGTAAGACAATGACGACATTGATTACTGGAAAGATTCCAGCAAGTAATCCTAGTAACATTAATGCTACTATCACGTCCTCCATTCCAGATAATACCCCTAGGAGCGAAACGTTAATTATACCCAGCCATATAGCCATCGTAATATACCAATCCTTAGTCCCCCAACGACCAAATTCAGCTGACAATAAGTTGGATAATCCAGTTCTCCAACCTTGCACTGATCTTAATTTAAAATCTGTGTTTGTTACCATCTTTTTAACCTTCCACTAAGTTCAGGAAAACATCTTCTAGTTCAAAGCTCTTCTGTTTAAATTCAACGACTCTTAATTGCTCATCTTTAAGCAAAAGTCTGAGTAAATTTTGTTCAGCTAGAGAAGAATCAGTTACCCCCACCTGCCAAGTTGTATAGCCATTTTTTT
>JBHLPG010000148.1:0-9257 GCA_048939725.1 Promethearchaeota archaeon | reverse complement strand
TATCATTGTAACATTAGATAAGTTCTTCTCTTGAATGACCAACCAGTCAATTTCAATATAGGTCATAAAATCGAATTTCAAAGTACTGTATAAAAATATCCCATCAAAAAACCAACTATCAGATGTATTCCAATTTGCATTGGGATGATTCTTGGCTTAAGATTCTCTGGTCTTATTTTTACAATATCGATCCAGATAGCAATACTAAACATAAGTGATTCAAATAATAAGAGTACGATGGCGCTAATTATATCATTATTAAACAAATTCATTTTTAATAATCCTTCTCGGCCCCAAATAAAAACAAATACAAATGGATGAAATATTATGCCGATTAATGATCTTAACATATATGTATAAGCTTTTTTGTCTGTTTTAACGAATTTTTTCCCCCACTCGTGCGTGAAGTCATATTCTTTTGGAAGATATGATTTTACTCTCCAGGCATTTGAGAAGACCACTGTGCTAATCATCATTCCAAATGCTGTTCCAAGGGCTGCTCCAAAGTAGCTCATTTTTTCACTTCACTTTCTTTTACTTTTTAAGGCAGATTCAGGTGTTAGACTTCGCTCTTGCATATTTAATTGCGTTCTGAGGACAAATTTCGACACATCGATTGCAATAATAACATTCAGATTTTTTGTCACCACGATTTGCTGCATGACTGGGACAGATCTTTTCACATAAGCCACAATCTGTACATTCACTAGTACGCACATATCTCGCCCGACTAAATGAAATTAAGCCAGCAATAGCACCGAATGGACAGAATATCCGACACCATGGCCGATAAATGAGGAAACTCGTTAATAAAATCAGGATTAAGAAAATTACTGTAAATAAGGCTAATTCTTCCATGAACTGAAATCCATTGAAGGGATCTAGAAACTGAGAAACAGAGAATCCCCAAAAAAATGCTGTTAATCCGAGAATACAAAGATAACTCCAACGCATGGCTCTTAAAATCCCCTCTGGAGGATCAAATCGATACTTGACCCGTTTTTGCGCTTTTAAATTTGACTTAAATTTCACCTTAGATGCCAACTCTTGCATAGATCCAAGGGGGCATACATAACCACAAAATATCCTACTAAAGAATATTACTGAGGCAAGTATAAGAGAAAAAACACCCAATGCGGAAAGGAACAGGGGGAAAGACATAGATGTTGTTGGGATCAGATTAGCAAATATTTGGTTGAAAGCATTTACTGGGTTGGGTCGTCCCCCTAATATTAATCCAACCCCCAAAAAAGAAATCAAGGATAGCACATTAGCTTTGTATTTGGACAAGTTAGCTCTTCTAATCAATACTAATGCGATAATAAATAAAACCACTATCAATATAGGAGCAATGATATTGAACGAAGGATTAAATTGTTGTGTAGGATCTTGTTTTATCATCTTCTTCATCTCTTATTCTAAACCAAGTAGCGTCTTATATTATGACTATGGTTTAATGTGGCTTTCAAGAAAGATATTCCTTAAAAGTTGGAAGGTCACAACTATCTGAAATCTTCATTATTTCCACTTACTTTTCTTCTACTTTACAAATGAATTTTGTGGGGGTATTTACGAAGTCACTCATCTGCCATGCAAAGATTTTTCTTGGAATAACTCTCCAGAAGGGGGGTGGATGAAGCATCTTGTATCTCTTCTCATACAACTTACCAAGTATTTGATGTAAATCCTCATCTGAGAATTGCTCTGCATATCCCTCTATAATTACCACCTCCTCACCACTCTCGGTATGAACTGAAATATTATTATTTTGAAGTAAATTTTTTGCATTTCTGGTTTCAGAACCACCCCCGAAGTAGAATATATTTTCATACCAAATTCCCCAGACAGGACGAGAATGCGGGAATTTCCCCCGAGTTGTATTAATCCAATAATTGTGTGATTTGTCCATCCATCTATTGACATCATCCCATGTGACTAATCCTGCTCTTTTTTCAGAGATACCATAATCAGCCGGGAATTTTGGTCTCTTAGCTTCTGAAATTATTATTCTTTTTAACTGCATATTCTTTTGAAAGGTTAAAAAAATCTTAAACTTTTTGTTTTAGGTGTATTGCAGTTCACCTTTCCCTAATGGAATATGGAAAAAAGGAATGCAGCGAAAGCTGGAGTTATTCCAACAGAACTGCTGGAATTACTCCAGGATTTGAACCTGTTCAGCTCGTAATGGGACTTTTCGTTATTATAGTATGCATTATCAAACGTAAGGAATGAAGAAAAAGAAATCAAGAATATTAACTGTTGATGGTGATGGGTGGAGGGGAGTTTTTCCCTCCTTTCGTTATTCTTAAGGTTTGAAATCTCTCTTTAATGCTTCTTTTTTAACAGAATTATACTGATCATACCAATGATACCGATGCTGATGCCAAAACTAGGTGTTAGCCCACCACCAGTTTCTTCTTCACTTTCCTCACTGGTACTAGAAGAAGAAGAAGAAGTTAAACCTTCAATAGGATTCACAGTAATAGTCATCGAATAGGTGTCTACATCTCCATCATTATCAGTTATTGTTAAAGTCACAGTATAAGTTCCCGCAGTTGTGTATTGATGTGTTGGATTTTCAACAGTCGAATTTGCAGAGCCATCACCAAAATTCCATTGACCATCTATTGGTAAATCACCTGGAGATCCAGTAAAAGTGAATTGTACCCATTCACCTTCGAAAATTGTCGTTGAATTGGCTGTGAAAGTAGCCTCGGGTATCAAATCCTCTGAGATTGGAGGGAAATCATCTTCATTAATTCGGTATTCCGTTAAAATACCACCTTCATGAGTCAATGATACATTCAGCAAAATACCCGTATTTGGTTCAAGTTCTATTCGTATCCATTGGCCAGTTGTTGTATTAGAGAATTTTACCCACCAAACACCTGTTTCGACTGTATCCAAATACCCACCATGCACTGAACCGAACATAGGAGCTAGATTCCATTCTAAAATGGAACCATTTGTCCCTTCTGGATACACGATATTTGTTGGGCCATCCATCTGGAGAAAAACATAATTATCATCACCACCTCCTATTGTTTGTTCAGTCCATTCATCATCAATTATCCAGGTGCCACTAGGTGTATCATAATTATATCTTGACGCATTCGCACCCCAAAACAATTTCTCGCCGCCTTGATATTCACCCAGTATTTCTCCGACATATGTGATATTATAACTTCGATATGAAACGGGGTCGCCATTCATAAAAACCTGATAAATTAGACTATCTCCAACATTTATAGCCACATTAGTTTCATCTATTGGATTTAATAGACTATTCACGTCACCAGTTATTCTTGTGTACTTTTGTTCAAGTATTATTGGTCCACCCATGTTGAATTCTAGTTTAACAAGTGCCGTCTCCAGTATTCCGTTATTATTATATGTCATATTTACATATTGGAAAATCGCAGAGGTTGAATTAAATAAATGGAGTTCATTATCACCTACTACAACATATTCTTGTAATTGTAGAGCGCTTGCATAAGTAGTCCCTCCCAGATTGTTAGTCATAGCGGTACCCCAATCATCTAACTGAGTTTGATTTAGTAATCCACTTGCATTTACAGGAATTAGGGGGAAAGCCATCGTAAGGCCTCCAGTACCAACTTCTCCAACATAAAATGAAAGTTGCCAAAATCCTGGGGCAAGACTAGCCGCACATTGGAATATTTCATCCGAGTTCTCAACACTTCCTGTTTGTTGATTAAAACTTAATTTAGTAATGTTTAACACATCTAAGAAACCGGAAGAAACCCAAGGTTCACCTGTGAAGTTATATGCCTCGTAGTGTGATCCCATTACATTATCTTCGATATAGTAAATGAGCGTATCATTATTATTGATCTCCCACTGCCAACCTGTATTATATTCCAACGGTAATGTTGCATTAATGGCTGTAGGAGAGCACAATAGAATCCCAGAACTAATAAAAATAGCTAAAATTAACAGAATATTCGGTTTTTTCATTTTTATTTCACTTAATGTCTTCTTTGTTGTTATTTTCATAGTTACTATTCTGATCTTATTTAAACATGTTTTAATGTGATTTGCCGTAAAAACAACCTCTTGTAATACACATGGTATTGTTTCTCGTTTATGTGAGGAGGGAATATTTCACATTTTTTCTAACTCGGAGACACGAAATCATTTATCTCCCTAGGATTTTATCCTTTCTTTTGGCTCTAATAGATTTAGAATGAAAAAAGAAACAACCATCCTCCTAACATAAGTTCAAAGATCAATACTAACAGGCCTCCAGCTTGCCACAGGGCTTTAAAATTAGGTTTTACAAGTTGAACTCCGTTTCCAAGGCCATAGATGGTACCAGCCACAATTCCAAACCACCCAACAATTTCTGGGACAGCTGTTTCATAGATAACAAACAGGAGCGAGTAAGCGAGTGTCCCAATAGAGAAAAGAATTTGTGTAAATGCGAAAAGAGAATTCTTAGTTTCTAGGGTACTATGACCTAAGTCAACCAATTCAGCTTTTTCAGTACTACTAGCTTCTGAGTATTGTCTTGCTATATCGTGAAGTCCCCAGTAGTCCTTTTTACCGTAGATATTGAGAAGGCCTTCCATACCTCGAGAGATGACCCAAATAATCCCCAATATGATGTTAAATGGACTGAATGCGATAAACAATGTTAGTGCAAGAATTATTATGACCACATGCTCTATAATGAGTAATACGAAGCTTATTTTAAATTTCTTGGGATCATCGTCGATTCTTTGCAGTTTAGCCTCTGAATTTAAATCATCTACCGTCCCATGACCAAGCAAATCACATATAATGAGTGTAATTATTATTAATAGAAATAGAAATCCAGACAATTGTATTGCGATACTCACTGGGACTTCACCAATCTTTCTCTTCGAATTTTCTTCCTCTTTTATAAAAATAGTTTACTACTTGTATTTTCTTAGCCATTTAGGAAACATATATTGAACCTGCAGTCGATTTATCGTTCAAAAGTGGTATAATAATTAATTTGGTGTATGAAATGTGGATGGATGTTACACATTTGGTTCACAACGTTTAGCTGGCACTTATAATTGTTACACTAACTATTCAGTGAGGTTAAAATTTAAAAATTTATTAAAATTTTAGGATAGATTTGTTTTATAAGAAGAATAAACCTTTATTGAATGAAAATCAATTAGCTATAAAGTATTTAAAACTTCAATTGCCCAAATCTCTATTTTTAAAAAAACAATAGTCTAGAGTATTATCCGCTCCTTCCTTATGTTTTAATTTAATTTCTTTGAATTTACCCCTAAAAAGTAACCAGAAATCCTCTAGGAGAATAAAATATCTCAAATATAGGAAAATTAGATATGAAAAACTGAAGCGATAGCAAATGAAGCCTGAAAATTTATATTTCCAAAAAAAGGACCAGTGGTTAAAATTATTTTACAGTGTTGTTAATAATAAAAAAGTCCATGAAGAAGTATTTCTAAAATATTATCTCCCTGAAAAGATTCCTGAAATGAAGTTGAAGACACAGAAGCAATTTGAAGAATTATTACCTGATATTCCAGATTTTGGGATGAAAAAATTCAATGTATTTTCCAGACATTTGGTTAATACAGCTCTTTCATTAGCATTTTATCGGGTTTTAAAAGCAGAAGGCATTGAATTAGGAACAGTAGGCCAAATATTGTATGAAATATCAGAGGCTTTTTATTCGAGTTTAAATCCTGTTAGAAAGTTTTTAATGCGTCGACTCTATTTCTCTTCATTAACGCGAAAACGGTTTAAAAAATTTTTAATGGAACGGGGAAATAACGTTGATCCTGAGGATTATCATTGCACCTTTGTTGAGGGTGATAAAAAGAATCTTCTTTTTGGTTTTAATTATACTAATTGTGCGGGTTTACATTTTCTTAAACATCACGATGCGTTAGAATTAGCGCCCTACCTTTGTCTATGCGATTATTCTATGTACAGAGGAATTAAACTCGGTTTTAATAGAACGCAGAATCTGGCAATTGGTGGAACAATGTGCACCTTTAGATTCTATCGTGATTATCCAACACCAAGAGGTTGGCCTCCTGAGGAAGTAGCGGAATATAAAAACTTTGAGTTTACCTAGAATGGACGTCTAAGAAGACTTTTTACAAATGACTCCAACCTTCCATAGAATCTTCTGTGAGTCCTTAATACTATTATAAAATGAAGCAACTTGAAAATCTTGATTAGAAGAATGAATTTGAAATATTCTGCTCTAATCTAGACGTTTGCGTAATAGGAGGCATCAATCTGAAATCAAAAGATGAGGATCTCTCCCAATTTGGCTATATGGGGATATTTACTGAATTAGAAAAAATAGCTGAAGAACTTCCCGACTACTTACATCTATCAAACTGTGACCCCCCTGTATATGGGTATGTACTAGAGGAATCTATTCAGAGAGAAATTAATTGTCTCCAGCTAACGAAATTTACAGGGTATCCTAACTGGAATGGAGACAAAAATTTACGACTGGCATTAAGTCAACGTATTAAAGATATTTCTAATGTTGACTTTCCTCCAGATAAGATTGTCATGACTTATGGTGTATCCGAAGGCTTTCCTTTAACATTTGATGCGATATTTCAGAGCAACCCAGGAAGTCTTGCGATTCCTGATCCCTCTTATATTCCCTTAATCGTTCAAGCCAGGCGGTTTACTAAGATTTGGTTTTATACTTGCGATGAAGAAATGAATTGGAATCCTGACATGGATCAATTAGTTACAGAGCTTGAAAAGCATTCTGATACCAAGGCGATAGTCATAATTACACCAAACAGCCCCACAGGGGCAGTTTATTCAGAGAAGGTACTCAAAGAGCTGATTAATATCGCTGGGCAATTCAATCTCATTATCATCACAGATGAAATATATGACTCCTTAACATTTGGGAAATTTCTTTCTCCTCTTGAGTTTGCTCAGGATATCCCCGTTGTTTATTTGAACGGTTTTAGTAAAGTCTATCGGCTACCTGGATATCGTTTGGGATATATTGGATGGTAT
This sequence comes from Promethearchaeota archaeon, assembly GCA_048939725.1. Classification (GTDB taxonomy): domain Archaea; phylum Asgardarchaeota; class Heimdallarchaeia; order Hodarchaeales; family Hodarchaeaceae; genus Hodarchaeum. The sequence continues at coordinate 2,231 of JBHLPG010000148.1, read as the reverse complement.
GATCCTTTAGAGCATTATCCCGATGTGTGGTATCATCTGAAACATCTCTGTAAAGGACGCTTGGGAGTTACCTCAATTGCTCAAGAAATTGCTAAACTGGCTCTACAAGAACCAAAAGAGGCGCTCTTAAATTTTGTCGAGAGTGTACATGATAAACAGGTATTTTTAACCAAGCATCTAGAATCTATCAGTGGGCTTTCAGTGGTACCAGCACAAGGGGGGACTTATTTGTTCCCAAAAATAACTTATGATATTGAGGATAATCTGTTATGCAAGCATCTTTTAAAAAACCATGGAATTTATGTTACCCCTGGATCAGCTTATGGGCTGGCTCCAGCAAAGAATCATTTACGGTTTGTTACATTAACATCCCACGAAGAGCTGTTAAAGGGAGTTCATGCTCTAACCAAATCGCTACAAGAGTTGGCGTAATTGGGATTTTAAATCGCCAAAAGAGTGATCTCGCGCCAATTTTACCACCAAGTCAATTCGATCTTGAAGAGAGTCCTGTCAAAGGAAAACTTGTAATCGAATTATAAGACGAGGCCCATTTTCCAAGTTTTTCTAGAGAGGATGTTTTTCTTACCGCGATAAATATTCAATTAAAATGAAATTATATTATCAAATAAGAAGGAAGCATTATGATCTTAAAGATATCATTAGGGGATTTGGAAGATATTTCTACTGTAGTAGATAAGTATCAGGAGTTTTACAAGAATGAATACAATAACCCCGCTCTAGATGTTATGAAGCAGCTTAAAAATCTATTAACTCTGAAAAAGAGAGTTATTTTTGCTTTATACGATCAGACGGATCATGCAATTGGTTTTACCGTAATCAATCCTTCTGAGGGAGAAATAAGAGTACTTTATGTTCAAGATTCAACGGAAGAGGAGGAAAATATCGAGTACCTAATGCACGAACGGCAATTATTTAATGCTGCTTTCACATATCTAAAGGATTTAACGTCTCATGTACGGATAGCAACAAAGCTATCAGCCAATTTGAAGAAACATATCATTAAATTTGGTTTTCAAGAGTTTAGAAGAGCTCGATTGGCAATTGATAGAGAAACAGTGAAAGCATTAGTTTCACCTAAAATAGACTCAGCATATATTTTAACTAATTGGGATTCAGAGTACTCATTTCCTATAGCAGATCTCATGGCTAAATACCATTATAATGATCAACATCCAGATGGCACCTTATTTGCAAAATATAGAGGTGTTAGCGAATGTAAAGATCTCATTGAAAATATAATGACCGTTAAAGACGGGTTATTCAAGGATGATTGCACAGGAATACTTATTCATCGTAATAAAGTAATTGGAGCCTGTTTTAGTGTTATTTTTTCTGAACAAGGATTCATTCCAGAGATAATACTCGCTTCTGAATATCAAGGGAAAGGACTTGGAAAAGCATTATTGGTTCATACTATCAAAAAATTGACCGAAAACCACTCTGATCTTTCTAAAATCGAATTAAATGTTACACTTATCAATGCCGCAGCCTTAAAATTGTATAAATCTGTTGGTTTTCGAGAAATAGATAGTTATTCCGTTTTTATCTGGAATAAAATTGAGACTGACAAATGAATTTTGATTCTATAAGCAATTGATTCGGTTAAATGCTTAACAGGTAATTCAAGAAAGCCTACATACGATAAAATTGAATTGGGAAAGAGAATAGTCTCAGGAGCTGATTCAATAAAGGTACCACGAGCATCTGAAGCTAATTCTATTTCCATGGTTTTCTATCTTTTTTCTCTTGCAGATAGGATTGAAACCATCGATAGTTGAAAATCTTCCAATTTCGATGGTATTCTGGGCGATTATTCAGGATTTCTTCTATCCTAGATATTGTTTGATTACTTAGATTTATGTTTGTAGCTTTCGCATTACTTTCTATCTGGGAAGGCTGACTCGCTCCGATAATCAAAGTCGTTACTTGGTCTTTTTGAAGCAACCAAGCCAGCGAAAGTTGGCCCAAAGTAATATCAAGTTCTTGGGCAAGTGTTCCGAGCGATCTAAGTTTTTCCAGATTTTTTGGAGTCAACCAGTGCCCTTCTCCATGGCCTTCTTGATTTAACTTCTTGAGTGCACAGATATAGTCCTGCTCTTTTAATTCCTCTGTACTCCATTTTATGTGCCCCATCTGATCTATATCTTCTGTTAAATGAGTTTTGTGACTTGTTAATGCTTGTATTGTTACATTTTCAGAAATCTATGTAT
>JBHLPG010000147.1:0-9281 GCA_048939725.1 Promethearchaeota archaeon | reverse complement strand
TTATCAGTCGCAGTATAAGTTACCGTGACATCACCATTGTCAGTAGAAGTAATTTGATAGTCAAATTGCCAGTTGGTCAGAGTTCCTCCTCGGCTAGGATCCCCACCAAATGTGGTTGTATCATCTTCGACAGACAACAAATCAGCAGCTGCATCGGAAGCGGTTCCACTGATCACATAAGATTGACCTGAAGACATCAATGAGCCATAAGCTCCTTGGGTTCCCGTCCCGTATTCCGCATACAGATACACACTACTTTCTGTTTCACCTGTGATACTAATACTCGGATTTACCCCATCCTCCGTACAGGTGATGGTATCGGAGGCAGAATTCCCCACATTGTCATAAATGGTCACTGTAATTGTTCCAGAAACATCAACATTGTCAAGGATATATTGGCCTGTATAAGGTGCACTCGAATCTTCCGCAGGATCCTCCCCAAAAGCACCAAAGTCGACTCCACGCATGCCTGAACCGCCTGTATCTGACCCTGTAGCGGTAAATGTAACCGTTGCCGACGAGGGAATGGAATTCGAGAAATAAAAAGTGTTTATGGTTATATCACCATATACATCAGCGGTGTCTCCTGCGTCCTCCGAATACGCGGACATTGCATCAGAAAGAGTTGGATTAACCGCATCTTCAGTACACGTAATCGTATCTGAATCAGAATTGCCCACATTATCATAAATGGTGACTGTGATGCTACCCGAAGTGTCAGCATCATCTAGAGTATATTGCCCCTGATAAGGAGCGCTGGTATCCTCGGCAGGATTGTCTGCTCCAAAAATGCCAAAATCAATCCCTCGAATGTTAGCAGGGCCCGTGTCAGTACCTGTCGCTGTAAATGTGATGGTCGCGGCAGAATCAAAGGAATTGGAAAAATAAAAGGTATTACTACCCTCTACACCATACACTTCATCGGTGTCCCCTGATTCACCATATGCTGACATGGCATCACTTAGAGTAGGAGCCGTATTGTCCTCATAAAATGTGTATGATGCAGTATTAGTATTTCCGACATTATCGGTTGCAGTATAAGTCACCGTCACATCGCCATTATCAGCTGCATCTATTTGGTAAGCAAACTGCCAATTTGTGACGGTCCCAGTATTCCCAGGATTATCCCCAAAGGAAATATCATCAGTTATGGAGAGTAAATCTGACCCAACATCCGAGGCAGTACCACTTATCGTGTAAGTTTGAGTTGACCCCATCCCTGAGCCATAAACTCCTTGAATTCCAGTTCCATATCCCGAATAAAGATACTGGCTACTTTCGGATTCACCTGTGATAGAAATCGATGGACTACTGGCATCCTCTGTACAAGTAATCGTATCAGAGGCAGAATTACCTACATTATCATAAATTGTAACGGTAATGGATCCAGAATTATCATCAGTATTCAGAGTATATTGCCCCTGATAAGGAGCACTGGTATCCTCAACAGGATTATCAGCCCCAAAAGAACCAAAATCAATCCCTCTCACGCCTGAACCGCTATCTGTCCCTATCGCGGTGAATGTAACTGTTGCAGCTGAATCAAAGGAATTAGAGAAATAAAACGTATTGATCGAATCATCGCCATATACCTCATCTGTATCACCTGATTCACCATAAGCCGACATTGCATCACTCAATGTTGGAGTCGCATTATCCCAACCCACATTTGGAAAAGTGAGTCCACTAGCAAGATAGACCTGTGTTCCGTAGTCATTGCCTGTTCCTACTACAGCTGATCCAACAGTAATCCCATCTCTGGTGATTGAGGTTCCTGAGGCAGGGTCGTCTTCAATATCTCTTACTAAGCCTGAAGAAGCCCCATAATAGTTCTCATTTCCGCTGTAACCTATGTTTACTTCTCCTTGATAGGGATTCCCTGTATAATTCCATACCGCGGTAATAGTTATGGTTATCTCATCTTGAGAACTATTATCATTATCCCAATACCGAGATCCATCATCATATTCAAAATTAGAGGCTACTATATTAGTAATTTTTACACAATCAACATGAACTTCCTGTGTTGTGGTTGCTGATCCATTCAAATCAGATCCATCACCAGCTAATTCAACGTATGGATAGTAAGTGTAATTCCCCATGATCGTTTCAGAATCAACAAAAATGTTAATTACATCATCAGTGTCATTCGCAATGGCAACATTGACATCTAAAGGAGTATCGTTGCGAAATATTGTTACAACATCAATTTCAACATCGGGAACGTCGATTATTGTTCCCACATAATTTACATCGCCTGTAAATTCGAGATTAGACGCATGGTCTGGATTTATATTATTATCATTCACACTAAAAGAGGCTACTTCGATATCATGATTGAAGTCGTAAGTAGCAGTGGATATTGTCTCATCGGTATTTGAGCTTGTATCATTTGCCCATGCTGTGAGAGCAACATTGTTTTCATTAGGAAAGTCCCAATCTGTCTGGATGCTAAACGTTACCGTTAAATAATTCCCGTTACGACTTGTTGATGACCCTCCTCCTGTGTCTAAGGTAATATGGTTGGCTCCATCATCGTTGATCTCGATAAAAGTATCTGTTCCATTGTCGTATCCAACTGAATACTCAAAGGAATTAACTGTAAAATTAAGCTGTACAAAATCCAAGTCCCCATAACCATCGCCATCGCTCACGATTACCTCGAAAGAATAATACGTTCTTTTTGCATGGACTACATTAGAATCAGAATCAGTAATAGAGATGTTGCTAACATCGATATCGACTGGCAAGATCCCGAAATGAGGCTGGAATTGATAAAAAGATGATGGGTTATTAGATATAGATGTTGGTTCTTCCGTTTCTATTTTGAAACTGTCTGACTCTCCCCTTTCTATTTGCATTTCAGTCTCTTCTGTTGTATTTTCGCCATCAGTTTCAAGTAGTGGATAAACCACTTGTGCCCCTGTTCCTGATGATGCCTGTAATTCAAATGCAGTTGAAAGATCTTTTACCATTTGGAGGGAAAATAATCCATTTCCTAAATCTCGGCGTTCATAAACTCTCCCAAAAAAAGTAAAACGCTCTACTCCTTCTTCAGTTTGCGGAATAGCTTTTAAAAAGTTCTGAGCTCGGAATATCATAACTAATGGTACAATTAAAAGAGCAATAGCTATTAATATTGTCAATAAGAGTCCAAATTTCCTTGGAGATAACATCACAAGACTGATTAAACTTATAGAGCCAACTAAAAACAGAATAGTCTCTGGAATATAATTATTGGGAACCTTATGAAAGTTAATTTGCTCGAATTGAAATCCCCGAAGACTTTCGCTTCCATTCCATGATGAAAAGGCTAATTCAAAGTATTTTACTCCTTCAAATGCAGTGGTATTGAAATTGAATTGAATATTTGCTCCCCGATACAAATCTCGTCCGTTTATAACTTGAACAGAGTTATTTCTACCCTCAATTGTTACTAACTCGAATGGAAAAACGCTTATGGTAACATTGTGTAATCCCCCCCACCGAATAAAGCCTGACATATTCCGATTGAAAAGCGCTTTTACGCGTAAAGAAAGCACATCAAATGGATTCTTGGAAGTTTGAAAGATAAAGCGAAATTTGTATGCATCCTGATCACTTATAACTTCATGGATCTTCATCCCCTCTTCTGAGACAAAGCTCTGGTTGTGAAGACCATTTTTGATGACTCCGTCCTTTCCAAAGGCAAAATAGTTGTATAACGGATGAATGGTATTGTCAGGTCGAATTGCTGAAACCGAAGAGAATGTTACGCACAGTAACAGCAATAAAAATCCTTTGATGAAGTAATTATGGTATTTTAATCGCATCTACGCTATCCTCAAACCAATCTGGTTGAAATCAAGACTCTCAAGAGTGAACTACTTGAAACGGAGATTTACATCCATTCCTAAATATATCTGTGTAAGATTCTTCTTTAATTGAATTATTCCGTATTATGATGATAATAGGAATTTCAACCAAGAAGATATCTTATTCACTCTAACAGGGAAATTTTCGAATTTTTCCTTTTAACATATTCCTAATGGAACGAAGCAGTTTTTCCCGCGAAGCCAGTTGTTAAGCCAATGGTGGGGGTGGTTTTCTTTAACAAAAATAGGGATTTTCTTCCTCGCATTCTCTATTAATTTTTAGCACATTCTTCAAATTAGAATTCATCCAACCTTTGAAATGAGATAGTCTGCAATTTCTGAAGGAGTTTTTCCGAATAAATACAGGATAGCTTCAAATCCATGGCCACCAGCATCTGCGATCACATCAACATCTTTAGTTTTTTCAGGAGATAACGATTCAAGAGTATCGTTCCAATTTCTATCGGCTTCCTCTGTTTGGATAACCACTTTCTCTGATATAATCTTTTTCTGAATTTCTTTTGTATTTCGTAATGAAATTACAGATCGATGGAGGGACCCATGCTTTCTAAAATGAATTAATAATTGAGCGAGAGTAGATCCTTGTTGAAATTCGGGTGCCGCCACTATCCTTCCTTTCCCTTTAACTTTAACAATTCGTCCAGGAAAACCAGCAATATCTGTTGCTTTTGCACTGTTTTCAATCATAGTTACAAATTGGCACCCTATCTCTGGGATAATTTGACCAAATTTCTCTTCTGTAGCTATTAATTTTTGAGCTGCGTCATATAACTCTCGTGTTGCTTGAAGTTTTTGGTTAAAAACTTCTGTTTGTTCAGAAGAGGGAAAACAAATATTACAATCAGGTGGAAAAGCCATGGAGGTCTTCTTTCTATGAATATCACATAATGGACCAGCTATCCTAAATTGTTGACACTCTTGGCATATTACTTCCATAAGATCAATTGGGGACGTTGATTCGGTCTTTAGTCTCATAACAAGCCCAGAAACTAGCTCTTCAAAAGCAGGTCTTGATGTTATTGATGATGAAGAAACCTTTCTGTCTTTCAAATACGATGAAACTACTGGTTGTGAGACCCCGAGAATCTTTGCAATTTCAATCTGGACATAACCAAGATTAGCTAATTCCTGAGCTATTGCTCTTCGAAGGGGAGTTAAAAAGCTTGATGGGACAATTTCACAAATAAACTGCATAGAACCACTAAATTACAATTCATCGAATTGATAGCTTGTCTTTTACAAAGATTCAGCTTCAATTACTAGTTTTCAAATACCATTAGAAAAACTCCCTCATATAAATTTGTCATAGTGTTTTAAACAACTACTGGGTGAAAGCTAAGAGTTGATTATTTCCTCATCATCTAATAAAAGTATTATTAGTTAACCAATAAGGATCTTGTCTCAAATGAATCACCATTTAAAGCTCTTAGAACAGGTTCCTCCTATTCTTTTGCCAAAAAATATTACCTCCGTGCGTTTAATTAAAGGTGGATTGAATAACAGGAATATCCTTATCAATGAATCTTGGCTAGTCAAAGAATACCTCATTAGAGATGAGGCAAATGACCCTATGTATTTACGTTATCTGAGGGAAAAAGAAAGCTTAATGATACTCAAAAACAACCATCATGCTCCACACCTGTTGAAATATTACGATGATGGCACTAAGTTTTACATCACTCGTGAATGGATCGAAGGACATACTCTCACTCATGATTATCTCCGAACTAATCTTGAATCGTTAGTGAATGGCATAATATCTATTCATAGTATAACTGAAGCTACCACTGGAGATTTTCATTACTATGATGTGATAAAACGATATCTTCTGGAATACAAAGGAATAGAACGTCATTATCCTACATCTCCCGTGTTAAGTGGAAAATTCTCGCATTTTCCTTCTTATGAAAAGATTAATCGGTTTTTTGATGACCATATAATCCAACTCCAAAGTATAAACTCATTCAGAAACCTTGTTCGCATCCACGGAGACTTAGTTTTCTCTAACATTATTCTGACACCAGAATCTGAGACTGTTTTCATTGATTGGGAATATTCAACCCTAGCTGATCCATGTATTGATTTAGCTTATTTTATTACCCAAAACCGGCTCTCCCAAGAGATGCAAGAATTATTTATCAAGAAATTTGAAGAAAAAGTAAATTTTTCAATTATACCGAAAGTTTTGGAATTAACCTGCGATTTAATGAATTTGATGTCTGGACTTTGGTATCTAATTCAAGCAGCAAGGCTTTTTTCAGCCCCTAATCGTGTTTCAGAACAAGCTTTTTTTAATGAGTATATTGCCTTAGCTCAAGAGAGATTTCATGCATTGCAGCTTATTGAGGCTTTATAACTGCCCTATATTATCAAGCTATACTTTTTATATTACCAGAATATCAATTGTCTTGTTTCAACATGTATTGATTGGGGTTGTAAAGACATGAAACCAGATTATATTAAACCTAGTCGGGGAATATACCAGAAATGGGCCTTAATGATGACACTTCTTATGATTTCAGGCTGCCTTGTCATCGTCCAAGTATCTTCATTTCGTAATCATTCTAATTCAGCCAATCAAACGCCAACTTTGACGATTTATACCTATGAATCTCTAATAAATTGGGGATTAAACGCCACTGATGCCAATATCCGCGTTTTTGATGCCTTTGAAGTCCAGGAAAATTGCCAAATCGAATTAGAATATTTTGATGACGCAAATTCTGTTCTGGCTAAAGCAATAGCAGAAAAAAATTCGCCAAAGGCTGATATTATAATAGGTATTGATAATGTGCTTATTTACGAAGCAAAAGCTCAAGAAATACTTATTCCGTATGAAGCCTCAACTTTGTCTGATCTTAGAGAAAGTGCAGTCAATGGTCTTGATCCTGAACATTATGTCACTCCTTACGATTACGGCCTTATAGCTATTATTTATCATAAAAATCTCGTGAATTCAACAAATGTACCCACTATTGAGAATCTTGAACTTGAAGACTTACTCGATTCTGAAGTAGCTCAAATGCTTGTGACCGAGGATCCTACCTTAAGCAGTACGGGACTCGGTTTTTTGATGTGGACAATTGGAGTATATGAAAAAGTACTAGATAAAGAATGGGAGACTTGGTGGAAAGAGATGAAACGAAACGATCTCCAAATTGAAGACAGCTGGGGCGATGCCTTTGATGTGTTTTACACTCCAGCAGCTAATCGCCCTATGGTGGTGTCTTACGGAACCGATCCTGCATATGACTTCCTTTTCTATGCTGAACCAGGGGGGACACCCTCTATAGGAGCAACGGTATCTCATGAAAAAGGTTCGAAATACGGATGGTTACAAATAGAAGGAATAGGGATTCTCAAAGGTACTCAAAATCTTTCTCTGGCACAAAAATTCATTGATTGGTTTACAGGGATAACAGTCCAAGAAATAATCCCTGAAAACAACTGGATGTATCCTGCTAATACCCTTGCGGAACTTCCAGCAAGTTATGATTATGCCATTGATCCTACAACCGTTACACCACTGAATGATTTATTTACTGCTGATGAATTAAATATATCAATTAGAGAATGGCAAGAAACTTGGGAACAAGTGGTAATCTTAGGTTCTTCGGCGCCATTTCCTCCAAGTGTGTTCCTTTTAATCCCAATAATTACCATTGCAATTCTAAGAAGAAGAAAAAAATAAGCAACATAGGGATCTTATGTGGTGCAAGCAATCGAGCACAGATCATCCAAAGACCGTTTCATTGATAGTTCATTCAACATAATCTTATTAACACCATTGCTAGTTTCCTTCTTCTTTTTCTTCATCCCCCTTTTCTTTATTCTAATTGATGCGTTTCTATCAGACTCAGGTTATATTACCGCTGAATTTATAATAAGCACACTTGTAAATCCATTAAATCTATATTTTATCCGATTTACTATTAATCAAGCAATTATCAGTTCAATCATTACAATCATCCTTGGATTACCTGGCGCCTATATCTTTGCCAAGTATCGCTTTCCTGGAGATCGGATCCTTAAGACGATTTTAACTATACCTTTTGTATTACCACCAATTGTGGTTGTACTAGGTTTTATTCTGCTTATTGGGCCTAATGGGATCCTCAACTCAGTATTAATGACCGTTCTTCGACAAGAAAGTCCTCCAATCAAATTATACAAAACATTTGAAGGGATAATTTTAGTCCATGCATTCTATAATATCCCTATCGTTTTACATCTAGTATCTAGTGCTTGGAAAAAGGCAAATGTGGACATGGAAGAAGTTGCCACCACTCTTGGAAGTCGGAAATTACATTTTTTCCGTTATGTAACATTTCCTCAAATTAGCTCTGCAATTTTAGCTAGTAGTATTCTTACTTTTCTTTATTGCTTTACATCTTTTGCAGTCGTCCTGTCATTAGGTGGAATTCAATATAAAACCCTAGAAGTACAGATTTACTCGTTATTCCACTATCGATATGACTACCACCAAGCAGCTGCCTTAGCATTGTTTCAGTTATTGATTACATCTGTTCTAATTATATTATACCTTTTTTTTTCCGAGCCTGTATTTAAACGTGAAAGATTCACGTCATTTTTACCAAAATCTTTGAGAAGAACCATCCAAGTATTGGCTATTGTAGCCATTACCTCAGTTTTACTATATTTCCGAGTTAACTTTGTACTAATATTGTTATTGGGACTTATTGGAGTAGGATTTTGGAAGTTCGGCCATACCACTCCTTTAACTATTGGAGAAATTCGAGAGAGATCTGAAAGAAAATTAGGGGATGTTTTCTCCCAGGATAAAAAACGTTTTAGTATGGTTATTATCTATATCACTTCGTTAACAGTTTTTCTTCTCTCCCCTATTCTTGTAATCTTTATTTCCGCTTTCTATGATCGAATAACTAACAACTGGAACATTGAAGCGTTCTTCCATCTTCTTGGTTTTAGATCAAACGAGAATGGATTCATTTGGGCCCCTGAGTCGATTCCAGCGTTAGGAGCAGCTACTACTGCATTTAATTTAATTATTAATTCTATAATTTTTGCCTTGATCACGGTGGTATTATCTACTTTTTTTGGAGTTTTGTCTATTTATATGATTAGACGATCCGATTTTCTAGGACGACATCCGATTATGGGGTTACTTCTCTCTTGGTCTCTTGTCCTTCCTTTAGTTACATCATCTATTACCATCGGCCTAGGAATGCTCCGTGCTTTTGGATTTATTCGTATTTCTTCACAAGACACATGGATACCTATTATCCTGGCTCATCTTATTGCTGCATACCCCTTTGTATCTCGTAGTGTTAGTACAGCCTATAACAAAATTGATTTTAACCTCATTGAGATGGGGAAAACAGTAGGAGCCTCTAAGTGGCATATTTTTCGAAATATTGAATTCCC
>JBHLPG010000146.1:0-9296 GCA_048939725.1 Promethearchaeota archaeon | reverse complement strand
TTCCCCCAACTCTGACTGAATGGGAAGTCGAGAGTACTTTGGAAACACGCTTCTATGATGCGGATTATATTTCTGGGAATGCATCTCTGGAGGCTGCTGGATTCAAAGATTTGGATGGTGATGGTTGGCGTGAATACGATGCAAACAGTAATGGTGAGTGGGATGCCAACGTAGATTTGGACGATAATGATCCACTTCTTGTGATCAATATCATGGCATCAACTGGATTCGACATCGCTATTGTTACCTCTGAAGTACTTCGTGATGGTTTAGCAAAAATGGGTGTCCGTTCTAGGGTTGAGGAGGTAGATTGGCCAGAACCTTATTGGCTAAAGGTTTCTACTGGTGATTATTGGGTCGCATGTTATGAACTCACATTTAAACCCACGTTTTTACCCCCTAAAGCCCTATATACCGACTATCATTCTGATGGAGAGTGGAATCCAGTTCTTCATCGTTTCTATAACACTACAATCGATTCTGTTCTTGATAAGATGCTAGCAGCAACCGCTGTTACTGATATAAAGAAATATTCCCGTGAAGCTGCACAACTACTGGCTTATGAACAGCCTGAAATTCCCATCTATAGTCCTTTAACCATTAATGCTTACCGTAATGATAAGTTTGAGGGTTTTCTAGAGTTCGCGGGAAGGGGTACCGCTAGTACAGCCAACCCTTACGTAGCAACGAAAGTTCACCTAAAGGAATCCAAAGCGGGTCTTTACGGTGGAATGCTTACTTATTCCGCAATGGATGATATTTCAAACAGAAATCCTTTTAGATTCCCAGATCTTATTGGTGTCCGAGCCTTCATTGAAAACTCTATCTACGGAGGCCTTTGGCAACCAGATCCAACCACATGGGATCCAATTCCAAATTTGGCTTGGAACTGGGAGATCGAACCAACAACGGCTCAAGTTGTAGCTGGTATCCAAGCAGGTCAAAAGTTTACCTTTTACTTATACAAAAATGCTACTTGGCATGATGGTCAACCTGTTACCTCAAAAGATGTCAAGTTTTCCTTTGAACTTCCCCGGAATTATTATTATCCTGATGTTTTTTATGTTCCTGAAGATATTAATGATATTTATCGTATTGATACACCTGATAATTATACAGTTGAACTCTATGTCAATAGAACTGATATCTTTGCGTGGACCGATATTACTAGTTATAATCGGATTCTCCCGCAGCATATTTGGAAGGATGTGGAAAATATTACGGCCTTTGAACCTACTGATGCGCAAGTAATAGGTTTTGGCCCTTACATGTGGAATGGACGTGTACCAGGCCAGTATGTCAGCCTATTACGCCACGAGAACTGGCATTTTGCTGTACGTGATGAAGCTGGACCATCAACAACTTCCTCACAAGAGAGTACTACTTCCAAAGGTGCATATGGATTTGAAATAGTGTTCGCTGTAGTCGGAATAGCTCTCATATATATCAATCGAAGAAGAAAGTGGATCTAAATAACTGTTACTTATCTTGATGAAATAGAAGTTAGGTAATTAGCATGTTACAATAAAGTATTATTTTCTAAATTTTAAACCAGTCAGAAAAATGGTGGAATAAATCTTACACTGATATATCGAACACAGGAACTCCAAGGATTTATTGCTAATGCTAACCCAAGAACGAGGAATATTGGTATTATTACTTGTTATTATCATCCCTAATATATCATTCCCGCTTGAAGGTAGTAATACCTATGAAAGTTTTCATCAAGAATTCATTCCCCAAAAACTTGAAATATTCCAAGATATTCCCTTAGTAAATCCTAATTCTGGAACCACTTTTTCTCATTTAATTGGCCAATCTGGTTCGATTCATTCAGTTGTTTTTTCACCAGATGAGAGGATAGTGGCCTCTGGGAGTATTAATGGCAGTATTAAGCTGTGGGATGTGATTACAGGAGATGAGTTACCCCTCGATATAACAGGACATAGAAAAACAGTGAATTCGCTTGCTTTCTCCCCTGACGGGACAATTCTAGCTTCAGGGAGTGGTGATTCCCACATTTATCTCTGGGATGTATCAACTGGAAGATTGATCCAAAATTTCTCTAGCCATACGAAAGCTGTCTATTCCATTGGATTTTCTCCAGATGGGGCTACCCTCATTTCAGGAAGTTTAGATACTACCATTAAGCTGTGGAATGTTACTAGTGGAGAAGAATGGCCATTTTTGCTAGAACACCCCACTCCCGTCTATTCAGTTGCAGTTTCGCCAGATGGGGAAGTTCTTGCGTCAGGTGGGGGTAATGGAACTACTTACCTATGGAATACTACGAATGGAGAAAGGATACTAGATTTAACTGAGGCAACAGACGATATAGTATCAGTTGTCTTCTCGCCTGATGGAACTTTCCTCGCTTCGGGAAGTGATGTAGGTGTCATTACACTTTGGGACATAACTGCTGAAGAAACGCACCCATCAGTTTTAACAGAGTCAGAAGAACTAATATTTTCGCTTGCTTTCTCGCCAACTAGAGAAGTTATCGCTTCAGGCTCAGAAAATGGTGTTATTCACCTATGGGATGCAACTTATGGTAGAGGAGAATTGTTATTAGATTTAATAGAACACGGGGGGTCTGTATTTTCAGTTACTTTTTCACCTGATGGGACAATCCTCGCCTCAGGAGGTGCAGATGGTGACATTAGACTATGGAACGTTGTTATTGAGGATGAAATCCAAACTCTCTTAGGGCATGAAGAGAGTGTAATGTCAGTGGATTTTTCCTTTAACGGAACACTTGCCTCGGGTAGTGCGGACAATACAATCAAGCTTTGGAATGTGGGTAATGGAAGAGTGACTCAAAACTTGACTGGTCATACTGATGATGTATTAACAGTCACTTTTTCACCGAATGGAACCCTCCTCGCCTCAGGTAGTGCAGATAACACAATCAGACTTTGGAATATGAAAACGGGAAATGTGAGTCAAGTCACACCAGGGCATCTAGAAGATGTTTTATCAGTCTCTTTTTCTCCAAATAATTCAATTTTAGCCTCAGGATGTGCTGATGGTACCATTAAACTTTCGAATATTAATGCTGGAACTTGGGTAGGCCTTCCCGGGTATGTTTCTTCAGTAGCGTCAGTTGTATTTTCTCCAAATGGATCACTACTTGCAGCAGGTAGTAGTGCTGATACTAATATTAAACTTTGGAATCTCGATTCTGACACTTCTAAAGACCTCCTAGGACATATTTCTCCCATAAAGTCAGTTGCTTTTTCTCCAAATGGATCATTACTCGCTTCAGGTGGTGTAGATGGTTCTTTAAAACTTTGGAGTATTGACAAAGGAGAATTATGGCGTGATCTTATAGGCCATGAAACAAGCGTGAAATCGGTTACATTTTCTCCAGATGGATCACTTCTTGCTTCTGCAGCTGCAGATGGTACTATTAAGCTCTGGAACACGACAACAGCAACTTTAATTCAGATATTGATAGGGAAATCTGGTGGTTTCCGATCAATCGCCTTTTCACCTGATGGAACCCTCCTCGCCTCTGGAAGCACTAATCGCACTATTCAACTTTGGTCTGTTGATACAATACAGTTTGATACTGATGTTGACGGAATGAAAGATTTTTGGGAACTTCAATATGGATTAAATCCAACAATTTTTTTTGATAAGTTCGATGACAAAGATAATGATGGATTAATCAACAGTCTGGAGTTTTTTCAAAAAACTGATCCTCTCAACAGTGACTCTGATGGTGATGGTATGCCAGATAATTGGGAGTATCTAGGAGGTTTAGACCCTACGATTAGTAATAACGATAGTGATAACGATATGGATGGTATGCCTACGCTTTATGAGTATCAGATGGGTTTGAATCCCCGGCTTAATGATGCTGCTCTTGATAAAGATAATGATGGTTTAACTAACCTGCAAGAGTGTCAGTTTGGGAGTTGGGCCAATCAGACTGATAGTGATTTAGATGGTATGCCTGATTGGTGGGAATTCAAATATACAAATAATTTTTATAGTTTTAATCCTAGAAACGCGTCTGATGCCACTGATGATCCAGATGGCGATTGGGTGAGTAATTTCGATGAATTTAAAGGAGGAAGTAATCCCCGAGATTTCTGGAGTAGCCCTCATTTTGCCTTCAGTGCTTCCCTCGTCATCAGAATAATAATTCTTCTCATCATAGCGGTTTTAGGTATTTTTATCTATATGAATTCTAGAAGAAAGACTCAGAAAGCATTAATAACCCACTTTAAGGCACCTGATTATTCAACAGCCTTGAAAGTACGTACAGCCCAGTACAAAGATTATGCAGCTTTTCTTCGGGCAGGAAAAGATGCTAAAAAGCTAATAAAAAAGGGTAACTCAGCATGTTTTCAAGGGAATTTTAGTGAAGCCGTCGATCATTATAATCAAGCCCTGATTATTTTTGAACGTCTGGACAATCCCTCATTAATTGCTGAAACGGTATTTAAGATCGTATGGGTAGAAAAAGAACAACAGACCTTAACTGCTAAAAGCTCCATCCTAGAACGATTTCCAATACGGCCTTATGTAAGTACTCTTGTTAGTGCATTTAATCAGATGGTTCAAGCCCTGATCGCTGAAGCGGAAAAGAGATGGGAAGCTGCAGAAAAATCATGGTTAATTGCTCTTAGAACGGAAGGATTAGGCATAGAATATCAGTTGCTTTGTGAGGGAGCCTTGTTGAGATCTGAATTCAGGAATTGGCTTTTTAATCCAGTAGATCCTATTAAAGAGAAAATGAAATTTCG
Source organism: Promethearchaeota archaeon (assembly GCA_048939725.1). Lineage (GTDB taxonomy): Archaea > Asgardarchaeota > Heimdallarchaeia > Hodarchaeales > Hodarchaeaceae > Hodarchaeum. The sequence goes on along the minus strand of JBHLPG010000146.1, from coordinate 4,542 downwards.
GTTAATGGAGTGGCTCAAGGCTTCGAAAAACCACCAATTCTTTGATATGGTATGTGAGGCCTATCTACTCCATGCCAGAATTGCCCTTGCTTCATTTCAGTTTGAAGAAGTGGAAGAATGGTTATCACTTTGTACAACAACAGCTACGACAGCAGGATTAACTAGTTATCAAAATAAAGTTGATGATGAGTCTGAGGCGTTTCAAGAGCATAAAAAAAGAGTGTTTCGCCTTTTAGAAGAAGATAAACCGCTTTCACAAGAGGAGCAAATAAAAATTATACAGAATTATTTACTCAAGGTTCAACAGATAGTTAAAGATGAAGAGATCTGAAGAGATCTTAAGGGGAAGTAGTCGATTAACCTATCGTTTTCCTCTTGATATACTCCGTCAATTTTGATTTCATGAACCACTCCACTTTCTTTCGTAAAAAAGAAAATAATGTTGACTACAAATCTTTTCAATAAGCTTTTTATCGTAAAACTCTATTCAAAGCTTTCTGCAGAGCCTGATTAAATTCGTGGTCTAGTGGGAATATCTTCGTTTTATGAGCCATTTCATAAGCAATGTTACATGAACAAGAGATTTGTCCAGCATAGCTCATCCCATCCTCCTTTAATTCCTGAGCCCAGTTTTCAAGATCTTCTTTCATTTCTACCTCCGGAACTTGGTTAAATAGTAAAAAGATATTCCAACTTTTTATCGGTTTTGCTCTCTTGTAAAGAATATCGAGCATTATTTTTGTACCATTCACTTCATAAGAGTCTGGTCGGAGTAATAATATCGCTTTGTTTGCCAGAGCAATTAGATTAACAACAATCAGGTGCCACCCTGGTGGTGTATCAAAAATAATGTAGTTATATTTCTTTTCGAGGGCATTGAGGTCTACAATCATCTGTTTTAATATTGTCAGGAACCATTCTTGATCCGAACTCATAACTTTAGCATTTGGATCGAATTTCTTGTTTGTGAACACTACATCTAAATTCGATTTGACTTCATGTTCAATCACTTCATTAAAATTGACAGAACCAGTTAAATAATCGTTGAAATAAGCATTTGGTTCACAAGTAAAGATATCAAAAAAAGAAGGCATCATAAAATCATTTTCTATAAGTAGGACTCTGTTTTCAAGTGACAATATACTCGCTATATTTACAGCGACCGTAGTTTTGCCCGTTCCTCCCTTATAACTGTGAACAAGGATTTTCTCCATGGTGTGAACCAACCCCCTCATCATTAATGTGCATAATAATAAATCTTCCCTTGTGACTCCCTAAAATCAAGAAGTGACTCTTCCATAAATCTTTCAAGATGTTCACGGATAACTTTCTGATCTATTTTCAAATATTCTACAAGATCCTCTATTGTCACTCCTGGTATCTTTTGTAATTGTAATTCAATTAAAGCAACTGCAGTATCATTTTCCTCTTGTGAAAGTAATTGTCGCATACTCCAGTTCTTCAAACTCCATTCTTTTTTCAAAGTTGTTAAAAACTCACTAATTGCTCGCTTGATGAAATCGTCAGTATTGGTTATTGCGTACCTTGTTTTAATATGTGGACTAGTGATTATTTTGTGGATTTCATTGTATAAATCTGAATCGAGTTCTAATGCCATTCCATGGTAGACCTTGTTTACACAAAAACGTAACACTTCTGCCTTATTTTTTAATTTAAATTCCTTTTGAATGCTTTGAAACTTTTCCGCATCCTCTTCATCAAGATCTACCCGAATTGGGAATTTTTTATGCTTTATATTCTCACTAGACAACATTTACACCAAGATTTCAAGCAAAAATCATTACAATAAGGCACTACGTAGAATAATATATATCATTATTATGTAATGGGAACATCGTAAAATTTATAAATGTTATTGTCTCACAATGGTAACCATTAAGATATAATAATCACTATTATGTCTTAATGAATGAAGAGACATGGAGGCAAATAGAAAAATGAAGAAAAAGTTATCTGTTCTGGTTCTATCTGTTTTCATTCTAATGCTGTTACCAGCAATGTCAGGAAGTGCAAAAAAACCTCTTGTAGGTACAATGAGCTTGGAATATAATCTGCTTTGGCCTGGATACCAAGCTGAAATCCCTGATTGGATAGGAACTATCACTTTAGATACTGACGGTGATGGCATAAATGAAGAATATGGTATGGTATTCTTCTGCATTGGAACAGGAAAACCATTTGACACAGATGTCAGAGGAAATGTAGTGTTTTTTGGGGAAATTTGGGTCATCTACGACTGGGTAACGTTTGATTTCAGCAATGAAGACTTTGAGCATGGTGATGTAGTCCTATTGGGGACTGATGAAGGAACAGTTTCTCTTAAAAACAGTAAATATAGAATGAACGGCGTTGTAACAGAGACTAATGATGAGTGTTCAAAATGGCTTGGTCGCAGTGTGCACATGAAAGGCATTATTGAATGGTACGACTTTGGAGCTCCTCACTATGCTCCTGGCACGTTTAGAATAAATTGATATGAATCAAAGAGGTAATAGAACCAACTCTTGGTTAAAACCAAGAGACCTTCTCCTTTTTTCTCCAATGATCTTAATTCTTTCAAAGATTCAGGTTATACTTTCCCAGGGAAGAAAGTCATGACACCCCCACAGAATAAACAGTTTGCCATCCCTTGTTGCTCCATTTCATTATAACACTTCTGACAAATTCCCCTAAAGCAATTAGTACATTGATAATGGGCTTGAGAAACTGGTAAGTCCTCATTGTGCATTTCACAGTGATATTTATCAGAACCAAGGATTAAAACATCATCATCAATTGTATGATAGGTACCACCTGTTTCTATAAAGCCTTGGAGTGATTGTTGACTAATTAATCGGCTAATGATCTCATGAGTTAAATTTATCTCCAGTTTAGCTATTGTAGCTATTCTTTTAATAGGAATTTGACTACTGTCTTCAATTTCATAAAGCGCTGATATTGTGTCAATAACAGTTTTTTCATTTTCGGAGATAGCTTTCTCATGTTTGCGGTAATCCCAATAAGTTCGGGTTTTTGTCTTCAATGAAGAATAAGATAACCGTTCTTTCAGGTTTAGGCTTTTCAAATCATCTATGACTCTTCGCGAAACAGTTTTAACACCTTGACGTGACACATTATACCTTTGAGTCTGATAATAATCCCTCAACGATGTCTTCACACTATTTGGATCATAAGTTGTCTGTAAATCTTCTTTCTTAAATATTCGTGGCACTGGTGTTAGAGAACCGTTGCAATAGGGGCATGTGTCACTGTTACCCTTCTGATAACAATCACTACAGATAAAACGGAGGCAACGTGTACATTGGAAGTGGAGTTCAAAAATATCATGTTTCATTTGATCAATTTGGCACCAGTAATGATCCTGTTGTAGTACAAGGAGGTCGTCACTGATGTCTTCAGGAGTCTGATTCTCTTCAATATACCCCTCAAGTAAACGTTGTTCAATGAATTCTTGAATAATGAAAATAACATCGTTTTCAGGGAGTTCTACCTCTTCTGCAATCTCTGCTATACTTATTTGGCCTTTATGAACCTTATTGAGCTTCCCAATTGCTAAAAATGTTCTTTTAATTGGATGAGAAGATAGTTTATACTCTTGATCAAAAGTTTGAAAGGAATCGACCTCTTTTGCAACTTTTTTTCGCAAAGAAGCCTTTATTCGATCTGTGAAAGTGTAATTGGGTTCCGACAAGATTAAAAACCTATTAATTCCCAAAATCTAAAGATTCTTTTTCTAAATTATAATCTAAAGAATGTATTTTTATAATACTCCATTTTCTTACTAGTTTTGGTACTCATTTAAAGATTACATTAGGGAAGGAAAATAAATTTATGTATTGACAGTCTAATTAAATCCGTCTAGCTATAAACTTAGATACAGTGATACATGTTTTAAAGAATAAGGAATTGGGAATACGCAGCTTACTGTCTTATAATTCTACTTAAGGGGAAATTTTTAGGAGAAAAACAGAACCACCCTCTTATCAACTAAGCATCATCAATTTTTCCCTATTGAAAAGACTAGTCGCTAATTTAAATGCAATAATATCAAACGCGCCTAGAATTAAGATCCCTATTGAAATTAACCAGATGTTGATGAACAAAATCACTAGCTGGCCAGCGATTAGAAGAATTGCTGGTAGTACAAAGATTCCCGTTAATTGCTGTGCATCTCTGGTACTTGAAACTCTTGAACTAATCATTACAATAAAAGTAATTGTACCGATCCCAAGGAGTGGAGTGAAAATAAGCATAATAAGTATAAATCGTAGGTCTGGTAATAAAATTCGCCCTAGATGAGGATATGAAAACAGGTCTACCATGAAGGCATAAAAACCACTCATGATCCAGGTCAAAACTAAGATTGGGAGGAGGGAGCTACCAATTTTTGCTAATAAAATTTCAGAGTCAGAAATGGGTAATGCTAGTAATCCCTCAATTGTCTGTCTTTCTTTCTCCCCAACTATTGTATCAGCGCTTATAAAGGACGCAATCATTACAGGTACTAATAACAAAAAGAGT
>JBHLPG010000013.1:0-36100 GCA_048939725.1 Promethearchaeota archaeon | reverse complement strand
TAATCTTAGAGTTCCAGGATGGACTGAAAATTGTACCATAAAAATCAATGATGAGGATCAAGAAATTAGTAAACCTGTTACCAACCATCAAGAAAAAACAGCTTCAGGATATTCCCCCTTCAAATCTTATTATATTTCATTAGAACGAGAGTGGAATCCTAGTGATAGAATAGATCTCAATTTTCCTATGAAAGTTAAAATCATCCACTCTCATCCCAGAGTGAAACATAGCTTTGGAAAAGCAACAATAACTAGGGGACCTATTATTTACTGCTTAGAGAAAATTGACAATCCTGATATTGATATTCTAAATGCAAAAATAGTTGTTAATTCATTACAAATTGAACCAACAGAATTATTTGATGGTATATATATAATCAAAGGCAAGACAGATAGTGGAACAGATGTTGTAGCTATTCCGTATTATTGTTGGGCTAATCGTGGAAGAGGGTTCTGACAGGATTCCTAATGGTTGGAAAGGTTGGCCAAAAGGAAAAAAATTTGCATTTGTTTTAACACTTATAGGTTGTATTCAGTTCTTAGTTCTTTCTTCTCTTGCAATGTTATGTTATGGAGGAGGAACTAAGCTAAATCCGAACACCACGAGTTATATTTTTTTAAGAAATTTTTTTAGTGATCTTGGGAGGACAGAGTCGTTTGGTAATCCAAATACCGTTTCTTTCATTCTTTTTGTCACTACTCTGTTTTTAGCAAGTATTGCACTTTCAGCATATTTCATTGCAATTCCTGGGGTTATTAGTGGAGACAACGCTGAACGTATGAGAATCCTCACTGTATTAGGAATAATAAATGCGGGATTCTTTGGAGCTATTGCATTTACTCCAGCGAACCTCTTCCCCCAATTACATGATTTTATTGTTCTTCTTGCGTTTATTCTTCTCTTCTCGGTTTCTATGTTAATGTACTTCACGTTCAAGAAAGTGGAATTTATCCCCCGCATTTACCGTCTAGTATTTTTAATTTTCAGTTGTCTTATTGCCTTGTATGGATTTATTTCGTTGGTAACAGCTTTTTTCCCAGAGAATTTACTGGAATTTTCGTTATTCTTACGTGTGTTAATACAAAAGGTTGTTATCTACTATTTAATTTCTTGTTTTCTGATTCAAAGTCTTGGTGCTCTTAAGAATTATCCGATGGTGACGAGAGAGGGGAGATTAATATACTCAAAGGAGATTTAATAATTTTCATCGAAAAGGAAGTTCTATAAGTGACTATTCAAAAACTTGAGATCCAAATTCTAGTAGAGAATATTGCTGGCTTCGGAGGAACCCTTGGAGAAGCTGGTTTTTCTGCTTTGGTGGATATAAAATTCTCTGATTCGGATTTAAAGCTATTATTTGATACAGGTCCTTCACCTGTTGCGTTTCTTAACAATATTAAAGAGCTTGAAGTGGATCTGACAGATATTGATTCAATAGTTCTAAGTCATGGCCATTGGGATCATGTGGGAGGATTAAAAGAGGCGATTGAACTAACAAAAAGAAAAATCCCAATTATTGCTCATCCTCAAGCTTTTTCACCCAAGATTTTCATTGAGAAAGGAAAAACATATGATGTAGGAATTCAAGGGTTTTTCAAGTCTATTGAGGATCTAAAGGATCAAGTAGATCTGATAACTACAAAGACCCCTCATAAATTTACTGAATCAGTTATGACTACAGGTGAAATCCCTCGTAGAAATGACTATGAAGTATTAACAGGGAATCTTAAAGACATCACAACTTTAAAAGACGGTGAGTATATTCCAGATCCGATTGAAGATGATCTGTCTCTAATTTTTCATCTGGCTGATGACACTGTCGTAATCCTTGCTGGATGTTGTCATGCTGGAATAGTAAATACTGCTCTTAAAACTGAAGAATTAATTGACTCAAACAACATTGTGGGAATAGTAGGCGGATTACATCTCCACGATGCATCAAACGATCGTCTTGCAAAAACAACAGAAGCATTGAAAACATATCCAATAAAGAGAATTGCTCCCTGTCATTGTACTGGTTTTCGTGGCAAGTATGCCTTATGTACAGCCTTTGGGAAGAAATTCTTAGATACTTCTGTGTCTTCCAAAATAAAATTTGAAGCAACAAATTAAATGCTTTCTGTTTTTGTTTTCAATTATTCTGAATAGGTAGGATAATCTTTTTTTAATGTACTAAATCCTATTATTTTTTTGATAATAGCCAATTTACAAACCCCATTTATTATGAAAAAGTTAATCTGAAAAATAGATGATCTTAAGGTGAATTATTATGAGTGCATCTGAATATAGAAAGCCTGACATAAAAACAGATTTCTCTAGTGTTCCAACATGGCTCTATTTGTTGGTAGTAGTTATTCTTTATTCTTTTGGAGCATATTCTTTTGTCCACTTCATCTTTGCTCCTGAGAATGAAGATATCTTGAACTCGATATCTGAGGTCTTTTATGTTGTCATCCCAGTCACCATGCCATTTTTACCGCTTTTAATCGCTTTTGCTGCAATTTTTCTTTTTATCACAGTTATTATGGCTTACATTATTGTCTGGATTATGAGCAAAATTGCGCAAGAGGTCACAATTGCGGTTTGTATTCTTTTTCCACTATTTATGATAGCTATTGGTGTTTTGATTTATATCGCTGACCCAGAAGCGGTTTTTATAGCATTAATCATTGGAGGACTTGGTGTCTTACTCTTTCTTTTCGTACTTTGGAAATTTACACTAATTAAACGCTCTGGTCAATTCGTTGAATTTTCTGCTCAACTCGTACTTGATGAAAAAGCCGTAATAGCCATGCCAATCCTTTTAGGAATTTTTTCTATTATTACAGGATTTTTCATGCTTTTTGGTTTCTTTGAAATACTCAGTCTTTTTACAGTTGAGAATGCCGCAGGTGAGTCCGAACTCTCACTCCCTGGCTATATTTTCGCCACTTTATTTGAATATATTTATCTGATAGTTTATTTGGGGGTGTATTATAGTCTCTCTGCTGGGGTGATCTCTTATGCTAGTGATTGGTATCGTGGTTTAGATCCAGACTTAAGTTCTGCAATGAAAGACGTACGTCAAGTGTTCCCGATCATCATTAAATTTGCATTTGCTATGGCAACTGTCAAGATGGTCATGCAGATAGTCACATCAGCAGGAAGAAGCCAGACATCGAGGTCTACTGACAAACAATTTGGTGGTGGAGCAGTTATTGCTGCTTTTATTGGTGCAGCTATTGCTGGCTTATTTATTTCAATTCTTGGCGCGATTTGGATGTTTATGAACTATTTCACGCTAATTTCAATTGTACAGAATAAACGAGGATTAAAAGATTCGATTAAAGATTCTGCAAAGACAACTTGGAATTCATTGTTGGATGTATTGGTAGGAGAGTCTGGATTCGGGTTAACAACGTTTATTTTCGCCATAATTAATTCTTTGTTATGGATTGTAGTTGGTTTTGGCTTGGGATTTGCAGTTAGCCAAGATCTTGGATTTGGTATCATTTTTGCCTTCATATTTCTCATTCTGGGAAGTTTACCCTATAATGTGGTAACAATGCCAATGAAGGTTGCCTTCCGTTCTTTCCTTTATTCTTATGCAAAAGATACTATCGAAGGCTACAAGAAACCAAGTCGTTTACCCAAAGAACTACGCACAGAATTTAGCACACTAGCCAGTAAACAACCAAAGAGACGAGGAATGAGAGACCCCAACCAATATTTCTGAACTGATTCACCAGTTCAGATTCTCTCTCTCTTTTTTCTGTTTGTTTGTATATCGTAGGATGCTTCTTTTTTTTTAATTTCTTTAGGAAAATCCAAGATCTCGTGAATCTTTTTAGCTAATCGAAATGCTGTGGTACTTGCCGACTCGTTGTCATCTGAATAAAGGATAGCTGTTTCTAGAGGTGAATCACCAGTACCTTGATAGTCAACTTCAAATTGATAACGATTAAAAAGTTTTAAAGTGTCTAATGGGATTTTATGAACCCTTAGTGATCGAATTTGATCTTTAGTAATCGATTTTGTTCTAGACCACCTGAAGAGTTGCCATCGCTTTTGTAAACCTGGAGTGTTCGGAACTAATTCTTTTTTTGCAATCCAGCTCTCAATCCACAATCCTTCTTTAATTGCAACCAAAAAGCACCCTCCACCAAATAGAAACAATAGAGAGGTAAAAGGAAAAAATTCACTATTTATCAAACCTAGCCAAAAGAAAGCCCAAGGCCCCGACGTGTCTAAAAAGCTCCAATATGCCCATATGAATAATATTTGAAATAGCATCCCCATTAATGCAAAAAAGATGCTTTGGAGTTTATTCCCTCGTTGAATTATCCACAATTCACCTGAGTTTGACTCATCAATGTCAGTAGTCATTATATTCGCCGATTAATATAGATAAGAGAATCCCGTTTCATATCACTCTGACAATCCAATCATAAGGATCATCTATTCGGCCATATTGAATATCGGTCAAATGAGTGTAAAGCTCTTTTGAAATCTCGCCAATCTCAAAGTTATTTATTACATGTTCTCTATTTTGATAATAAAGACTCCCGACAGGTGCAATTGATGCTGCTGTACCGCTCATAAAGATTTCAGATATCTTCCCATCATGAATACCCTCAATCACAGTTGTTATGGAAAGTGCTTCTTCTTTTACGGTCAATCCTTTGTCTTTTGCTAGTTGAATAGTGCTATCACGAGTTACCCCGGGCAATATCGTTCCCGACGATAACGGGGCCGTATAGATGATATCCTCATAGACGAAGAATATGTTGCTTGCGCCTACTTCCTCGACATACTCTTTCTGGATCGCATCTAACCACAAGACTTGACTGCAACCATGTTGTTCGGCTTCACTCCCGACGAGTAAACTGGCTGCATAATTGCCTCCTGTTTTCGCATTACCAGTCCCTCCAGGAGCAGCTCTGATATAAAATTCACTGACGAAAATTTTCACGCATTGGAAACCTTCAGGAAAGTATGGCCCCGAAGGGGAGAGAATGATGTAAAAAAGATAATCTGTGGATGGCCTCACACCTAATCCTGGTTCTGTTCCTATCATTGTGGGTCTAACGTATAGTGATGTGCCAGGGGATTTTGGAGCCCAATCTTTCTCGAGTTTGATTAATTCTGTCAATGCTAACAAGTAATCTTCGGAATCTACCTCTGGCATCATCATCCGTCTAGCAGAAGAATTAAATCGTTGTGCGTTTTTATCTGGGCGAAATAAATTAATATGACCATCTGGAGTACTAAAGGCCTTCTGTCCCTCAAATATTTCCTGTCCATAGTGTAAAACGATCGCTGATGGATCCAGAGCTATCGGTGAATATTTTTTTATCATGGGATTCTCCCAGCTTCCTTTTTTATACTCCATGACAAACATTCTGTCAGTAAATATTTTCCCAAAACCTAAGGTTTCTTCAGATTTATATTTTGGTTTTAACTCCGAATCTGGTATCGTAACATACTTTATTTTCAAATTGAATACTTCCAAAGCTGCCAATTATATGGTTCATTTGAGATAGGAAATTTCTACTTAGTTTGAATAATTGGTTTTAGTAATTTTAAGACTTGTCGCCCGGATTTTTTTGTTTTCCAATTCAAAAGATCCATATGCGTTGCAGAGGGAACAGTTAAATTGGTTGCAAACTTCAAAGGGACACGTTTGGCATCTACAAGACCATCGTTGGGGATTATACCGATATGCAAGAATGGAAATTTACCATCGATCCAAAATTTTCTGAAGAGAAACGGTTGCCAAACCACTGGAAACCATCCTAGTTGTCTAATCCATTGTAATCCTCGGACAGTTATCCAATTAACATTTTCCTCAATATCTTTAGAAGGTTTATTGAGTTGTTTGAGGAAAGACGAATTCGGAACCATTTGCATGAATTGAGAGTTTAACAGTTGAATATCTTCTGATGCAACCCCTTCAGGAAGCTCAAAAAGCAGGTTTAGTCCAGTGATTATTACATCAGCAGGAATATTAATAGCTCGTTGGGCTAATCTTGTACCATGATTAGGGGTTCCAAGCAAAATAACATTTTTAATTATTCCATTTTTTATCCAAACACCAGTACTCTTCTTTTTAGATAGATATTTCACCATACTACGAGTAACCAGACCACCCATTGAATGGGCGTAAATGTCTACAGATATTTCTTCATCATAATCTTTCAGAATTCGAGAGATCTGTGCAAAAAAATGATGTGCTAAAGTTTGCTTTGTATTTTCGTCATAGATAGGCGTTTTCAAATCGAAAGGTTGAGTGAAATTCAATCCATATTTTGAACTATAATAAGATATATTTGCCACACTATCATAAATTTGGCGAAAAGGATCTTCACTTAGGGTTGTTTCGACCTCTTGTAACATACCTGTTTCGCCTAAAAATCCATGGCAACAAATTGCAATACGTTTTCTTAATGTATCAGACAAATGGACTAACACCTACTCTTCTTGAGACATAAAAGTAATTCTTTCCTGCTTTTTAATATCTTTAGCTATCTTGGGAGAGATGTACAGTAGAAAAAATAAGTCAACTAATATTATATTTAACGTAAGGAATACAAGAGGCTTGCTTACAAACATGGTTCTATTCAGTAAAGCATGTATAATCATAAATATTATCATACAGAAGATGGAATATTTGTGAATTCTCCTAACTATTTTTCTTTGTCTAACCAACTTAAATACAAATAGTATAGCAGTCGTTAAAGCAATTGCACCTAAGAGAATGTTCAAGTTCGCTAGGTAGGTACCTATATCATAACGAGTTGTGGGAAATGAAAAGATACGTGTTATAAATCCAGAAATGATATTAAAATAGGTTTTAATGTTAGTAATATCCCAAAGATCCCGAACATAACCATGAATTACCGAGAAATGAAACATTACTCCAAAAATAGAAATGAATCCTATAATACAATGTAACCAACGCATTTTCTTTATCATTCGTTTTCTTAACGCGGGAAAGGATAAGTATAATGAGATATAGAATGGAATATAGACTAAAATGCCGCTAATTCTGGCAAAATCAGTTAATGGGATAAAACCTTCTATTTTTTCCTCAAAAAATTCTGGTGTCAAACCGATAGGAATGATATAGATGGGAGTATGCGTAGAAGAAAGATCTACCACTTGAGCTGTCTGGTCTTTATATAATGCACCAACGACAACGGTACCCAAACCATAGGAGGCGCATTTTAAGTAAACGTTTTGAGCTAGCATGCCAATATTGTACATCATTACCCGATGAAAATAACTAGGATCGATTTGTTCGTCTATCCAAGCTGTGTTAACGGAAATTACGATATCAAACTGTGCTCGCTCGATCATTGTTTGATTTAAGCCCGCTTTTCTAAGATCTAATCTTAAATCTTCGAGGATTAACGGTTTAAGAGAGGTATTTGTTATAACAAACTGGTACACCCCAGTAATCAATTCATCTACCTCGCCAACTACGACTCTTAGATCTAAGTGCAAATTACCATTTGAGAGATATGGGATTTGAACACTATCATTGAGGATATCAGAAATGACTGTAAGGGGAATATTTCCATCGAGGTAATCTCTAGTTGATTTCCGTTTCACAATAGCTTGCTCTACAGTCATTTCTTCGATATTATTTGTGGATTTTGTTTTGAGCCTTAAGAAAGATGAAAGGGGCCCTCCATCTATTCCGACTGGTAATACTACCATCGGATCTAACGTTGTATTAATACATTCCTGAAGTTTGACTGAATTAATATCACTAATTATTCGTGAATTAAAATTCAGAGAAGTTAGCTGTAATAGAAAATTCTGAATAGCGTGACCTACTTCTAAATGAACATATTGCACCCCTCTGTCACCATAACGATATGTGGTACGAGAATAATCAGCAAAAATTAAGAAGACTGTACTTACGTTTGATACCGCGTCACGATCTTCGCCTAGGAATGACGACAAGAACTGACTTTCATTATACGAAGAAGACAACTGTATTAGCTGGTGACCTTGAGGTACATAATGAAAACACCCCTTCTTGAATGGTGTGGTTCTGTTATGTAAAAGATAAATCTCTAAGGGGTATGTTGCTCCTGCAGAAGGAACAGTTCTTTTATTGATACCATGAGTTATCCCTTGAAGAGCCCACAATATTTGAGAAATCTCTTTTATTTCAAGCGGATAATCACGAAGATCCTTTGTCGTTTTGGATTGATGAATAGCAGAATTCAAAGGTAAATGTCCCGCTAAATCTGGTGGGGGCAGGGATATGTCATCTGTAGGGAGTGGTATAATCTGAAAAATCAAGATTATTGATGAAAGCCCGAGGATCAATAACAAAAAACTGAATAAAACCCATTCTGATGTTTTAGCTTTGTTTGGCATCATATACGCAACCGATGGTCTATCGGTTAGGGATTTTCTGAAATTAGATCTATTGTTTTGCCTATTTGACGGTCATAAATTTCCTCACGGGGTTCTAGTTCAAAGACATTTTGTGGGCAATTCTCAACACACAATCCACACCCTAAGCATTTCTCTTGATCTATACAGGGGCCAGTCTCCTCATCCAGTGTAAGCGCATTTTTATAACATAAATTTGTACAAATCCTACACCTATCACATCTATCTGCATTTTTTACCCTAGATTGATAAAATGAAGGTATTTGCCCCCAACTGATCTCTGGAGCCCACCATGAGGCACAAAATTGGTCACAATTACATAGACATGCCACTCGGGGAGGCCACTTCCAAAGCACAGTTTGGAAACACTGTTCCTCTTTCCTTGAATTCACAACTATCTCTCGTGCCTCTTCAGGATCAATAAATGTTCCGATTGTCAGTTTCCCTTTAATTTTCGCTTTCCCATCCCACCGACGAGCCTGTTCAGCATCATTATTTAGTAAAATGCATTTGTAGAGCTTGGGATGATCTGAATGTGTAGAATGTCGACAACTGCAATAAGTGAGATAAACATCCTGACTCATCTCAAGAATCTTCAATGACTCCTCTAATGATGAGATTACTTGTCCCCCATGAATCCTTTTCGCATAGAAGTTAAAGAAATTCTTTTTAGGGAATCCCCAGGGTTTATTTTTTTTCGAGATGTCATCTATTGTACCATAGAGTATTCCCATGTCAATATGCCAATCCCAAAACCGTTGGAACCTATTTATTGTTCCTAACTCATGGTTTGATGGCTCTAAATACCAGACTTTTCGTGCTGTATGCTCAACACACCATCGACACATGGAAAACACCAATTAAAAAATGATAGCAATAAATAATATTTTGTACCTTTAATATATGTCTATTGACCCTTATTTAGGAAATCATTTGAAATGTCAATTATTGACTTAGTTCAAGCTCTTCTCTTATCATTTTCAGCAGTTTTTATCATGGAACTAGGAGATAAAACTCAGCTGGCAGCATTTGCTTTGAGTATGAAGTATCGAAGTCCGTTAAAAGTGTTCTTAGGAGCAGTTTTTGGATTAACTGGGGTTACATTAATAGCAGTCTTCATTGGGATTTTAATGAAAAATACAATTGACTTTGCTTTACTAAAGCCTATTATTGGAACATTCTTCATGTTAGGGGGGATTTTTCTAGCAATAATTAGCTTTAGAAAAAGATACGAAAAATCTGTCCGAATTTGTCCAGTCAGAATGGAATCTTGCTCAAAACCTCATGAAAATTGTCCTGACATGGAACATTGTAGAATTTATTTGAAAGAAATCGTTCAAAAGGGTGGATTTATTGGTTCGTTATCCTTCATGTTTTTAGCTGAGTTGGGTGACAAAACAATGTTGATGGGAGTGGGGTTAGCGACTCAATTTGATCCCTGGGGGGTTTTATTTGGTGCTATATTTGCTTTATCTCTAATAAATGGCATTGGAATATATGCTGGCGAAAAAATTGCAAGAAAACTTCCTAGAGATAAAATTAATCTTTTATCGGCTGTATTATTTGTATTAATAGGTTTACTCATCCTTTTTATTTAGTTACAGGCGAATCTATTATTCCAGTTCTAAACATTTCGTAACTACACGTTCTTTAAGGCAACGATTACAAGATGTGCAATCTGCTCTTTCTTTACCTGCTTTAAACTTCTGTACGAGATCTGGTTCTCTAATAAAAGGACGACACAGTGAGATAAAATCCACAAATTCATCTCGAAGGCTTTGCATCTGTGAAAGGGAACGAATCCCGCCAACTAGAATGAGAGGTATATCCCCAATATGTCGCTTGATTTTCCTTCCACTAGAAATGAAATAACCCTCTTTCTCAACTTTTACAGGCCGAGTTGACTTCATTCCACTCACTTCAAGAGCATCAAGTCCTTCAGTAGCTAACCAAGTAGCCACCTTTGAACCTTCTTCTGCTGTGAATCCTTCCAAAGGATCATCTGATCCGTTCATCTTTGCCAATACTGGATAATTAGCTCCTACTTCTGATCTAATTGCTTGATAGACCGATAACAGGAAATGAGCTCTATTTTCCAAACTTCCCCCCCAGGAATCAGTTCGTTTATTTGTCTTATTAGAGAGGAATTGGCCTAATAAATATCCATGAGCGGAATGAATTTGAACCGCATCATAACCAGCTTTTTTTGTACGTGAAGCAGCATCTCCAAATCCTTTAATTATGTTTTCAATGTCATCTTCACTCATAATCTTTACTTCTTTATCCTCTCGGAGAGATGCTGTTTTTGTACTGACGGAATGAAACCCCCCATGGTTTAATTGAGCTGCGATCAAACTCCCTGACTCATGAACCAGAGTAGTGATCTGTTTTAACCCAGGGATATGTGTATCATGTGCTATGCCAGCCATGTTTGAATGAGCTTTCCCCTCGTCCATTACGTAGAGATGCCCCTGAATAATCAATCCTATATCCCCCAACGCCAAATTCTTGTACAGGGGAAAATATTCTTGTGTTACCGTACCATCTTCATTGTTTGCTATGAATTCAGCAGTGGCAGAACGAACAAAACGGTTTTGTAGGGTTAAATCCCCGATTTTTCCAGAATTAAACATGTTTTTAGATGTATCAAATATTTCTTAAGATTTTTTCATCAGTAAATCCCTTTCATTTATTGGTGTGTTTGAATCTGATCAAGTAAAAAATTGTGGGAATGACTATAATCCATCCAAAAATGACTCCTACTGCAATATGAGCAGGGGGATTACGAGCAACAAGCATGTTTGTTATAAAACCTAATATCAATGCAAACAAACCTAATCCAGCTCCAACTAGCTCATTTTTTCTAAGAAATATAGCTCCTGCAAAACTTATGATTCCTACACATAGACTCAACACTCCCCACCAAGAAACTTTGATGGTCCAGTGTTCGAGATGA
The DNA here is from genome assembly GCA_048939725.1 of Promethearchaeota archaeon. GTDB lineage: Archaea > Asgardarchaeota > Heimdallarchaeia > Hodarchaeales > Hodarchaeaceae > Hodarchaeum. The sequence continues at coordinate 24,752 of JBHLPG010000013.1, read as the reverse complement.
TCTGTAATATAATCGAGATAACCCGGAGCAGTTAGCTCAAAAGCTAAGGCCAAAATCCAACCCATAAATCCTGCTACACCAATTATTCCAAGAAATATAAACTGAAAGATAACCAAACTTTCCATTGGATCATTTCTAATAGAATTGATTACTTGTTGCCATTTCTGAAGCAGTTTATTATCTAGTCCAAGAGTCGATTCAGCCATAATTATCTCCTCTTGCTAATAAATTTAATTTTTAGATCTCCTTATTTTTTGGGTTGTTTTATTGAAATTTTCTTACAAATTATGAATTTTCTGTATGAGGGCTGATAATTGACTGTATTAATTACTGGTGGAACTGGGTTAGTTGGCCGACATTTGGTTTATCATTTACTAAGTAATCCCCCCTATGCTAATCAACCTGAAAAAATTCGATTGCTAATTCGTAAAAAGGCGAGAAATCCTCATCAGCAAAGGTTTCTCCATTTCTGCACCGAAAGAGGAGTAGATTTCTTCTCAGGAGATTTAAAAAGTGTGACTGATGTGCTAGAATTTACAGAAGTCTCTGATCCCCAGAACTCTATATTAGTTCATTCGGGGGCGATTTTTAACTTTTGGCAGCCATATGAACTCCTTTATAATGTCAATGTTGGTGGAACCAAGAGAATATTGAATGCTTTTCATCAAAATCAGATAAAAAAACTGATATATCTTTCTTCAGTTGCGGTTTATGGTCATATGACTGGAAAAAATGGTCGAGGTGTTACAGAAGCCAATAAGATCGATCTTACCCTTAATAAGAACTATGAACTTACAAAAGCTTTAGGAGAAGTTCTAGTTAAAGAGTATCAAAAAGATCATCCTGAGAAGCTAATCACAATTTTACGTCCATCTGGTATTATTGGAGGATCTGGTTCAACATTGGATGTTTTATCACGAATGTTTGTTGGCCGTTATGCACCTCTACCGCGTGGTGGTAAAGATAAGATTAGCCTAGTTGATGTAAAAGATGTAGCCTCTGCAATTGTATTTTTTTCTGATTTTACGAGAGGAAATGGTGAAGAATTCAATGTTGTGAGTTTCACTCCAACTCTTCGGGAGGTTGTTCAAGAATTGGGTCAAGCTCTTCAGAAAAAGGATTTGACAATAATTTCTATCCCTCTCTCTGTATTCAAACCACTCTATTATCTTGCTCGTCTCGTTCGGAAAATGAAAAAACCCAAAGAAAACTCATTTTTGCTTCCAGTTTTATTTGCCAAATTAGGACAGGATGTATGGATTGATAATGAAAAATTAAAATCATATGGCTTTCAATCGAATGGTACGAGTCTACGTGAATCAATGGCGAGTTTTGGATCTTTCTTAGAGAAAAATCCTTGGTATGCTGAAGAGAAATTTGGATTTGCCTTATAATTTAGTTTGAAATTCATTTCTGTTCATTTAATAATCTTATTTGGCCTCTGCAACGAAATTAGGATATCCTCTTTTTTGCCTTGTCTGAAATAACTTTATATAATAGACGAAATGCTTTCTTCGCTTTTATCAGATAATCTCGAGTAGCTGGTGGCAGATTATGATTAGTTTAGAAGTTTCTGATAATGTGGGAATATTAAAACTTGATCGTGGAATCACAAATGCTATAAATCTCGAATTAGTGAAACAGATAACTGAAAACCTTCAGAATATAAAGGTTGATACTGAAATTCACAGTGTTGTACTTTCTAGTACAAATGAAAAGTTCTTTGCTATTGGTTTTGACATTCCAGAGTTGATTGATCTCTCTCCAAAAGAATTCAAGGTTTTTTATCAATCATATAATCAACTCTGCCTTGATCTATATTCATTTCCAAAACCTACTGTTGTAGCATTGTTAGGGCATGCAATTGCAGGTGGGTGTATTCTGGCTCTTTGTTGTGACTATCGATTTATTGCAGAAGGACGTAAGCTCATGGGACTAAATGAGGTTAAATTAGGTGTTCCAATTCCTTATCCAGGAGACTGTATACTGCAACAGATAGTTGGCTCACGACATGCACAAGAGATAACATACGTCGGTGATTTCTATCCTTCCAACGACTTGCTTCAGATTGGTGTAGTTGACGCTGTGTTCCCTCTTGAACAGGTGCTTAATAAATCAATTGAAAAAGCGAAATTATTGGGATCATTACCCCAAGCTGCTTTTGAAAGAATCAAACGTAATCGAATCGAATTGGTTAGAGCACAGATTATTGAGAATCTAGCAGAAAAGGAAGAGATTTTTCTAGAACACTGGTTTTCTACAGAAGCCCGAAAGCATTTAAAAGAAGCTGTAAAGAAGTTTTAGACCTTCCCTTCTTCAGCCATAGATTTACATTTTCTTAACACAAAGTCTAAAAATATGTCACAAGTCTGCTTCCAACCTTTGGTAGCAATATAATGGCCGAGCTCCTCTCCTTTACTAAAATCTGTCTGACTTAGCTCTTTACATTTTGTTGATCCAAATTCCTCTAAAAAACTATTATATAATTCCCCTACGGCCTGCACAGCCTTATTTCTCTCGTTTTCGCGCATCTCAGGGACTCCATTCTTCCCTTGACCACAACGAAATCCAAAAGCCACACTACTCCCTATAAGAAGACCACATGTGGTTTCTCCTGACATTATAGCCCCTAAGTACCCTCCTGTGGCCCAAGAATACTCTTCTAGAGGTAAATCCCAGAGCGAAAGTAAGGCTTGTAACGATGCTTCAGCACAGGTATATCTGTGCATTCTTTTATATGCTTGGGTTAAAATTCCATCAAAAGTCGAATTTTGTGTCATTTCTACTACCATTTATTTTTAAGGATTTTCAGATTGAATCTTCGATTTTACTTTCTATGATTTCATTTCTTTTCTGCATTTCTCACAAAAAGAAGTGTTTTTCAACCGCGCTTCCCTTACACTGTTTGAGAATGTCATTACACAAGGAAGAAAGCAGTGCTTTAATCCAAATACGTGTCCTAATTCATGAGTTATTTCTTTTTGTATAAATTCTGGATCATTTTCAAGTCTATAAATTGATACAACAGCACCTATTCCTTTCGAAGCTACTCCAAATACAAAATTCAACCCTTGGATATATGTATCCTTAGAGATTATTAATAATACAATTCCTGCAGGAATTTGAGATGATATGTAAGCTAACAGACAATTTGCTTCAAACTGTTGTCGAACTGTATTCCAGCATGAACTAGGGATTTGAACCAGCTTACTTATTTCAATACTATCGAATGAAAAAACATCTATTAAATGGTTCTCAAGTCCAATTATTATTGAAGGAGAAATTATAGGATCGACTAAAATTCTTAGGTCACTTGATATCACAAATCCTCACAATTTATCTTGTCCTAATAAAAGAGATCTTCTTCGAAAGTTCTAATGAAGTAGAAATCAGTCGCCTCATTTTCCCTATGCTTTGATCAAGAAAGTCAACTAAGTTACCCTTAAACGAAAAGGGTCATTGAATTCATTTGCTAAAATAATATATTCTCCATAATGAAGCTAATGTTTTAATATAACAAATAAAATTAGCTAATTGGAGATGAGAATGCTCTACCAATGGAATCCGTCGCTAGTGGATCACCACCAGCACGTTTTATTAATTCATCATCATTAAGGTTCAGCATACTCCATAGTTTCTGTTGTTTTTTTCTAGCAATTTTATATAATAGTGGAGTCTGCAGCTTTTTGATTAAGAATTATAATAGATTATCAGATTTTACATTATCTCATCCAATCTAAGGAGTCTTCAAACATGAATAAAGAAAATAATAACGATTTCGTTGTCACCCCGTATGAAGTCCATGGAAAAGTGGATTACAACAAGCTTATGGAACAGTTCGGAACAGAACCAATTGATCAGGCTCTTCTTGAAAGATTTAAAAAGCATACTGGTGAATTACACTTCATGTTACGTCGTGGAACCTTTTTCACTCATCGAGACATGAATTTTATCCTAGATGAATGGGAAAAGGGTAATAAATATTATCTTTACACTGGTCGGGGACCCTCTGAGGATATCCACCTTGGACATCTGGTACCATGGATTTTTACTAAATGGTTGCAGGATAAATTCGGAGTCAAGTTCATATTTCAACTAACGGATGATGAAAAATTCTTATTTGAAGAAAAATTAAGTAAAAAGGACACTTATACTTTTGCAATCGAAAATGCTTGTGATGTGATCGCTTTAGGATTTGATCCAAGGAATACAGAAATCGTTATAGATACGGATAACGCTCAAACATTCTACAATATTGCCCTTCCAATAGCAAAGAAAATTACTTATTCAACCGTTAAAGCGTCATTCGGATTTGATAACTCTATTAATATTGGAAGTGTCTTTTACACAAGCATACAAGCTGTTCCTGCAGTTCTTGAAAGCTATAGACAAGGGAAAAACGTTCCTTGTCTTATCCCTCACGCGATAGATCAGGATCCTCACTTCAGATTGGCTCGAGACGTTCTTCCGCGGTTAGGTTACTATAAACCAGCCAGTATCCAATGTTCATTCCTTCCTGCTCTTGGTGGGCCTGAAGGCAAGATGTCTGCGTCTGATCCCACCCAAACAGTATATGTGACCGATGACCCCAAAACTGTAGAGATGAAAATCAAGAAGCATGCATTCTCAGGAGGACAGGTGTCTATAGCAGAACATAGAAAGAAAGGGGGCGACCCAGATATTGATGTTAGTTTTCAATGGTTAAAAATTCTCTTTGAACCAGACGATAAAAAGGTTAAGACCATTGAGGAAGACTATCGGAACGGGGATTTATTAACCGGAGAGTTAAAAGCTATGCTGATCGAGAAAATTAATACATTTCTCGAAAGCCATAGATCTAAACGTGAAAAAGCACGAGATCAGTTAGATGACTTTTTAGTCAAAGATTAAGTGTTTTTATCCCCTTTCTCTTTTCTCAAATTCGAACCCAGAAATCCTCTTATAATTCTAAAATCTATCTTTTTTAATACTCCTGGAGGTTAAGAAAGTGTTTATTGCATGTGTCAGTGTCTTTGTAAAACCTGAATTTCGAGAGGCGTTTATAGAAGCCACGTTAAAGAACGCTAGAAATACAAGAAATGAACCTAAGAACCTACGTTTTGATGTTTTACAAGGTTTAGATGATCCTGATCGTTTTTTCTTATATGAGGTCTATCACGATGAAAGTGGTATGGATGATCATAAGACCACCAGTCATTATCAAAAATGGAGAGAAATTGTTGAAGAAATGATGGCTAAACCCCGTGAAGGCGTCAAACATAAAAATCTCTTCCCAACTGAAGAAGAATCATTTCTGGCAAAATAGGGGAGAATAATGGAATTTGAGTTTCTTCCGACTCCCCGCATTTTTTTTGGTCCCAAACAGTTCCATAAAATTGGAGCCCTCGTGAAAGAACTTGGCTCACGAGTATTAATTGTTGCGAGCGGAGGTGCTTTAAACTTTCCTGAAACGAGAGAAACATTTACAGTTTCAACTTTAAGACAGGAGATTGAGTTTGACACCTATTTAATTTCAGGAGAGCCTACCATCAAAACTATTGATTCTGGAGTTCACAAAGCTAAAGAATTCGAAGCAGATGTTATTATGGGTCTTGGAGGTGGAAGTGCTATTGATGCTAGTAAGGCAATTGCAGGATTATTTACGAATGGGGGATCCGCTAGAGATTATATGGAGGTGATTGGGAAAGGATCTGTTATTACGCAACCTTCTCTACCCATCATTGCAGTTCCTACAACAGCAGGAACAGGCAGTGAAGTTACTAAGAATGCAGTCATATTAGCGGAAAAAGAGAAATTCAAAGCAAGTATTCGAAGCCCACTTTTAATCCCTACAATTGCTATCATTGATCCAAGATTGATGTGTTCAGTCTCACCTTCTGTTACTGCAACTTGTGGAATGGATGCTTTAACACAGCTGATTGAAGCCTATACTTCAAATAAATCTCAACCTTTAACGGATTCTTGGGCTTTATTGGGGATAAAAAGAGCGTCTAATTCTCTTCCCAGATGTTATACTGATGGACAATCATTGGAAGCAAGAACTGACATGGCTTTAGCATCCTTGTTAAGTGGATTTTGCTTGGCAAATGCTGGATTAGGAGCAGTACATGGTTTTGCCTCCCCAATGGGAGGATTCAAAATTCCTCACGGAGTGATATGTGCAGCTCTCTTAAAACCAACAATAGAAGCTAATATTAATGAATTAAAGAAGGTTGACCCAAAGAGCAAAATCCTCAGAAAATATGCCAAACTTGGGAAAATTGTTTCCGAGAAATCATATCCCACGATTGATGAGGCTCATAAAGCTTTGGTAGATTACTTGGAAAAAATGACACGGGAGCTTAAAATACCTGCATTATCAAAATTTGGAGTAAATATTTCTGATATAGACATTATTGTTGAGAAAGCCATGAAGTCTTCGAGTATGCGATACAATCCCATTAAATTAGAGAAAAATGTATTAGCTGAGATATTACATCAAATAATTTAAGTCTATTTCACAGATGAACCACAATGGGGACAGTAGAGAAATAGGGACATGTTATATTTGTTAGATATTCCCCAAAATCTGGTGAGCTTCTTTCAATTGGTCAATAATTGGGATTTTTTGCGGACACTTCTCGAGGCACTCTTCACACTCTATACATGCAGTTGCATCTTTCCCAGGTAACCAACGAAGCTTCCCTATCTGAGCATACATTCTTTTTGCATCTTCTCTTTGACCATACACTTGATAACGAATGAGAAATTCAAAGATTTGTTTGATATTCACTTCATTTGGGCATGGCATACAATAACCGCAACCAGTGCAGACAACATCAGAAAGTTCCTTGAATTTAGTGCCAATTTTCTGAATCCGTTCTTTTTCCTCATTAGATAACACATTATAGTTTTCATCTGACACTAATCTTAAGTTCTCATTCAACATTTGTTCGGATCCCATCCCTGAAAGCGCAACAGAAACATTGGGATTACTGAGCACGAATTTCAACGCAAGATCTACAAAGTTGTTTCTTCTTTCAGTAATCCATTTCTGCATTGTTTCTGGAGGAGGGGATCCAGCTAACCTGCCACCCCCGACAGGCCCCATAATTGCAACGCCTAATCCCTTCTCTGAGGCATATGCCAACATCTCTTCGTTCACTTGATCAATGATGTTATATTGCACCAACATCAGTTCAAAATGTCCTGAATCAATTATTTCCTTGAGAACTTCTGGTGTATCATGAAACGAGAATGCAATATGTTTGATTTTACCTGCTTTTTTTGCTGCTTTCGCCCGTTCGATTAGATTTAATCCTAAAACTTTTTCTTTGTATGTTTTTCCATTTATCCCATGAAAGAGATAAAAGTCTAAGTAATCAACGTCGAGTTTCTCCAGCTGTTCGTTGAGATACTTATCATAATGAGCTGATTCTGTGAAATCAGGCATTCCAATAGGACATTTAGTTGCAAGAACCACTTTTTCACGATAACCGTCTTTAAGTGCCTGTCCAACAACGATCTCACTCTCTTTCGCGTGATAAGGATAGGCAGTATCAATATAATTAATACCAGAGTCAATTCCCTTTCTGATTAATCGAATTGCTTCCTCACGATTAATTGCAGGTTCTCCAGGTTCTAGGGTTGGAAGCCTCATGCATCCAAATCCTAAAGCAGAGACTTTAATTCCTGTATTTCCTAATTTTCTGTAGTTCATTGTCTTCAGTGATTCCTTTTGTCATATGTCTTAATGTCTTTCGAAATTCTTGAGATTCTTTAAATTGGGAAAGATGAAAGAAGGAGTATATCCTTGAATCTTTGAAGAATATACTTCTTAGGGAGCTTTATCCATCTTTATTTGATGGAGCTCTTTAAGCTTTTCCTTTACAGCTCGTAATTTATCTCCATAAAGCCCGAAAAAGTTAATAAAAATGATTGATAGTACCGTGGCAACCGCGGGGAATAGCGAGAAAAGCAAACGAAGCCCCAGACGAAAGTCCTCCAATTTTTGAGGATCGACCTCAGCACCAAAGTATTGTTCCCAGCCGAAACCACTGAAAACTAGTGCAATCGAAACGAAAACCAAGATTATAGATAAACGCATTATAAATGCATTAACACCATAATAGGCGCCTTCTCTTCTAACTCCTGTTCGAATCTCATCTTCATCTATAATATCACTCATGATGAGATCTTTCAAGTACAGACTACCGGCTATCCCTATACCTAGAAAAAAGAAGGCACCGATTCCTATGATCCAGTTATCGATCAGATAAAAGGGTAATAATCCTAATATTAGAACACCTAAAGAAATCATCCAAGTTTTCCGTAAATCACCTAAGCGGTTTCCAATGTATTTCCATAAGTTCACAAAAATTGCAGCAGAGATAAAAGTAAACCCTAATAGGATTCCTACTAAAAACGTAGGGATTTCAGGGTTTATAAACACTGATGTCGCATATAATGGAGCGATAGTTGTCAAGATACCGAACACATACCAGCTAAAGGTATTTGCAATAACAAAAATTTGAAAATACTTATTTTTCAAGGTGTGAAGAAAAGCATTCTTCCACTCAGGGACATTCAATGCATCATCTTCGAATTCTGGCCTTTCTCGAAAAGCTCCACCTCTTATTCCAATGAAATAACATAGAAAAACAATCACCCCAATAAGTATTCCAGCAAACTGGTATTGACTAATGGTTCCTGCCCGATCAGTTTCTCCTTTTAAATCCGAAATAATTAATGTGGGAACAATAAATGCGATTAACAACCCCATGATTAGGAAAATCTGTCGAAAATTATTTGCTTTTGCCCTATCTTCCTCGGATTGATACATTTCAGGAAATAAACTTGTCATATTAAGTGAATTTGTTGTGTAGATTGTATCCCACAACACTATTATTCCTAAGAAATAAAAATAGCTCCAATCTAAATTCCAAAACGGTGGAGTCCAAATTAAAATCATAATTGCGGATAGGGGGATGAATGAGCCCACAATAAATGGTATGCGACGACCCCAACGAGTTTTTGTTCTATCAGATATCAGTCCAATAAGAGGATCATTTAATGAATTCCATAATGACCAAGCAATAAATCCTAGTGCCATGTAAATTACATTAAGGCCAATTACAGCGTAATAAAACGTAAATATTAGGAAACTAAAATTTTGGTATGATATTGCATCTCCCATTGTGGCGAGAGCGAAAAATATGGGATTTCCTGGGGTATATTCTGTTTCTGATTGTTTTTCCATTTCTGATTCACCTTTTCATTTAAGATAGGTAGGTTTTGGCACATCCCATACTCCATATACAGGGCTTTCACTGAGAGGATAGTTTCTTTCAACGTTAACCCAGAGAAGAGCTGGTCCTTCTTGCCATTTAAGAGCTTCTTTAAAATATTTCTGAAACTCTTCTGGATCTCTAACTTTCTTCGCCCAACAACCAAATGCCTCTGCTAGCTGTGTGAAATCTGGACTATATGGTTTGTCATTTCTAAGAAATTCTGTTCCATAAATACGATTTTTACCATAAGCATTGATTTGTAGATCTCGAATCGATATCCAACCTGAATTGTCTGCAATTACTATTATTATTGGAATTTTCAACTGTTGAGCTGTTGCCAGTTCTTGACAGGTCATTAAAAAACTCCCATCGCCTTCTATTGAGACCACTGTTCGATTAGAGTGAGCTAATTTTACACCTATTGCTGCAGGTACACCAAATCCCATCGTGCTAAAGCCTCCAGATGAGATATGTGTTCCTTCAGAAAGAATTTGAAATTCCTGAAATAAAGCCGCTTGTGTATGACCCGCGCTTGTTACCACAAAAGCATCTCTTGGTAGTGCTTTTCTTAATTCTATTAAGAGCCTAGAAATTGTCATTGGAGATATGTGCTGTCTCAAAGGTTCAAGTTTCTCAAACCAATTTTTTCGTTGATTTTCTAACCATTTAATTATTGTGGAGTCTGATAAATCAATTGGTTTTATGTTTCGGTTTTGTAATTCCAAGATTATTTGATTTAGTGCTGATTTGATATCTGAAAGGAGTGGCAACCGAACAGGATAGTTTTTTCCAAGTTCACCTGGATCAATATCCACTTGAATAACTTTAGTTGGGGGTATTGAGAATGAGACCCCTCTTTCATAACTGCTTGTAGTTTCATCTGCAAATCTGCATCCTAACGCAAGGAGCACATCAGCTTTCCGAGTCAATTCATTTCCAATAGGTGAACCTTTAGTCCCAGGATAGAATCCAAATAAGGGATGATCTTCTATAAATGCTCCTTTACCTGCTAAAGTAGTACACACAGGAATCCCTAGATACTCTGCAACCTGTTTAAGCTCAGAAAATGCTTTTGAGGAAAGAACACCTCCACCAGCTAAGATAACAGGGTTTTTTGCTTCCAAAAGGAGATCAACTGCCTGTGTAATGATTTCTGGGTTAGGAAACACTCGTTGTTGATTTATCACAAATGGAGAATCGTTAAAAAGCTGGATTTCTTTCGCATTGGATTGGATATCCATCGGAAGATCAATGTGTACTGGACCTGGACGTCCTGTCACAGCTGTTTTGAACGCATTATGCAGAACCCATGGTAACTGATCTAGGCTTGTTACGTGATAACTACGCTTAACAATTGGTTTCATAAGGGAAGGGAAATCTGCCCAATGTTTACGTTCTATTTCTTGAAGAACACCAACTCCTTGCCAATGTACATGAACTCCCCCAGTAATGACAATCATTGCAGTGGAATCAACAAACGCTGTCGCCACACCAATTATTGTATTACATCCCCCTGGTCCAATGCTTGTAAAAACTACTAATGGTTTTCCAGTTACCCGAAAATATCCATCAGCTAAATGACACGCGGATTGTTCATGTCTTACTTGAATTATTGGAATTCCATGTTTTAAAAATGCATCAACAAGACCTAAACATCCATGGCCTGGAATTCCAATGGCATAAGGTACCTCTTGTGCTCTCATGTACTTAACAACTGCTTCTCCACCAGTGAGGCTTGATGTAGGCATAATATTCACCAGTCTGTCATGATATAACAAGTAGAAGAGAGACCATTTTTGAAGATTTAAGAACACTTTGAGATTTTACGTAAGGTCGTGAAAGATTTCGGTACCACATTTCGGACAGTAAATTGAATCAGGAGGTAGTTTAGACCCACATCTTCTACAAAAAGCATGAGGATACTCTTGATCTCCTCTTGTAACGTTCTTAAATCCAAAAGCGAAAGGTAGAAATAGAAAAAGGAATAAAAATGGAAAATCAAAGAATACAAACAAGAGAATACTGAGAATGGAGATAAAAATTGAAACTATGAATATTATAATCCATTTGGTTTCCATTCTGTTCACACATTTGTAGGATTTTCTTAAAAAACTGCTCCTCTATCAGTTGAATGAACTAAATTGCGATATTTCTTTAAAACACTCCGATTTTTTACAATCTTTTGGGGTCTAGGGACAAAATTTTGTAATCTACTTGTTAATACTTTTTCCTCTAGTAGTACCTCTAGCTTTCGATCAGGAAGAGAATAGGACACAATATCATTTTCGTGAATGACTCCTATTGGCCCACCAACAGCAGCTTCGGGAGAAACATGGCCAATAACAGCTCCACGAGAACTCCCTGAAAACCTACCATCAGTAACTAAAGCAACGTCCACCTCCAGTCCAGATATTAATGAGGTGATCGAATGTTGCTCTCTCATCCCTGGTCCACCAACTGGCCCCTCATTCCTGACTATCATTATGTCTCCTGATTCAATTTCACCAGCCCAAAGTGTATTTAACGCTGATTCTAACGACTCGAAAATCCTTGCTGGCCCTTTATGTTCCTTCATCTCGGATTTTACTGCAACCTGTTTGATTACAGCACCGTTAGGCGCCAAATTTCCATAGAGAATGGCAATTCCTCCTTCCTTTAGGACTGGTGTTTTTAAACTATGAATAATAGAGCCCTTGGGTTTCTTAGAGGCAATTTGGTCAAGATTTTTTCCAATAGTGTTCCCAGTTACTGTTATAACCTCTGTGAAAAGGTTCGGAGTTAGTTCATCCATAAGAGAAGGAATCCCGCCAGACCGATCGAGCTTCCATATAGAATGTTCCCCCGTTGGTTTTAACGAACACAATACAGGTATTTTTTGACTGATCTCATCAAAGAGCTTTAGACTGATATCCAATTCAAGCTCTTCTGCCAAAGCGGTCAAATGAAGTACCGAGTTCAAACTGCCCCCCAGAGCCATATCAACGGTAATAGCATTAATTAAGGCCTTCTCAGTCATGATTTGCTTTGGTAAAAGAGGGATTCTCAGTAGGTTCATGATTTGTCTGCCACTATGGCGAGCGATTCTTAGTTTGTCTGCCATTACTCCATGACTAGTGGCACAACCAGGTAATGACATTCCTAATGCCTCCGTGATAGCTGCCATTGTATTTGCAGTACCTAGCATACTACAGGAACCTGCAGAAGGACACGCTAACTCTTCAACATGAAATAGTTCTTGTTCTGTCATTTCTCCTTTTCGAACCTTACCAATAAACTCTCTCATTTCTACAAGACTGATTTCTTCTCCATTATACCACCCAGGAAGCATCGGCCCACCTGTAACAAGGATTGATGGAATATTAAGCCGAGCAGCAGCCATTAGATGAGCAGGGACAGTTTTGTCACACGATGGAATTAGTACCATTCCGTCAAACCCATGAGCTTCAATCATAATCTCAACTGAATCAACAATGAGATCTCGACTAGGTAAGGAATATTTCATTCCTTGTGTTCCCTGAGCAATCCCGTCACAGACTGCAATGGTATTAAATTCAAAGGGGACCCCACCAAACATTAATATACCTTCTTTAACAGCATTAGCGATTTTATTCAGATGTACATGCCCAGGGACAATTTCAGTGAAGGAGTTTACTACAGCAATCCATGGTTTGGCTATATCCTCCTGTTCTAAACCCATACTCTTCATTAAAGCTCGTGCAGCTGTTCGTTGAACACCATCTTTGATTCTTGAACTCCTCATAATAAGATCCACTCTTAGTTAGTCTTTTTTATACCATCTCGTCGGGATGCTCTTCTCTATGCGTTTTGCAGGAGATGTGAGCAGCTTGAGCAAATTGTTGGATTTTCCTCCCTTCATCGGGGGTAACTTCAGGAATAGTATCATTAAGTATCGCCTCAATGAAATGTTGAACCGCGTTCGTAAAACTAACTTGCCAATCAGTCTTTATATCGAAATGCTCTTTCAATTCTCCCTTAAGAAAACTGATAACGGGAGCTTCATTCCGTATAGTCTTCGCAGTACACTGATTGATCCAAATGTAACCGTTATCACCCGTAAGCTCAACCCGTTCATCAGCAGCATAATAGTTAGAGGGAAAATCACAATTTCGGGAATAGGTGACATCCATGCTTCCATAAGTTCTTGGTTCTTTATATTTCCATATGAATTTTGCTGGGGAATCAGTTTTAGGCTCACCATCATCTTCAACGATGCCTGTGTAGTCAATCCATCCATAAACAGAATCTATCTCGGATTCAATAAGCCATCTTGCAATACTCCACTTGTGGTACCCATCATCCCAACATGTTGGTCCTCCTCCGCATTGATTTTCATCAAGCCTCCATGCCCATGCTTCAATGGGTACTTCCCAACCACCAGTACCAGTTCCTAATTTTATATGAATTGAAGAAACCCGTCCGAGCTTCCCTTCATCAATCATTCTTTTTGCAAGCATGTAAGGAGGATAGAACCGAAAATTCTCAAAAATTCTAAACTTTACACCTGCCTTCCTCGTGGCCGTTATCATCTCATTACATTCTTCGAGGGAATTAGCCATAGGTTTCTGTAGAGAAATATGTTTCCCTGCTTCTGCAGCTTCAATGGTCAAAGGAGCATGTAGGTTATGAGGTAATAATAATTCTACAGCATCTATTTTGTCATTTTTTAACATTTCAGAGTAATCAAAATAGATATTATCCTGCTTTACTCCCCATTCTTTTGCTTTTTTTTGTGCTTTTTCTTTATCAATGTCACAAACCGCGTATATTTCAGCATTAGCATGGTTCAGATACCCTGGGGCATGTAAATCGCTAATACGACCACAACCAACGATAGCGAAATTTAATTTCTTCATCATTATCGTTTCCTATCAATATTCACTATATCTTTTATTTGGAGGTACCAATAAGTGAAACAGGTATTATTTAATTTTTTAATTCCTTTTTAACTTCATCAACTAAAAATCTGACTAATTTCTCCATGTAAACCGTGCCTTTCTCACTCGTCGCTTGTGTTGGATCTCCTAAGATACCATTTTTTGTCAATGCAGTCATCCCTTTTTCAAAAATGATCTGTGATTCCTCTGCTCCAATTTTTCCAACATATCCAGGTTCAAAACGATCCTCTTTAACGAGATCTTCTGCTAGAGCTAAAATGAGAGATGCTTCTGATTCTCCTGCATGAGCTCCCGATTCTTCCTTTGTGACTCCAAATTCAGCCGAAAAACTATGAAGAGCATCTAACAATCCAAAAAGGTCGGTAAACCCGATTATTTTACAATCAGGATAAGTATCTTTTATCTCATCAATGGCCTCTTGTGTTGGCTTAAAATTTCCTCCGTGGCTTGGAATCAAGACAATGTTCCTAAACCCATGGCGTGCGAGACTGTGTATATAATCATGAATAACTGCTTTTAAAGTGGATTCCTTGTACGAGATCGTGCCAGAAAAAGCTAAGTGATGACTTGAACAGCCTACTCTTATGGTTGGAGCTTGTAACGCATTCTTTAAATTGGCAGCCACCTTGTTAGCCAAAACATCACCTATTAACGCATCTGTGAGGGTTGGTAAGTGAGGCCCATGCTGTTCAATTGATCCAATTCCAAATACTACAGTTGTATACCCCTGGTTAATTGCTTCCTTAACGTCTTGCCAGTTCATTTCTTCAATTCGTATAGTTTTCATTCAAGAACCATCCTTAACCTATCTTCCCTGAGTGATTCTTAAAAATCTCATGTCTGAGAATATTATTGTTACTTGTTTTTATGTTGATAATGGGTTTAAATTAGTGGTAAAAGGATGAGCTCTGAAGAAAAACTTGTTCCAGGGGAACATTTTGCAAACATTAGAGGGATAAAACTTTGGTATTATGTACAAGGCCGTGGGCCTATTTTATTAATACAACCAGGAGGAGCTGGTTGGGGTGGAGATTCTACTCCCTACATTGAAACCCTAAAACCCCTTGAAAAAGTAAGGACTGTAATCTATCTTGATCCTCGGGGTATTGGTCGTTCACAGCGATTAAAAAATCCAAATGCTTATAGTATGAATGAATATGCTAAAGATATCGAATCCTTAAGAAAATACTTTGAGATCGAACAAATTGCGATTGCAGCTCATAGTCATGGGGGATTTGTCGCCCTAAAATATGCTATTGAACATCCAAAAAAGGTTGAGCGCCTACTTCTAGTGGATACAACACCCTATATTCATTTTGGAAATTACCATACTTGGTTAAGGAGGAGAAAAGGGTATAGAGAGGCATCCTCCGCGCTTATAGACCTTCAAAATAACAATGATCTTTCTGTGGATGAGAAAGAAAGAGCAACGCTGAAGATTTGGTTGCCAGTTATCCATTTCTATAATTATGAAAAGGTTTCTCTCCAAGTCAAGGGGTATTTGGCGAATATGATTGTTTCAGCTATCCCCCATCATTATTTCAATAATTATGAAGCTATTGATTATGACCTTAGAAAATCAATTCAACAAATAGATGTCCCAATACTTATCATAAATGGGGATGATGACATGCCTCATATCGTTCTAGGATCTAAATTTCTCCGTGATCAAATCCCATCCTCTAATCATGTTGTTATCGAGAAGTGTGGTCACTGGCCAATGATTGAGGCCCCTGATTCATTTTTTCAGGCTGCTATTCCATTCTTATCAAAATGATTTTTCCATAGTCCAATGCATTGAAAATCATATTATTATCCAAGCTTTCTCCAGATTCAAAAGCTTTAGCTTCAGGTGAAATCCCTTGGTTGAAGTCAAACACCGAATAGATCCATCTGGTCAAAGAATGATTAATTTTATTCAAAGGATATATGATGAAGTAGGACCACGTTTAGCTGGTTCAGATGAGGAGAAGAAAGCTGGAAACATCATTCATGAAGAACTCGCAGTCTTTTGTGATGAAGTGAACCAGGAAGAATTTTCTTGTCGTCCAGGAGGTTTCTTGGATTTTGTCTGGTTTACAGCCTTGTTCTACCTAGCTGGAATCCTAGCATATTTTCTTATTCATCCTTTGATATCGAGTCTTCTTATTTTTCTTGCACTCGCAGTATATTTTGTCCAATTGAACCTACTCTATGAAGTAATAGACCCCATATTTCCTAAAAAAACTGAATTTCATATAGTGGGAAAAATTAAACCTCAGGAGGAACCTCGGAATTTGGTTCTCATATCAGGCCACCACGACTCGGCTTATGAATTTCCTTTGTTGAGTAAATTAGGGGAAAGGTCGGCTATTTTGATAATGACAGCAGTTGTGATTGCAGTTCTTTGTATCCTTCTTGGAGTAATTAGATCTGTGATACAATTATTTCTGGACCAACCATCATCTCAAATAGATCCTTTTGTAATCATCCAGTCACCCCAAAACTTGACCCTCTTCAATGTGATCGATACAATCCAGATAATAATATTTCCTATTGGAGCTATCTTAGTACTTATTTTAGCTTTTTTTCTTCGTTCAAATAAAGTTGTTTTTGGAGCTAACGATAATCTAAGCGCCGTTGCAGCTCTTCTAGAGTGCGGAAGATATATCGCTCAAAATAGGCCAGAATACACAGAAATCTGGTTAATCAGCTTTGCTGGTGAAGAGCATATGAGAGGGTCAAAACGTTTTGTTTCTCATCATTACAGAGAGCTTAAAAATAGACAGGCGTTACTACTAAACCTCGAATGTTTAAGTGCAGATGAATATTTAGTAGCTACAGCAGAAAACATGTACTTAGCAAAACATTCACCTCTAGTGTTCGAGAAAGTTTCTCAGGCTGCCAAGAAAGTTAATGTCCCTGTTAAGGTTGAGCCACTTAGATTTGCTGGATCTGATGCTGCGAATTTTTCGCGTAAGGGGCTTCATGCAACAACATTATTTGGATTGTCAATTACGGGTGTTCCAGATTATTGGCATACACTGAACGACACACCAGATAAATTATTTGGCCCAAAAATAGCGAAAGGAGCTGAAATTGTTCTTCAATTCGTATATGACGTTGATACTTTTTAGTAGATAATTCAGGAACATAGAACTCTTCTTCTTCTTATCTTTTCAAAAACTTCGGAGTTTAAATTGAAGAATATCGATGTTCATTGAAGAGTATGAGATTTCCTATAAAGTGGTTCATTCAATCTAGGAAGCGAATTTTAGAGAACCATGGCACTAGATCTGTAGAGAACTGGAAACAGCATTTAATTTCGCTCTATATCATTCGTAAAATTGATGGGATTTGTTTATTTTCCCATCATTTCCAACTTGGTTTGATATCACAAATTGAAAATCAACTGGTAGGAATGGGATTCACTGCTCTTGCTAGAATGATGCAAGAAATCGTCGATAGCTCATCCCGTCTAAATTTGATAGATTTGGGGGAGAAAAAAGTTTTAATAAATGAGAGGACAAGTTTACTAGCTGTTCTGGTCACGACAGAAGACAGTTTATTTCTCTATCAGAAGCTTGAAGAATTAACAGATCATTTTGAAAAACTATTCGAGTTACAGCAACAAATAAATCTAGAGACTTATGTTCGATTAGAAGACTATGCACTGACTTCTGAGTTGGTTTCATTAGTTTTTAAGGACCGTCCTAAACGTATATTAGAAATAATACCTATAATATTCAAATCAATTCGAAAAAACAATACTGGCTTTTCTAATCAAGAGAAAAAATTAATAAAAAGGCTTAATCCTCCTGATTTGTCAATTCGTGACCAATTGGCTAATAAGAAACCTTAGAAGTATTCTTGCACAAACCAAATGATAGAACGAATGTAATAATATATTTAATTTCCTGAGGGAAGATCATTCGGATCTAATGCTACCCGAATCTTATTGTCTCGGCCAACCATAGTTTTCGCAGTTAACATCGCATTGTAGATTGCCTCTTGTACCACATCGATAGTCATTCTATAAATATCTGAAAGAACAGAACTGGATTCATTTGTCAGCTTTTCTTGAATGAGAAAGGGATCTTTATTTCCATGGGTCACTTTATTTTCTGTCGAGAATGCAATGACAAAATCTCCACTTGCATGACTTAATATTGAACCAGTTCTAGCGATGCCTAATGCTCCTCTGTGGGCAAGTCTATTTAACTGACGATTGTTAAATGGTAAATTTGTCGCGATTACTACAATTATGGAACCACCACCCAATTTTGCAACCCATTTCTCGTCAGCTTTTGGGAGATATTTTTTCCGATCTAATATTGAAGCCATTTCTGTTCCAAAGAAATTAAAATCTCTAAACCGGCCATAGTTTGGTACGACGAGTGCACCTATTTGGTACACATCATCACCACCAATTCGTTCATTTGGGACGATTCTTGAAGCAGTACCAACTCCACTTTTTAGCTCAAAGACCTGCATGCCTGTTCCAGCACCAACGTTCCCCTGTTCGACATTAGATGATTTGGCATGTTTAATTGCTTCAAGAACATGATCTTCTTTGACATGTCGTCCCTGGATGTCATTTAAATAGCCATCAAAACATTCTGCAACTATAGGAGCTACTGATCCCGTCTTTATACCTATCTCTGGAGTTTCAGCTATAGCGTGGCTTATTAAAGCATCAAAAACTAATCCAACGTTTAATGTGTTTGTTATCGCGATTGGTGTTTCTATTACCCCTGTTTCAAGTATTTGGGTGATTCCAGTTGCTTTACCGTAACCATTAGCGACAAAAACGCCCGCAGGTACTTTTTCATTAAAAATATTCCCATCATGAGGTAGAATTATTGTGACACCAGTTCTAATTGGACCTTTTCCAGGTATTAATTCCCCATCCCCTTCAACAATGGTTTTATGACCAATTTTTACCCCTAGAACGTCAGTTATCGCATTCTTTTGACCTGGTTCATAACCACCGCAAGACCAGCCTAGATTTCGTAGATTTATCATGATTTTAGCTTGATCTAGAGTATTCTTAAAAAACAGGGGTTTTTCATTTAATTAAATTAAGGCACTCTCAACGCTCTAAAAATGATCATGAGGAATCTCGTGTTGGAAATAAAACAGATCCGAAAAACTAATCGAGAACTGGTTCAGAATTGTGTTGAAATTGCTAAAACTTCCTATTTTGACAATATAGTTTTACTAGGTGATCTCTTCCCTCCATGTATCAAGCTGACAGAAATTTATGGGATCTTTGACCACAATACTCTCATTTCTTTTTTTACAATTTTTAAAGGTTTCAGTGCTCCTTCTGTTGTTCTTCCAAGTAATCCTTCAGGGATTGACTTATTTATTCTTGAGCAACTGGATAAATTAGTTCAAAATGAATTTACTTTAGTTTCATTCACTTTGAAAGAGAAGGAGTTGATCAATTATTTCCATATACAGGATATAAGTTCTGAATATTGTATGTTCATCAATCAGTCTAAATTTACTTCTGAATACTATGATATTACCTTTAACCGCGTAAATAACGAAAACAATTCTCGTATTGATATGTTTTATAAATCACATCAGACTTATCCTTGGAACCCAATTCAGTTAGAAAGTGACTTCTATTATTACTTAGAAATTAATTGTGAAGTCATTGCTTGTGGAGGGACACACTTTGAAACCCCTGATGCGGCACACCTAGGCAATATTATCGTTGTTCCTGAATATAGGGGCCGTTCATACGGAATAGCACTAGTATCAACGATAACGACTGAAATCTTAAGGAAAAAAGCATATGCAACCCTATTTGTAACTCAAGATAATATTCCCGCGATTAGTCTATATAAAAAATTAGGTTTTTCTCATCATAAACCAGTGTCAATTTTTTCCTGTAAAAAAAGGTTTTAGATCCATAATAGCCAATCTTAGATGGCTTTTGGTTCGTAAAACTCTGCTTCTAAATACCAACTTTAATATATAAACAGAGATCAGATATAAACAGCCATACTAGTCTCCCAAAATTTTCACAATAACTTGGTACAAACTCGTTACCCCCTCTTTCAAGGAAATTCTAATGATCATTAAAAACCTCTGGATTATCTCTAAAGTTGGTATGTGTTATTACAACTATAGCGCTCCATTTTCTGATTACCAAATCGATGAAATTTTATTTTCTGGCCTTGTTGCAGGACTTTCAACGTTTGCTGAATCTCTTAGCGCAGAAAATAAAAGCATAGAATTTCTAAAGATGGGAGAAGATGAACTTTATTTTGAAACTATTGATAACACTATAATTGCTGCTATCGTAACCGCTGGGGATGAGAAAGTACAACCATTTTCAATACATGTGATGTTACAATTTATAGGTACGAAATTTGTAGATATATTTTTTGAAGAAATCGATGATATTTTCACTGATTGGTCTGAAATTAGCAGGCCTTTTACAAAAGAAATAAAAAATTTCCTTTTAGATCAAGACCTGCTTGAAGATATTAAAAGAGAACAATTTCAAAACCTTTTCAATGAAGCAATTATGGGTAATGTGCCCTTGGATTTACTTCATTGGAGGGGAATTCAGTTATTTGCAGATTCGAATTCTGAGGTTTTATCAAACTCTTTAAATTTAATAAAAAACCTTCAAGATGTTGCATCTTCATTAATTAGCGATGCTCTTCTAGAATCCAAGGCTTTAGACGTTTTACACCGGCTCATGAAAGATTTGAGTGCTCATGTTTTCGATCAAGACCCCCGAAAGCTTCTACTCTTATGTAAAGACTCAGATACCTTCGAATCGTTGTATAAAGTGTTATTAGCTAGAGAAATCCTTGCTATACACTGTCCAACCTTCGAATATCTTCAGAAGGTTGTTGAAACATGGCAAGATCCCAACCCATATGATATTCTTATAATAGATACACAGGTCTCTACAAAAGAGATTCGAACCTTGCATAACATGGAAATGATTGATGATGCGAAGATTATTATGGTAGTTAACAAGATTCCCAGACCTCCTCGAGGAAGATTAATCCAGAAAAAGCCAATCTCATTCATAGTTCAAGAAAATATTTCTGATTTCGACTTAAATACCCCCTTAGTGGACTATCTACTAACTTGTCTCGTTCACGAGGTGTAAACTAATATTATCCCATTTTATTAATAAGAGTCAGATCTTAGGTATAAGCGGAACTTGTCTGGTAAAAGCAGCAGAATTGTAATATGTGTTTATCTTTTCTACCTTTTCAATAGGAATATCCAATTTTTTACTTATCTCAGTGAATGATTCGCCTTGTTCAAGTTGAACCAAAATTCTGTCAACCTGATCCACAATTAAGTCAAAGAAATACAGGTACTTATTTTGAACGCCAGGTATGAGATCAGCTTTTGATAAATTCTGAATAGGTTCCGGGAGTTTTAGATATTCAGCTACTTCAAATATCTGAGAACGATATAATCCACCTAAAGGCATTAAGTCAGCAGAATGACCATGTCCCCATTTTGTAAATAAACCAGTTGAAAGTTCAGTTTTATTGATTGTTCCAATTAAAAATCGATTTTCCTGTTCTGCGGTCAGGTATGCAACTGCCATTTGAAGCCGAGATCGGAACTTATTGTGTGCGATGATTTTATGAATCCATTTTTCTCGATCTGAAGTCGCTTTTCCTACCATACCGTAAGTTTTCTCTTCAATTTCTTTTTTGGCTGTATTCTTTAATAGAGAATAACTAAGTGGTTGGTATAGTGAAGGAATCTCCCTAACAGATCCAGGAATAAGATCTTTAGACGCGAATGTCTTTAGCATTGGTTCGATATCACATCGTACAATGTTTTCTTCTGGCACCCCTAGAAACTCGATTGAAGTCTCCAGAATTTCTTCTTGCTTTTCGAAGTATTTGTTGGTTCTTATTAGTAATTTTACTGCATCAACACCAACAGCGTCTAGACATAATTTAGAAACTATAGTTGAATCCATGTAACCAGAAAATAGTACTAAGACGCCTTCAACTCCCCTTTCCTCTATAGATGTTTCAATAAACTGCACAATTCGTTCCACAATATCAGCTACGTCATTAATAATAGTAAGCTCTTTCAAGATTCCCACCATATGATTAGATTTCCATGGGTTAGTAATAATAATAAATTTCTTTTTCTAGAGATGATACAGTTTGTTACTAGTTTATTTTCAGGATTTAAGAAGAGAAGTCGTTTTTCATGTTTAACTAAATGACAACAAAAAAGATTTTCCGGTTTTTTTAAAAAAATATGGTTTGATATATAACACTGACTCCTTGAATATTCTGGTAAATATATATTAGACACAATTCAATAGAAAATATCTTAGAGAATAGCTATTTAATTGTTAAAGAATCCGTACTTCAAACAATAGAGCGATTTAATCCCATAAAAGTAATTTTGTGTATTATTTTTTAGCTATTCTAGGAATTAAGGCAAATTTATTTTTAATCTTAGGTTTTGTCGAAAACATTGAATATATTTTCTCTTTTTGATTTCGTTGAATTAGAATTGTTTGACTTTTATTCAGTATATTAATACTACTTTCTAATAAAAAGGAAGATTCGATTACGTGTCTTTTGATATCTTAGATCCTCGGCTTCAAAAGGTCCTTAATGAGTTAGCCCTCCAGCCAACTCCAAGGCAATTGGAATATCTTGAAGCTATTATTTCCAACGAAGATGTATTAATTGTAGCGAGTACTGGGTCTGGAAAGACCTTTGGTACAATCATTGCCTGCCTCCACCGAATTCTCACGGAAGAATCGAGTCCAATAACTACAGTGGTAATCACTCCTCTAAAGGCTCTAAATCGTGATATCTTTCGTCGGGTATTACCCTCTCTAGGGGAAAAATTAGGCATATCAATTGCAGTTCGACATGGAGACACAACTAGTGCAGAGAGAAGACGACAAACCAAAGATCCACCCCAAATATTAATCTCTACTCCAGAGTTATTTCAGGCATTATTACCTGCTAAGATTCTTGGACGAAAGCGATTAAAGAACGTTCAAACAGTTGTTATAGATGAAATTCATGAGTTAGTTGAAACCAAGAGAGGAGTTCAACTTTCAATAGCTCTAGAACGCCTCTCAATGCGTACTGGCAGAGAAATTCAGCGAATAGGAATTTCAGCCACTCTAGGGAATCCCAGAAAGGTTATGGAATTTCTTGCTCCAAGAAGTAGGAAATTTAAGGTTATAGAAATCCCTTCTTTAAAACAACTGAAACTAGCAATTGAGTTTCCAACTCAATTATCTCCTTCCTTCCAAGATTTTACAAAAATACTACATACAACTGAAGAGGCAGCCGCAAGATTTATTAAATTGGTAGAAATAATTAAGAATGAGTCGGGGACTGTTTTACTCTTTACGAACACACGACAACAAGCAGAAATTCTTGGGTATCGATTTAATAGATACAATGAATATGTTGACCCAGATGAACAAATAACCTTTGAAGTTCATCACTCAAGTCTTTCAGCTCAATATCGCTTACAAGCTGAGACCGAAGTGAGAGAAGGCAATTTAGAATTGATTATAGCCACTTCTTCTCTTGAATTAGGAATAGATATTGGAGCTGTGAGTCTAGTAATTCAATATATGAGTCCAAGAAGAATTGAAACCCTCATTCAAAGAGTGGGACGAGCTGGGCATGGATTAGATAGGGTAAGTCGTGGTATAATAGTAGCAGAAACCCCTAGGGATCTTTTTGAGGCTTTTACAATTCAGGAGGGGATTTCAAGAGAGGAAGTAGAACCAACTACTATTCATACCTCTGCCTTAGACATTCTCTTCCATAGCATCGTTGGTATATTACTTGATTTTGGAGAGACTAAAGTTAAAAAAATTATAGACATTCTTACAAGGGCATATCCTTTCCAAAATTTTACTTCTCATGATATATTACCATTACTACAGTATGGTAAAGAGAATTACTTCTTTTATATCAATAAAGATCCTGATACTGGCCAAATTTCTTTAAGAGCTAAACGGAAAGCTTATCAATATTATTATGCAAACCTCAGTAGCATTCCAACAAAAAGAAGCTATAGTGTCTTTGATATTGGAAGACAAAGTAGGGTGGGGCATTTAGATGAAGCATTTGTATCTACTAGGGGAGAGAAAGGAGCTATTTTCATTTTAAATGGGCTTCCTTGGGAGTTTTTGGCACAAAAAGAGGATCGAATTGAGGTACGTCAGGTTAAAGGTTTAACAGAGGCAGCTATACCAACCTGGGAAGGGGAATTAATACCAGTATCGCAGATGGTGGCTGAATCGGCTAAAGAATTGTTTGAAGATAATCTTTTTGATGAGATGGAACCTTCTCCCGTCCGAGATGAACTTTTAGCTCTAATTAACGAACATAAAAAACTAGGAATTGTTCCTACAAAAAACAAAGTGTTGATTGAGTCCGCAGGAAGACAATTAGTTCTTCATAGTTTCCTAGGATCAAAAGGAAACGAAACCCTAGGATTATTAATTTCTTCCATCGTTGGCGCCCAACAAGGACATTCTGTTGAATTTCGCTCTGATCCTTATTCGATCTTTCTCTCATTACCTCGACCA
>JBHLPG010000145.1:0-9374 GCA_048939725.1 Promethearchaeota archaeon | reverse complement strand
TTCTTGGATTAGCACATCCACTTTCTGGTGCGGGTATTGAGCCTGCTTGGCAATCAGGTTGGGTTCTGTCTGAATGTATAGCTGATAATCGAATAGATACAGAGAAATATAAGTGGTTATTAGTGAAGAATTTAAGGTTGAGTAGCTGGCGGTGGTTAGACCAGTTTGCTTCCGTTGTTAGTAGACAAAACTTTCCATTCAAATCCACATTGGGGTATTTCGCTCTCCACCTCATTAGACATCGGATGTTATCTATGATGAGGAAGTACCCCTGGTTCTCTCTGATCCACGATGGGTCACGAAAAACGAAATTCACTGTTAAATTATAAAAACACCTTTTTGGTCATCCTCACTAGGTTATGGTACCAGTACGATCTTCCCGAAGTGTGTGCCTTCCTCAAGTATCTGATGAGCGGTTTGCACCTTCGACAGTGGTAGAGTTTTGTGTACCACGGGTTTCAGGCGTCCTTTCCAAACGAATTTCAGAACTTCTCGCAGTTCATTATGAGTCCCCATTGTTGAACCTAATATGTCGAATTGGCGCCAAAAGAGTAAGTTCATATTAAGTTTGGCCATTGGTCCTGTGGTAGCGCCACAGGTTACAAATCTACCACCTTTTCGTAAAGTTCGCAAGCTTTTCTCAAAAGTAGCTTGTCCTGCAGAGTCAACCACGACATCCACTCCTCGTTTGTTGGTATATCTCCAGACATCTTTCTGATAATCTGGATTCTCAAGATAGTTCAGACCATAATCAGCTCCTAATTCTTTTGCTCTCTCTAGTTTTTCATTTGAAGAGGATGTCACAAAAGTTCGGGAACCCATTAATTTGGCGATTTGAAGAGCAGCGAGAGCCACTCCACCCCCAATCCCTGTTATAAGTACATCTTCCCCCAAATTCAACCTTGCGCGAGTCATCAACATTCGCCAAGCTGTTAAAAAAGTTAGTGGAGTTGCTGCAGCCTCTACCATGGAAAGTGTAGCTTTTTCAGGAATTGGTATAACATTTTCTGTAGGTACGGTGACATATTCAGCATATCCACCCCTTGTATGTTCTCCTATGATTGCGTACTTATGACAAAGGGAAATCTCTCCTGAACAACAAAATTCACACACCCCACAACTTAATCCGGGATCTACAACAATTTTCTGGCCAACTTGCAGTCCTGCTTTTTCGACTCCCTTTCCCCCTTCAATTGTTCCAGAAATGTCACTCCCCAGAATGTGGGGCATTTCAAGCTTTAATCCTGGTATCCCTTGTCTAACAAAAAGATCCAGATGATTTAACGCAACTGCCTGTACTTTTATTAAAATCTCGTTTTCATCTGGCTCTGGAATTGAAAATTCTTCATACTGAAGGGTATTAATTCCACCAAATTCGTGCAGCAAAACAGCTTTCAAGGCATTGAATCCTCCTTACTTCTAAATGATGATATTTTTCTACAATCCTCTTATACTCACAAGTTGATAATGCTGGATTAATGTCTTTTAGGATACGAATCCCGATACGTGTCATTCTAAATAGGATTAAGTTAAATATTGTCAACATAGGAATTCATACATTATGTTCATCGAAGAATTAATAGCTGATTTATCATCTCCTACTGAAAACATTAGGAAAAACGCAATAGATGAAATTTCTGGGTTAAGTTCTACAAATCCCAATGAATTGGCTTTTCATCTGCTATCTTTTTTGAAAGTACTTCAAAGCACCTCTGATATGTACATAATTCAGCATCTGGGTAGTACAATTTCAACTGTAACTTCATCAGTACCTACTTTAGGAAGTGATAATTTTGAGGATATCCTTGCTACGGTTACAGTCTTAGCAGAGAACTTTACTATGGAAGATGAATCCGAAATATTTGTTGGTATCTGTGCTGGTGGTCTCTTAGAAGCCATTCGCCAACCAATAACAACAGATCAACGAAAATTTATGCGGGCTTTACCAACTTTCTTTAAATTGATGGAAAAAAATCATTCGGTTAAGTACAGCGCGATGGGTTACGTCTCCCCCATGGTTAGTCGTAATCCTCGCTTATTTAAGGATCATGTCCCTCAGATATTTAACCTCGTGAAAGGGGGAATGACTGAGATGATTTCCCTGTTGTGGGAGTTGTATAAATTCAATCCCCCTTTTTATGAAGAAAATATTGATTACTTACTTCAGATGGCTAAAGATATGAATTATGCGAGTATTGCCTTAATGATTCTAGGAGAGATGGCTAAGAAGAATAGTACAGTTCTAAATCCATACATCAATGAATTGAAAGAAACGATCCATTCACCACATACAGCTTCAAGTAGTATCATGATTTTTAGTGAAATTGCTCGTAAAAATCCTGAATTAGTCCACCCTATTCTTCCTGAAATTCAAGAAGCGATGGAGTACAATGATACGCTTAAAATGATGGCCCCAAACATCCTGGGGCTTGTGGGCCGAATGTCAGTTGATATTGCCGCTGAAATTCTCCCCTTTCTTGTAGAACTGCTTGATGACCCTGATCATAATGTACATACTGTAACTTTGATGGAGATACGGAATCTCGGAGAGATGGATCGCTTCTTACTAGACCCATACATTGAGAAGATAAGATCTTTAGAAAATGACCCCCAAGAGTATATCCGAGATCAAGCAAAGCATATTGTTGATATTTATGAAGGTAGAACCGTTCGTGAGTTTGCTGCTGCTATCGATGATCAGAATAAAAGAATAAGTGAAATGGTGCATTCCTATGAAGATCTCAAAGCTTATGTTGATGAGAACGTAGCTGAGCTTAAAGATTTCATATCTCAGATTGCAAAGAAAATTCCTATTCCGTATGAGTTTTCTACTGAGGGACGTATCCGTAAAACAATGAAACTCCATTTTATATGTGGTATGCAAAATGAACGGTGCCTTTTTCCATCTGATAGAAGTTTTACAACTGAAACTAAAGCTTGGAATAAATGGTTAAAGATTGCTCTCTCTGCTGTTAAAATTGGAGCTGCAATTATCCATCCAATAGCTGCAGGAGGCGCTGTGGACGCAGTAAAAGATGCATACGAAGCTTATAAATCAAAAGATGATGCGGACTTTATTAGTTATATTTCACAACCATTTTTGACCTCGGAAGAGCAGGATAACCTCATTATTCAACTCCGAGAAGCTAGGTTCTTTGATATGTTCAACTATAACGCCCAACAAGGTAATTGGGCCTGTATCATGTGTAATCCGCCTGGGAGTTGACTGGTTTCATCATAAAACAAGCTGATGAAATTCGAGATTATTCTCTCTAACAAACTGGAATGCATTATCGAGCTTCCCCAGATATTTTCCCGTGTGTGAGTCTGTTCCACAGACAATTTTTACGCTATTGTTTACCAATTCTTGAATTAATTTCCGAGTGAAATGGAGATAATAATCCAATCCTTCCCTTGTGTTTCTTCCTACTCCTCTTCGGGGATGCAATTCGGATTCTTGTATTTCAACAAAAATGTCTTGTTGTATTAAAATCTTAGCGATTTCTTTCTCCTTTCCATAATAATTTTGTTGGAGATCGTTATGAGCAAGTCCAACAGGCACATCTAATTCTTTTCGTATGTCTATTATCTCTGAAATATCTCGATTCCCAACTTCGCCCCAGTATTCTTTCTCTGTGTTGATATATTCAAAAAGAATGTAATCAAATTCATTCAAAGTTTCAAAGGGGAGCAGAGTAGGATTTATTCCATAAATTTTAGACATATCAATCTCAATACCAATTAATAACTCTAGTTCATTCAAAGAACTTTTTATTCTTTTTAAATGATTCAGGTATTTGTCTAAACAAGCGGTCACCTGATAATTTTCCATTAACTTTTTGGAGAAACCATGATCACAAATACCTAAGATCTCAAGATTCATTTTCTTGGCTTGCTGAGCCAAATCTTCTGGGGAAAGAAGACCATCTGAATAGGTTGTATGCGTATGAATATCATGTCTTCTCATTGGATTATCACATTAAGTGTTGACTATCTTTCATTCAGTGATAGAACAACTATGCCAAAATATCAATTCAGGATATCTTGTAATTTGGTAATTTCGTGATTATATCAATATAATCCTCTGTGATACTAAGTTGGTGATGTTTACGCCTAATAATCCCGAACTGTTCAAGTTGTTTGACATAATACGAGACCATAACCTTACTGATCCCAGTAAAATTAACAATGTCTTTCTGTAAATTATCATTTGTGTTTGTTTCTAGGTATTGTAGGATAGCACGTACACTTTTGTTTCGTAAAACTGCAAACCACATTTTCTCTTTTAATGAGAAATTACTTTGTTTGAGAAAAAAATGCTTACATTTACCCAATATGAACGCTTCAATCTCAGCAGCTTCAAGACGACCTAGATGATATTGAATAACTCCGACTGCGAGATCTGTTTTTCGCTGGATTTCTCTAAGAGTGATTCCTGGATTTTGTCTGATTGTTGCTTTTATGATTGTACGATTTACTGGTATGAATTCATTACGATTAGAGTGGTTCTCTGACGACCACTTACCAATAAGGACTAGAGGAAGATTGAAAGGTGTTTCTTGTGAAATAACCTCCTTCATTAGGTTAAAAGCATTTGTTCCTTCAGTTTGTAGCGATCTGGCAATATTTGCTGAGCATACAGGAGAACAAAATATTTCTTTACTTTCAGGCGATTGAAATATTGGTAAAAGAGTCAAGAAATGGAAAATAGACAAAATGAGGATGAATGAGTATAAGAGACCTAGAAGCTTCTTCTTTGTCCGTTTATTAAAATTCAATCCCACCATCATATCTGAATAATGAATACTATCTTTTATACTTTCGGTTAGTTAAAAAATTGTACTATAAGCTTTGATACATATTAAAAGGTATGGAAATTGTACCAAAAAGTAATAAAAGTAGAAATAAGGAGACGATATCTGGTTGTGTCTCACATTTTGACCTATTAATAAGAACAGTATAAATTCATCCCCTAAAGACTATTTTCTCATGGGAGGTTAGCAAAATGACCTCTAAGTTTCTCCAAGCGATTCGGCCATTTATGTCAATAACGCCAGAGGTTGTAAAACCTCCTCGAGAGATTCATTTCAATGAAAAGATACTTTGGACAATTGCTGCTCTTATTATTTATTTTGTAATGGCATCTACACCTATTTATGGTGCAAAATTACAAGGAGGAGATCCATATAGTTATATGAGGATGATTACTGCTTCGACGCGTGGTTCCCTTGCTGATCTTGGAATTGGACCAATTGTTACTGCTGGACTGATTATGCAGATTTTAACTGGTTCAAAAATAATAACTGTCAATATGGGAGACCCAGAAGAGAGAGCTCTTTATACAGGTGCCCAGAAAGTCTTATCGTTAATCATGACATTTATCGAGGCAACAGCTTTTTTAATTGGCGGAAACTATGGCCCCCATGATGACCTACTGTTAACAGACCAACTATTGATAGTCACTCAATTATTGGTAGCTGGTATCATCATCATCCTTCTAGATGAAATGATCCAAAAGGGGTGGGGTCTAGGATCAGGAATCTCTCTATTCATTGCAGGAGGTGTTGGATTACAGATTTTTCAAGGATTGTTCGCTGTTCAACCTATAAAAGAGGGACCTCCTATTTTGTACCAAGATTATACAGTAGAATCTGCGCGAGGGATATTTTATGCATTTTATGCTTGGACAACCCAGCAAGATCTTCTGTCAGCAATTATACATTTGTTTTTTCGTTATAGTCCTAATCCAAGGGATCAGCTAAATTTGCCTTCCCTCTCTCTTCTCTCTGTGATAGCCACTATTGTTGTGTTCATCATCGTGGTCTATTTTGAATCAATGCGGATTGAGATCCCAATATCCTATGCGCAATACAAGGGAATTCGTTCTAATTACCCAATTAAACTGCTCTATGTATCTAATATTCCTGTTATTCTAACATCAGCGGTATTTGCGGATATTTACTTTATTGCTCAAATGGTTTGGAACGCAAGTGGTGGAGAGAAGACAAAGGATCCTTTAGCTTTGTT
Organism: Promethearchaeota archaeon; assembly: GCA_048939725.1. GTDB lineage: Archaea > Asgardarchaeota > Heimdallarchaeia > Hodarchaeales > Hodarchaeaceae > Hodarchaeum. Next base: position 3,347 of record JBHLPG010000145.1, on the reverse strand, counting down.
TTTAGGAACATTTAGAATTGATGAAGCGACTCAGCAATATGTTCCTCAATCTGGTCTTGTGTATTTTATGACTCCACCTCAATCATTTGTTGGGGATATGGGATTTATTAACTTGGAAAACCCCATCAAATCAGTTCTCCGTGCTTTGGTTTATGCTGCGTTGCTAATTATACTCTGTATTATTTTTGCTGCAATGTGGTTAGAAACTGCTGGCATGGGTTCTAGTGATGTTGCCCGACAACTTTTACAATCTGGAATGCAGATCCCTGGCTGGCGAAGAAGCAAGAAAATTGTTGAACGTAGGTTAGAAATGTATATTCCTACAATAGCAGTAATTGGAGGATTCTTCATTGGTGCTTTGGCTGCTTTTGCAGATTTTTTTGGTGCTATCGGATCTGGGATGGGAATTCTCCTCTCGGTTAGCATCATGCGGCAATATCTTGACCTGATTAGTAAAGAAAGAATTGCTGAAATGAATCCAGCATTACGGAGATTTTTAAAATTATAATATTCATTAAACCTTATTTATTGTTAGTTTTAAAGTTCAATTATCTTGTCCGTTGAGTTCAAACGATTATTTCCCTTCCTTTATTGATATTGTCAAGCTTATTTTGCTATTAAGCTGCTTTTATCTAAAGGTGTATACAGAAGAAACAATTGAATACAGATTAAATTGTAGAAGAAAGAATGAATGATTCTTTATGTATGTTTTAGAATAAGATTGAATGATTTATCTCTAAACATCTGGTCTCCCTCTTCTTTTTTTGTTTATAACGTAAACGATAACTATATATATTTGTTTAGTTCCTTTCTTATTTGGAATCCAGAATTTCACTAATCTATGATATCTAAACGAGAGGTATTGAAATGGAACTTGTTTATTATACAAAATCTGTAATTCCCACTTGGTTTAGGAAAAATAATATGGAATGTGAAGTTGGCACATCAGAGCTCCCAGAAAATGTATGGAACATTAAAACCCAACCTGATGGATTCAGGCTCAAACAAGGCAGGATTTTTGCTATCCTTGACTTTTTCTTCTTTTCAGTCCCACTCCACTCACCAATTTCAGGGAAAATCGTTGCCATTAATGATGAAGTGAAAGCGAACCCCTCCCTCCTCTATGAAGATCCTTTTCAGAATTGGATCATCAAGGTTAAGCCAAAAAAACTACCAGACGATTTAAAATCAATAGAAATGAGACAACCAACCTAGGTTAGCATTTAATTCAATGTTTCATCATCGGATTGAGCATTGATTACTGTAATAATTCCCCGTCCTCCTAATAATTCTAATAAATATAAAAAAGGAAGAGATAAGGAAAACTGTAAGTTTTTACTCTTCTTCAGGTTCCATTATCTTCTGTTTGATTTTTTCTAATAATTCTTTGAGTTCATCCTTCTTGAGTTCATCGGATTCTTCTATCTTTTGAACAATTGTATCTACTTCAGACTTCGCTGATGTTAACATATCCAGCCGCTTTTGGGTCTTTTTAATTCGTTTTTTTACTGAGGATCGATATCCTTGGAAGTAGTCTAAAGCATCCTCTTTGGATTGAAAGCCATCGATTTCTGCAACCATCCTTCGATACAAACGTGGTCGTGCAAAAGGGTGACCATATTTTTCTGGGGGAGCTAACTCCGAAAAAAATGCGAATTTAGACGCCCAATTTTCTTTCAATTCATCTAGATGCTTTTTTCCTTCCTTGGTTATTCGATAGTTTTTCTGTGCTCTACCATCAACGACTGATTCAACTGTTTCAACGAAATTTTTTTCTTCTAGCTTTCTTAAAATGCGTATGACATTACTTCTAGGGATTTTATACTTCTCTTGAATCTGATATCCCGTGATACCCTCCTCATGATCAGCTAACATTGTTAAGATGAAGAAGTTCTTTAGATCTCTAAACGCTCCACGGCTTAGGGGAAATGGAGGTATGACTGGGCCGTGATGACCAGGAAAATGGAAAAATGGTGGTCTATGACGTCTTTTAGATCTAAATGGCGGTGGTGGGGCTGAATCATGATGATCTCCCATCATATATGGGAAATTACACCTGAAAATTCCCCATGGAAAATGAACATAGCCTTCATTAGAAGGAGAAGAATTGAACTCATCATTTGGATTATTTTCTTTGTTATTGTTCAACTTTGACACCAATTAAATAAGTCTCATATCCATTTATAAATGTGGCCATAGTGGCCATATATCAATTTACGTCATATGTCATAAAAGAAGGGGCAGCATAACAATCGTACATCAGAAAAATATTCCGTTCTTCTAATAAAAAAAGAAAGGGGCGTAGAATCCCTATTTGTTTCTTCTACGTTTAATGAGAGCAGCAACAAAGTATAAACTGGTCAGGCTGAGAAGAAGGATTTCGAATTCGAACCCTGGAGCACCAATAACTGGACCCTCATCTTCTACATTATCTACTTGTATTAAGATGCGGATGTATAGGTGATTTGCAATTGTATCGTCATCTTGCACGTCAATCTCGCAGAGATAGTAGTTATCAGCCTCTTCGGTACTATCCCACGAGTAGTCATATAGACTCCACTCAGCACTTGTTCCAGCTTCACCCATTGATGTATCTTTTACCACTCTTCCTAAATCGGGCTCTCCAGTAACAGGATCAAAATCATTAACTATCTGAATCTTGATACCTACTGTGGTAATTTGACGATCATCCTTAACTGCGACTTCAAAGTAAATATCTCCTGAAACTGGCTCATAATCGTTCAAATTACCTGCTTCAACATAAGCGCTGAGGTTTTCTGGGAGATCTGAACGACTTTCAGACCATTCAGGTGGATCACTTACTGTTGGTCCTTCTTGGCCACCAACAACCGTGAATTCGATCTTCGCTTGTTCAATGTGCTGATTTTCATCAACATCTATGACTGTAATGTTGAGGATTCGATCACCATTTATCTCATTAGACAGATCATGTGTTCTTTCATAGTAGCCCGTGGTCGGATTGAATGTCATAGAATACATCGATCCTTGGTCTATCTGCATTTTGACTGATTCAATTCCGAGATCATCGATTACTTCAACCTCAAAGGTGTAACTACCACTGAGTGTTTGACCTGCTGTACTTGGAGAAATTATTGTCACTGTTGGAGGCGTTCCAGGCCTTAAGTTATCTACCTGAAGGTAGAAATCATAAATAACCTTATGACCATCCATATCCCAGACTGTTATCGTGAAATAGTGAATGCTGTTCTCAGTTTCACCAAGAGTGTTCCAGTTGAACTCATAGATGTCATTGCTATCACTATCATCCAATAAGAAACCTGTAAAATCCCGAGTCAAGACCACTGCGAAGACTCCAACGTCATCGG
>JBHLPG010000144.1:0-9379 GCA_048939725.1 Promethearchaeota archaeon | reverse complement strand
GTTAATGGATTAGAAAGGTTATACAGATCATTATCGTATAAAATAAATCGATTTGAGCTTATACGTTCCAACCCGTGAGGATGGCAAAAAAGGGTATTTACCTCTTTTCCTGCTTTATTAACCAGAGTAAACTCCCCACCGCGGCCAGCATCCCAAATCACTTCTTTTGTGGTATAATTGATTTTTAATATTGTGTCTAAATTTCGAACGTTCAAATATATTACATTTTGGGTTTTATCCCAAACAAAACTATTAGCATGCATCCAATCAAGCCCACCCCGAAATATATTATTCAACCCTAGGCTTGCATGGCGTGTAGCATTGAATGGATAATGAATAAGGGGATCCCATTGCCACACCAATTCACCTGTGCGATCATATTCAGAGACGAGGTCATAAATGACAGTAGTATTTTTTCCATCGAAAACCTCTACAGAATAATTGTATTCCAATACCATATATGTGTCAGTGATGGGATTATAATCAAGATCATGGTGCCCTTCAGGAACTCCTAATGTTTCGAGTATGTCCTCTTTATAATTCCATAATTCTAGAAAGCCAGGATCTTGTCCACCCATTAAAATGGTTGTCGAATTAATGAACTTATGGACAGAATGAGCAGAATTGCCAAGTTGGGTTACAATCTTTCCCTGAGAATCAATAATATAAACTGTTCCTGATCCTATTAGGGATTCATGCTCTTTTCCAATGTGTTCAGGGTTGATCGAGACATTTATACACGGAAACAGTGTTAACCCATCATCAATATAATAATCCTTGTTATCAGTTGTAATCTCAAATGTTGGGCCTCTAATTTTGGTTGGAATATAAGTATCCATTATAGTTGCACTTACAACGGCAGTTACTTGAGCAACCTTCAGAGCCTCGTTGAAGGGGCCCTCATAGGTCAATGTACCTTTGATGAAAGCCGATAAAGGGGTTTCTATTTGCTTTAATATATTAGTAAACGTTTGAAAATCAAGGTTAATTAATAAGCCATATTCTTGAGGGGAGTTGGTTCCTACTTCAACTGTGGCTGTATTATCATGGATAATCCACCACATATTATATGTGGAGTTTTCAATCTCAAATAGAACAGTTTGTTCCCACCCTTTTATCAAATCCAAGATATTAGGACTGTTATCTGCCATCCATTGACTAAAATTAAGAAACTGTTGTCTATCCACTTCTAAAGTAAAGGTATCATTCTCCAATTTTTCTTTCAGTACAATTTTTGAAGTAATGACATATTCTGGGGCGTTATCTAAGTTGAAAGGTTGTGCGCGTTCCCCCATTTTCATAATATTCGAGATGATAAAGAGAGCAGGAATACTTAGAATAACTACGACTACACCGACTATTAGGAGGATCTTCACTGATTTTCGCATGATTACGTCATTTTAGAGGTGATATTTTAAATCTAACCTTCACTGAATTCTTAGAATTCATAACCGAACTTCTCTGCTGTTTTCCCTGTTATTTCGATTACCTTTTCCTGTTCTTTGGGTGTAAATTTGGTTATATAGTAAGTTGGCTTTTTTAAATGCTTGGAATAGTATTTTTTTGTCTTGGTGAATTTTTTAGGATCTACTTCTATATGGTTAATGATTTGATCAATCGTCATCGCAGATCGTTCACATAAATCCTCATAATGAACCACTAAACTCGCTTTGGCAAGCTTTGGATTCGTTTGTAATCTTTTATGAATGTATGAGTATGTTTCTGTCCAATAAATTGCCCATCCATTCATATAGGTGTCTTTATTGTTCCATAATGACCGAATTTCTTTGATAATTTCTGGATTATTCAAATTAATACAGATTTTAGCGGTGCCAAACTCTCTATGCCCGATGATTTTTGTCCAATCCAACAATCGGGGGTCATTTTGTTCTAATTCTTTTAGAACACTATCCTGTTTGGCCAGGGAGGCGATGTGATCAAAGGGGTTCCTAATAATAATAATGAATTTCAAATCAGGAAACAGTTTTTGGAGATATTCCATTCGAGCAACGTTATAATTATTTTTTGCTAAATATCGTGTTACCTTTCGATTAATTAGTAATTTTTTCAGATGGTTTCGATAAAATGCTTCGAATTGGGGATTTTGCACTTTCTCATCTAAAATGTTTGAACTTTTTTCATCATAAGTCTCTGGAAAATATTTCTGCCAAAAAATCTCTTCCACAGCTTCAGGACTATCACGTGTAACTGCTATTCTATCCTTATGGACCCTTTCGACTGGTGTTTTCATTATTATTGGAACATAATTTGCTATATTTTGAGTCCAGTGTGGGGTATAAGGTAAAACCATGTGTAAATATCTATGGGCAGCCACGTTAGGGTGTTTATTGAGCATCTCTAAGGTAATTGTTGTCCCAGCCCGCGCTAATCCTGTGATATATATTGGTCGATCGATTATAGTATTTTCTAGCTTTTTCTTTAGTTGGAACGACTCGACTGTGTGTACGACGTTTGCAAGAAAAGAAAATTGATGAAAAAACTTAACTATAAAGTACATTGGCACTGGAAATTCGAATTCTTTGTACTTTTTCGCTCTAGTTTTTTTTAGTTCAATCATTGCAGATTCACGTCCTAGGAAACATTGGTTTGAAATTTCTTCAGCCAAATAAGCTCTTATGAATTGATTTATTGCTATCTTAATGTATATTTCTTTTACTGAGTATTTTTTCTCTCCACTTGATTTCTACTTTTAGCATGATAAATGATTAGAATATTTCTTATGATGATTTAACTGGTTTTAAAGTCCACTCTAGTAGTATTAAATATGAGGGATCTGAATATAATGTCCAATAGTAGCTCTAAAAAGGAGTCTAAAGGAAGAACATTTAAGTTTCAAGCGGAAATTCAACGAGTGTTAGACATTCTGATAAATCGGTTATATAAAAATAGGGAAATTTTTCTTCGGGAGTTAATTTCAAACTCCGCGGATGCTCTCCATCGAATGCGAATTGCTCAATTAGAAACAAAAGAACCTATTCTTGATCCTGATATTGAACTTGGGATTAAGATTAGTTTTAACGAGGATGATTATACATTAACAGTTTCCGATACAGGAATTGGAATGACCTATCAAGAGATAAAGACTAACCTAGGGACGATCGCACAAAGTGGAACTCTTGAATTTTTAAAAAAAGTTGAAGACTCGTCTGACGATGCAATGAATTTAATTGGGCAATTTGGTGTGGGATTTTATAGTTCATTCATTGTTGCAAAAGAGGTTGTTGTTCGTTCCTGTTCGTACCCAAAAGATTCTCGGGGAGTAGAATGGAGATCGGACGGATCAGGAAATTTTTCTGTTTCTTATATTGATAAACCTGAAAGGGGTACTGAAATCATTCTCTATCTAAAAGATGATGCCAAGGAATTTGCTAACAAGTATAAAATTGAATCTATCATCAAAAAATATAGCGATTTTGTTGGGTTTCCCATTCGTGTAGCTAATGATGATCAAATTGTGAATCGGCAAGTTCCTATTTGGTATCAAACTGAAGATGTTAAGGATGAAGAGTTTAACGAGTTCTACAGGCAAGTGAGTTTGGATTGGACAGAACCATTCCATCGTATTCAATTAAGTGTTGACGCGCCTATCCAATTTCGAGCATTGTTGTTTTTACCAAACCAACGTAGTCGAATGATGATGACGTCCATGTATCAGGATTATGGTCTCCGCCTATATAGTAAAAAGATCTTAGTTCAAGAAAAAGCTAAGGATTTATTACCTGAATATCTTCGTTTTGTGTTTGGGGTTGTAGATTCAGAGGATCTACCATTAAATGTCAGTCGAGAAGTTATCCAAGTTGATCGGACGATACGACGTATTAAAAAAGTAATTACGAGTAGAATTCTAGATGAACTTGAGAAAATTGCTAATGAAGATGAAGAAAAATATTTGAGTTGGTGGGAACAATTTGGTGTTTTCATTAAGGAGGGCATTTCTCAAGATCAGAAACGGCGTGAAAAGTTGTTAAACCATCTTAGGGTTACAACTTCAAAATCAGAAAACAAACTTATTACCCTTGCTAAATATGTAGAACAAATGCCAGATGAACAAGATGATATCCTTTTCCTCCTAGGTGAAAATCTTCAGACTCTTCTACGCAGCCCTCATTTAGAATATTATAAAAAATTGGATCAGGAAGTAATTCTTTTTACTGAACCCATAGATAATTTTGTAATTATGCATGTAAATGAATTCCAAGGTAAGAAATTCAAAGCCATTGACCAAGCAGAACCTGAACCTTCTCTTGATAAGGATGAAGAAGAGGAAGAGACAAAAGAAGTGAAAGAAGAACCTGAGAAAGATCCTTTCTTAAGTTACCTAAAGGAAATTCTAGGTGATCGAATTATTGATATTCGGTATACAAATCTCTTAACAAATAGTCCCTGTCGGCTTGTGAATCCTAGTGGTACTACTGCCTTTACTCGAGTCTTAAAGTATATGGATGAAAACTATATTCCAGAAAAGAAGATTATGGAAATTAATCCAGATCATTCTATAGTAATCCAGTTGAAAACTCTGTTTAGTAAAGATCCAGAGTCTTCTCTTCTTCGATTATGTATTTTCCAATTGTTAGAAAATCAAGAATTAGCAGAAGGATCATTACAAGATCCAACTGAATTGATTAAACGAGTGAATCAATTGATGAAACAAGCTTTAGATATAAATCAAACTTCGTAGATAATTTTATCAATAGCTTTTGTTATGACAAAGTTACTGATTAAATATCACTATTCATGACGAGATGCTTTGATAATGCCCAAGAATGATTCAACAGAAGGCACTAATGCAACTGAGGGATTGATTATAACCGTTTTTGAGGATTATGGTCCTCAGAACATCTATAATTCTTCTCCATTATCTGAGGAAGAAGCTTTCAATCTTGCTATTAAATCTTTAACTGCCCTGAGTTCAGATGTTCCTGAAATTGGAGAAATTCGTTCTTATGGACCAATACCAACACCTCGGGATCCTTTCTTAACAATTGGATTCATTTTTTCCTTAAAAGCTCCAGATTCTGAAGATGTTCGTATTGCCAGGTTTGGGAGAATAGTTGTTTTTTGGGTCATAACGCGATCTAGCTCCACAGTAAAATATGTTGGTGTTCTTAAGCAATTGTTACGGAGAACAATTCGGTCATATAAGATTAAGACAGATAATGATCTTAACAATAAGGAATTATTAACGAAAATTGATAAGAAATTGCAGATTATAGAGACGGGCATTGAGTCATTTTATTTATCAGATCGGGGGACGTTTGAACCCTTTTCAGAACTCGCTTTTCTTCCTGCAAATGCTCCGATTATGCTAGTCGATAACCCAAATAAGCAGATAAATGTCTTATTACGAGAAAAGGTTACACCTTCCCTTAAACTCAATATGCTCCATCTTACTAAGAATTTCACGGGAAAACTGCCCAAGGGTTCCCTCTATAAGGTAGAAATTATATCAGATGAGTTAATTGTTCAAAGAATGCTTTCTAAAATTGGTTTGCTCTCTCAAACCGAAACAGGCTTTCAATATAGATTTCGATTAACTTCTCAACTCTCCTACGATGAAGTTAATGAATTCTTAAACTCTCTCTTAGCTCCAAAAAGACATTTATTGGCAAAATTGATTGTTCTTTCGTATGAGAAGAAATCTCCATTAAAACTTGAAGAAGCTGCAGTTCAAACAGGAATTACTGAAACATTGATTAAAGATTTAATTTTTGGTTTAATAGATGTAGGTCTTATTAAAAATGGTAAAATTGAAAATGGCTTTTTAATGTATAACTCCTAGAGATATGAATTTAAATAGCAAATTCCTTTTAATTTCAGCTTCATATATTAAAAAAGAATGTTGGTTTAAGTCATGAGGAAGAAAAATACATCTAGTGGAAGCACACTAACAGATGGTTTGATTATTTCAGTTTTTGAAGATAATGGGCCTGTTAATGTATATAATTCTTCCCCTTTAAACGAAAGTGAAGCATTTAATATGGTTTTAAAGGCATTACCAGCAATCGGTTCTGATGTCCCACTAGAACATGGGGAAATACGTTCATACGGGCTTATACCTACACCCAAAGAACCTTTTTTATGTTTAAGTTTCATTTTTATACTAAAAGCAGAGAAAACGGATGACTCTAGGATTGCTCGTTTTGGTCGAATAATAGTATTCTGGATTATAACAAGATCTTCTGCCTTAATGAAGTATATTGGGCTTATCAAACGCATGATTCGGCGAGAAATCCAGATTTATCATATTAAAAATGATACTGACCTGAAAAAAGAGGAAATCATGAGGAAGATTGATAACAAAATTCAAATCATTGAAGTAGGTATAGAAAGTTATTACATTTCTGAAATGAATTCAATTGAGCCATTTTTAGATTTAGCATTTGTTCCAAAAGATGCCCCTATTATGATGGTGGATAAGCCAAAAAATCAAATCAAGGTATTATTGAGAAGTCAATCAAATCCAAGTAGAAAATTGGAATTATTACAATTAGTTAATGATTATAAGAAAAACATTCCTAAGGGTCCGATCTATAAAACAGAAATTATCTCTGATTCTCTAATAGTTCAACAATTATTAGCTAAGACTGGTTTTATTACTCAATTTGATGTTGGTACTACTATTAGACTTCGATTTACGAATGAGCTGACTTTTGAGGAACTTGATAGCTTCTTTGATTTTCACCTTACCCCTAAAAGGCAGCAGCTAGTTACTCAGATTATGCGAACCATTGAGAGTAAAATCCCATTAAATCTGTATGAACTATCAGTCCAAACAGGGATAACAATGGAATTAATTGAAGAGTTTATTGCGAGTGCTTTAAACTCAGGATTGATTCAAGATTTCGAAATTAAGAATGGAACCCTCACTTTTATGGAAGAAGTGGAATAGTATCTTCAAAACAGTACATAAAAAGCTATTTTTAACATCTTTTATTATTTCAATTCAAATTACAAAAGATCTTGAACAATAGTTGCGATTTGTTCCATTTTAACAAGCACATAATGAAGGGGTGCAACTTTCTTGGCAATTCCAGTAAGAAGGAGTTCCTCTTTAATTCTGTGAAAAACAAACATATAATCATCAGTTTCTAAAGTCGTTTTAAAGGTAAGGTCGGTCTCGAACTCAGATTTAATTCTATCATAGTTAGTTAACCATAAATTAGCCGGAAGAATGATTCTTTCTACTAATTCTCCCTCTTCAAATACAGGTAATCCATCATCAGTATATATTGCGATTCCTGATAGCTCTGAATGCTGTTTGATGAATTCCTGTATTGCATCAGATACAGTTTTTGCCTTTGTGCTCTGGAGAATTAATGTTTGTATCATTTCACCAATAGCCAAGTATATTGATTGATCAAAAATTGAAGTTTTACGATAATGAATTTTAATTTCCTCGACAGGAATAAAATACTGTTTCATGGTTTCACTAACTTGCTCACGCATATCAGGTAATAATAGATCAAGTTTATGAAAGAGGCAAAAAACAATAGCGTCGGGAGAAAACTCTGCAAGTCTTTTTACCGCGTGATCAAAATAAAATTTGCTTGTTGAGACTTGATCAAAATTACTTACATCAACTACCCAAACCAGAATTGTGACATCACTGAATATGAATTCAGCCTGTTCTCCTACAAATACAGAAATAAAACTCTCTTGACCACCACAATCAAAAATTTGGAATGCACTATCAATGATACTTTTTGTTGAACGAGTATAATTTATTGTTGCAGAATAATCTTTGACATCCTCTGGTGACTTTCCTTCGAAAACCACTGACCTGATGCTACTTTTACCGCTCGCTCCAAGTCCCATGAATAGTACTTTTTGTGCTGGAGGTGTTATTGTCAATGACTGCAACCTCTTGCTACTTTCTTATTTTTAGGTGAAATATACTGAGATTTCTTTTAAATTTATCTGAACAGTAGTATAAAGTTTAAAGAAAGAGTTTTTATAAAGCTTATTTTGATTTTATTAGCTCCCTTATTTCATGTACCATTGACAACTCAAATGAACCATGAGTTGATTTCTCAAATTACAAAATCTGTCTAATATGAGTCACCATATTATTTAAATTTAAAAATAATGTTGAAATGATAATAATTAAAGAGATAAATTTCTCTTTGATCAAAATTCTCAATGTTTTCATCACATATGATGAAAGGTTTTTCAGTACTATTTATAATACAGTTGGAATTAAGAAACATGAACACAAAAAAAAAGGCCAAATTAATTGGTCAATGGCTTTAGGTTTAACCGCAAATGTCTGAATGGGTATCTGAGTCCGAAATAACCGAACGATTGGGTTATAAAATATTGATTGCCGGCTTAAGTGAAGCTGGGAAGACTGCTGTAAAAAGAATTTTCTTTCTTAAACAGCAGACTGAAGATGTTGATAGTCTTTCAGCTACAATCAATTATGAAAGGATGTCACTTACGATCCATGATACACCAATCACGATTGTAGACCTTGGGGGACAGAAGATATTCTTAAAACGTTTCTTAAGCGGATTTAGCCCATTCGTATTTAGTAGTGTGAAAACTTTTATTTTTCTAATTGATGTAGCAAATAAAACTTCTCGGAATAATGCAATCCAATATTTTCAATCGTGTCTTGAAAAGCTCGCAACATTTTCTCCTGAAGCCACAATCTTCGTTTTTCTACATAAAAACGATTTAGTGAGAGATTCACCTAATTATGAAAGCATTCATGAACAGTTAAAGGAACAATTTCAACTAGAAACTTCTCAAAGACTCAGATTTTTTAGGACTACAATTTACAAACCAGAAACGGTTATTGATAGTTTCGGGCGCATTTTTGAATTAACTATTCCCCAACTAGCGAAAAGTGAGTTTGTTGATTTTAAAACAATAGGTGAAATTGAAGAATATCATCAAGAGGATATGACAATACGACACTCACCACTTAAAGCTGGAATAGATCAAAAACCAGGATCTTTTTCTACTACTACTCCTAAAATGGCTGGTGATCCAGCAATCTTGGAGAAGTTGCAAGGTTTGATGCAGCAAGCTGTAAAACAGGGGGCACCATCAGCATTTCATTCTCCGAACCAAATATCCCAAAAAGCGATTTTTCTTGGAAATGCCGCAACAGAAGAATCTTCTACTGAAACAATCTTAACCCCAGCAAAAATGGTGGAGGAAACACCCCCTTCCCAAGAAGTAGAAACTAAATCGTATTCTACGGTAGTAGAGGCCGAATCTGCCGCACACGAAGTTCAAGACATATTGAAACACGAAATAGCAGAAGTTAATCCCCAAATCAGTCATTTGGTAGACTTTTTCCGAATAGAAGCTACTGAAGCTGTAGAGATCGTTAATACTGGGTATGCTGATG
>JBHLPG010000143.1:0-9435 GCA_048939725.1 Promethearchaeota archaeon | reverse complement strand
ACTTGAATCCACCTATTCCCTACAGATGGGGCAGGGAATAAACCACCAATAATTGTTGTTGAAGGCAGTTCTATTAAACTTGCTGTTCCTAGATAGTCCAAAGCCACAATATGAGTTCGCTTTCCAATATTGGAAGGATCAAGACATTCTACTTTTAAGTAAGTGAAATATGAAGGGTTTGTATAAGTCCAAATAATAGTTTTGGTAATAGGATCCAAAATTGATAACGTCCCACTGTTCCCTGAAATCGTCTGTAATAATAAAACATCAGAACTCCCATCTAGAGATAATGAAGCCTCGATGGATCCACTAGTAGTAATCTGCGCCCAAATTTGGGTTGTTGTCCGCTCAAGAATATACAGATCACTTGTATCAGTCTTGAAGGCAAGACCAAACTTTCCTGGTTCAATTTCTAGTCCAGTAGTACTAATACTTGAGAATGTGGATACTTGAACTCTCCAGATTTCTCCACGGTTAAAACTTCTAAGAATGAGGGTTCCATTTGTGAATGCCAGCAGGAGTTTCTCTGCTCCATCATTTGTCACAATTACTGGAAGCACAAAATATTCAACTGATTCCAGATCTGAATACAATATCTTCATATTCGTATCAACGATAGGTGCCTGTGCTGTAATAATATTGGAGGCTTTTGTCATCATCCCCATTACCCTGAAAATTGTACACGTACCATCCTCAGTAGTCGTTGCAATTAATGTTTGCTCATTTCCTTCATTCGTCACATCAGCTGCAATTGATTGAGCATCAAGATCTGTCCATAGAACATCGGCTCCACTCAACGATAATGTAAATAATCCAGAGTTAGTTGTAAATGCTATTATAACTTCTTCATTTCCAAATGAGTCTATTTCAAATTTATTCAGACTATCTATGAAGTATCTATGCCATGCTGTCGTTTGAGTTGCCACATCAATGGCAAAAATGGCACTTGAATATCCATTGGAGGGAAATATGTCAGATGGAGAGGTGAAGGTCGGTATTGCTAATATTATGTCTGTAATAGTATCCCCATTAACATCTCGGGCATAAATTGGAAAACAACTTAAGTCTAGTCCAGCAGGAATAGGCAAAGAAGTGTTTAGTATCAAATACAGAGATGATAGATCATAAACCTCAAGATAACTCTCATCTAGATTGATATTATCGAAATGTACAATCCCAAAATCTAGGATGAAGTTACCATCAAAATCACCAATGATAGAATGTGACCTTGTATCAAGTTGTGATAAATGAGTTAGATTGAAAGCTTGCAGAATTGACCCATTAATATCAAGAATATTGACTTGTTTATAGATTGATAAATTGCCAGAACAGACTGAGATTATCGTTGTACTCCCGAGTTTTCCTGCAGTAATGTCGAAGTACCCCTGATTTTGAGTGTTATTATCTGGTTTCTCCTCCCATAATATATTTCCAGAAACAGGCTCAATGGCGCTTATCTCAGTAGTTGTTGCCACAATAAAATCTGGGATTGTATCTCCATTCACATCCGTAAAGAGATGGTTATTTTTTGTATTTACAGCGATTGCATTAATCCAATAACGTTCACTTCCGTCTAAATTAACACCACAAATCCCTGTGGAAGTGATTCCAACTATAACAGGATTCCCTAAGGAGTTATTAATCAAATAGATTTTTTCTACTCCACTTGCTGCAGTATAATTCCAAAGAGATCTGACTGCCTCTCTGTCCCATGCTGAAATTCCATCACCATCCGAAACAACAAGGTCTAATTCTCCACCATTGATGTCTATTAGCAAAACATCTGTACCAGATGATATATCTGGGACTGTACTTACGTTGTATTCCTCTGTAATAGCATAGAGATCATTTATAGGTTGTTCAAGGTTAGTAACCTCAAAACTAAACACATCCCCACCTCTCACAGAGAAAATCAGTTCTGACCAACCATTCCCATTTCCGTCAAAAATTGCAACAGCTCCGATTTCGCGAGGTTTTGTAGTATAAGACACAAAAAATTCTGCAAATGTACTATTAATGAGTTCTGGGTGGAGTGAAACGTATGAGGGGGGTTTGTATTGCCATTTCTGGGTATATGAATTATCATGAGTTATTTCTAACAGTGAAACACAATAATCGTGCCCAATAAACAATTCATTTCGAAGATCATTGTCAGAATCTCCAACTGCAATTGCAGTAACATCCAAAATGTCTGTGAATTTAAACCAATGACCTTTTTCAATCTGAACTACCCATAATTGTGTTACAAAGTTATAATCTACTCCGTCATGGTTGAATATATTCCCAGGGTAATTATCATCTCCTACAGGTATCAGGAATCTTGATACAAACTGATAGATGATTCCTCCTGTACCATCATCTGTGAGACGGGGTCGATAGTTTTGACGATTTATTACACTGGTTTCATTTTCTGTTACAAATCCGAGTCCGGTGTGAGAGAGATAAGGATCATCACTATTCAAAACATACGAATCGGACCAAGTTACTCCAAAATCGTTGGAAAATATTGATACAACTTCAGATTTTCCTCCAGTGATACGTTCATATAATACTGCAATTCTATTTGAGTAACCTGCCATTGTTGCTGCACAGGGGAATCTAGCATTACCTACACCACTTGTTATCGGGAAAATTCCTTGATTGTGGTAAGTTCTGTTCAAAGTTGTGAAATACAACAGTTGTGCTGAATAAAAGGTGTTTTTGGGGTGACCCGCGAAAATTATCCCGAGTCGACCGTTGATATCCACTAGATCAACAGAATGGATGAAATACTTGTCTAGTCCTAGATTTGCTGAATTATCAGATAAAATTCCATTGTGATTTACCTGTAGCGTAACATTCCCTTGCTCTGTAGTAGTATTAGTCTTAGTATAACAATAGAACACAAAATTATCCGTTCCATTATCTATCTCCAATAATCCTAGACCTCGTATTTGGGTATCACTATCGATTGGAGGAGTTGTTATTCGATCGATCAAGCGAATATTAGAGATGGGATTTCCATTTCTATCAAAATTTCGGGAGAGAATACACCGTTCATACACTGATCCATTAGTGTAAGCAAGAATCCATGAAACAGTAATCGTCCCGTTCTGAAGTTGAATGATTGTTGGTTCAAATTCTACAGCAGTTGTAAACCCATCATTACTATCATAATGCCTTACTTTAGGGGTACCATTAATAGTAGGATCATTACTTTCCCAATCTGAGGCTAAGTTCGTATCTAAAGGTATAACTGCTGTTTGTAATACATTTGATTGGTTTTTTCGTTGAAGAATAGAGTCAAATGGCGAGAGAAATGGTGTCACTGAATCAACTTCAACATCATTATAGTATAGTTCCAGAGTATCACTAAGAGGTGGTATACTAAATTCCAAGCTTGTGTTGTTATAATCAGGAGCGAACCCATAACGATCGTTAAAGACTGATGAATTTCGTGCTATAATGAAATAATCGCGTGAGGGAATGACATCTGTTCCAAGAAGTATTTCTATCCCGTTTAATCGTAATTCCCAATTTGTTAAATTGACGTCGTATATGTTCGGATTATAGAGTTCTACCCAGTGATAACTTGTATTTGTGGGGTCATCAAAGATATCTTCATAGAAAACCTCAGAGATCAATAATCCTTGGGGAGGTGTGAAAATCTGTTGTGATTTTATTATTCCAACAGAGGAGGGATCACTAGTAACAGAAAAATAAAGCCTACCGTCACCATTCGTTGGATCTACCAATTTCTCATTACCTGAAAATGGGTCATGATCACCTTCTTCTACCCCATAAACAACAAAGAAGTTACCATTATCAATTTGTACTATGTCGTGGGCATGCGGAGCTAGCCCTACAGGAGAGTGGTATGTGTCAAAAGTCGGTTCCAATCCGTGGGGATTCCCATAGTTAGGATCAGAGGATATAAGTTCAATACGGGTAAAGCTCAAACTGGTGGATTCTTGGGCTTCCCAAATATCAATTCCATGACCATGTCCGATAATCAACTCTAAGTTTCCATCAAAGTCACTATCACTCGTTGTAAGTGTATTGACATGTGTGCTAATTGATGGAAAATCGAATATATGATGTATATTGCCAAAATCTGATTGGAGAGCTAATAGAAAACCTGTATTTGTCTTAACAAACGCCTTCTCTTCTTCCCATTCACAGATATAGTACGTTAAGTAAGTATCAATTATATCATTCCATCCCCCTTTCGCATCTGGATAATAAACTCCAGCATTATATGGGCCGTATGTACCACCATACATAATCACATGATCTTGGTAAGGAGCATAATCATTGGGATTAGGATAGAGCCAATTTGTATAGGTAACTGGTTCCCCCGTGATCCATTGGAACTGTCCTTCTATGTTTTCATCGGTTAGGCCAATCCAGATATGATCCACTTCATCTGCTAAATTTGCCACGAACTCATTTTCTTCTTGATCAGCTATTGTGACTAAATGACCTCCCATGCTTTCACAAGCCGCTTTAGCGGCACTCCAAGTCATCGCTTCAGTAAATAATCTGTATTCATTGCCCTTGTAGAATATCCCACCATGAGTGTTAAGAGTGTTACTCTTATTAATTCCGCCTATCCACAATTCAGTAGTCTGATCTTGGTTGATATCAGCAAACATCATTGTTTGAATATCAAGTGTTGGATGAAAAGCAGGATTTCCAGGCTGATCATAGAAACCTGCACCAGTAATTGATTGAAAACTTTCCAACCATCCTAATTCTGGATCCCAGCGTAGTAAGAATAGTTGGCGGCCAGCACCAAGGGCAATCATACTTCCACGCCCATCGAAATCAGGTGTGATTGCTAAAGCTGTAAACTGAGTAGTATCATAATCAAGTACCATATTTCTGTAATCAATCTCAAAAATCAGAGTAAATTCATCATTAAATCCTGTTGCTTCAAAAATATACACTTGAAGGCCTGCTGTAATAATAAATTCTTCCTTTCCATTGCCATTATAATCAAAACCTGCAGTAAGAAGATTACCGTGGTCATAGATTGTCCTTTGAAATGTACCAGATACTCCAGCAAGCTCCTGAAATGCATAGGGAGAGAAGTCTGTGAGTTCAGTGTGGTTAAGGTCGTGAGTCTTAAAAGCACGTTTATAGGTATTCTCAATTAGATGTTCAAAGACATAAACATTATTATCATAATCGCACACGATTATTTCTGAGTCAGTATCACCATCCAAGTTATAACTTGTAGTTAATGTTAATGTCCACTCTTCAATCTCCTTAAGGTTAGACCACGATTTCACCATTGTATAACCATAATTAATAGCATTTGGAGGAGATTGTTTTAGATTCACTTCTAATTTCATTAGCTCTGGATTTGTCCCAATGATGTACGAATTTTGTTGATCTGTCTCTGCACGAAGTTCTCTCAAATGTTCTTTGGTTGGAAATCCATTCCAGACCCAGATAGATTCCGCGGAACTCTCATTGGAACTTGAAGGGACAATAATTCCTGCAGTGTAATTATTAAATCGTAAAGATCCATCAGTGGTCGGATTTTTCATTACATAGGCATTTCTGACCCATATGGGTTCTCTTGGAGTACCGTGATTCTCAAAAAAGTCCATACCGTAGCGAAAAGTTCCAGAACCTCGGCCATATGAATAAGCAATGTCATAATCACTATCATGATCATAATCCCACGCGTTAGGTGAGAAAATGGGATTTGATGTCGCCCTCTCATTCAAATCTCGGAAATACTCAAAATCGAATTTAAATAGAGGACTGGTAGTGGTTCCAATATTCCATAAGAGAGCTAAACGACCATTAGAGAGAATAATATCCTGTAACCTGTCGTTATCAACATCTGCTATAGTCGCTGAAGGATAGGTTGTGGATTCGGCAAGATAGCTATACAAATGACCATCTACATCGCTAAGAGTAATTGGATTCTGATATTGGCCTGCTATCAAATTAAAAATTACAGGTAAGAGTCTTGAATCATATGAACTCGGTTGTTTATGAGGTGAATACCAAGGAAAGATAATTAGTTCATCTTTACTATCTCCCTGATAAAGATCACCGAAAGCAAACGTATCAATACCAAAAGAGAGAGGTGTTACAAAGTCTAAAAGATTTGTTGCTGTTCCATCCTGAGCTCCTGTCTCTGAATTGATAATATGGGGATTACCTCCATCATGAGTAATAATGAGTTCTGATCCTGGTGCCCCAGAGACATCGGATCGACTTATATGGTGTACGCCTGTATATAAAGCACCCGTGAATTCTTTTGTTTCTCCCTGAATATACCTCCACGATGGGATCAGGGGTTTTTTAGGTGTTCCCTGGATACTCCAGATCGTTTCACCAAGATTGAAATGAGCATCAGTGTAGGAATCCCAGTTTTGAATGAAAGTTGGTAGGACAATCCCATAAGCCACCGCAGGAATCTCAGTTAAAACTGCCTCTTGGGTTCGATACTTCCTATAATAGGTGATATTAAATATCCCCCTCTGAAAAGTAATAAGTCGTCCATCTGATCCTCCAAACACAACTTTGTTGAGGGTTTCAGTTTCATCATAGGAAAAGGACAATGGGTCAATAGTAACTGAAGCCGCAATTGTTAGAGGTCTAGCAACATAAGGAAATAAAATAGCGTCAACTCGCCGTTCTTTGGTTTCTCCTGAAGTTAAAAGTGTAAGGCGTATGTATTGAGCAGACATCATTTTCTTCTTGGCGAAAAGACGATCAATATCAATTGCTAGTCCTTTACCTGCGCTCATTGGGCTTATGTCTGCATTATCAACTTGATGCCAATTGACAAGGTTATTCCCAAGGGATATATTCCATTCATCTGTTCGGACAACCGTCTCAGAATCATCAAAGATGATGTATAAGTCTGGATCGAGATTACCGTTGGACGCTAATTCCTCCCCTACTCCTAAGTTCCAGGTTCCAGTAGCATTCCTATGAGTATTATTTACACTAAAGACTGAGTACTTATTTTCTCCAGCTTCCCATTCGCAAACATAATACTTATTATAACTGGGGGGAAGATCGTTCCAGTATCCATTACTATACATTTCTGCAAAATCTTCATTCCCAGCGTTGTTTGGTTCACCTGAACTCCACCTAGTAAAGGTAACGGGTTCCCCTGTGATCCATTGAAAGTTACCTTCTGACGCACCATAAGTTTCTGAATCTGTTAGACCTATCCAGATCCTATTGGATCCCGCTAAAGCACTAATGATATTGTTTTCTGCAAGATCGCTTATAGTGACTAGATGTCCTCCTCGAACCTCACAATCTGCCTTCGCATCTTCGAACCTTTTTGCCTGAGTAATTAACAAGTATTCATGTTCATTATACACGATCCCTCCATGATTACTAAGCGGTGCACCTGTAACAGCGGAATTGCTAAAGATATCAAGTCCATTTTGCGTCTTGCCATCCCAAGGTTCTGTGTATCTACTGCCATTGATATGCTCCGTAAAGATTTGCCAATTCATACCTTCCTCACGAATCATCCAATCAGCAAAATTGTCAAATGGGTATGCCCCCTGGGTTTGCCAAACTTCAAAGTCTTGGATCAGTTGTTCTAAATAAAAATCACGTTCATCTGTATAATGTAAACCCCATGCTCCTTGCCCATAAGCAAGAATAATAGCATCGGTAGGATGATTGATAGTAGGATCCGAATCATCCACCTTGTCTAATTCTCCTGTGGTAATCTGTCCTATTGGGTTCCATATTGGCTGATATAAACCGCTATTATTCCATATCAGACGATAATCATTGTCATTAGGAAAGGGAAATTCGATTCCATGTGGAGACATCACTACACCATCATTTTCAAAAACATAAATAGATCCAGAAAGGGTTCCTACAACAATATCGGGTAAGCCATTATCATTAAAATCCCCAACACCAAGAGCTTGAATTTTGTCATCAACCTCTGTTGAATTCCATCGTTCCGTAAGTTCTATCCAATGCTCTACATCAAATGGATAGCCTGAGTGATCAGTATATTCAAAGATATGAATTCTCTTATCCCAAGAACCTACCACTAAATCCTGAATTCCGTCTAAGTCTAGATCGTAAAATTCAACGGCTGTTGCTTGAAAATAATCATCTGATTGCCATACAAAATCAAATCGATTTTCGAGATTGGCAATTGGATCATAAATATGTGCTTGTTCGAAAAGATAAACACGCCCATCAGCACATGCGGCAGCGATTTCAATCAAGTTATTATTATCAGAATCCCCAAACGCCACGTCATAAACATCACGAGTGATAATTCCTGATCCTGCCTCCCATACTTTGATATATTGCCTCTCATCATTATTCCAGCGATAAATGTGAAGTTCTGTATCAAGAAGATACCCCCCTCCAACCACAAGAAATTCCCCATCATCAGAAACCTTCGCAACATGTACTGCAGCTCGAGATAACCACGGAGTCCAGACTTGCTGATAATAATTTTCATTATCTCGGAGTTTTCCTAAAACGTTATACGCAGAGGAGGGGGTTATTGCATCCTGGGGCTCAATACCAAGATCTTCAAAGACCTTTTGAAAAGGATTGTCATCCATTTTATTGGGAGTACTAATTTTTTCAAGACTTGGGATTTGAAAAGTGTCATTACCTAAGTTTTCCATGTCTAATGCAATTATTTTCTGTATCTGCAAGCTTGTACATGCAAAAATTGTTATTAAAAATATTAAAACAAAGTTTCTTCCAAATTTAACTAACTGATTGCGCATAACGGCTTTCAACTCACGGGGATTAATTTTAGTAATGAGGAGTAAATAGTTCCTTTTTATTTTTACAAATAAAATTAAAAGTGTCAAATTAGTAGATTAAATAAAATAAGTATTTCAGCTAAGTGGAAATTAATTAATGTTTGCCCCGTTTGAACAGAAAAAATACTTCGATATAGGGCTTTTCCTCTCTTCTTCCCATAGAAAGCAATCTTCCAATCTAGCTTACTAGAGTTATTGTTAGATAAAAAAGTTTCAGGTGGATAATCCATAATTATCCCGTTTTATCCACCGGGTTTTCTTTTGAAACGTTTTCTGAACCTATCTCCTGCTTTTTCAAGAGCCCCAGTTTTCTTAGCGGCATATAATCCCGCTGCTGTACCACCACCAATGATTAGTCCACCAGCAGCAAGCGGAACTAATATATCAAAGAGACTTGGCACCTTTTTTGTGGGGTAAAGTTTTGAAAACGGAGGAACACTTTCTTGAGGTATCAAGACTTCTTCTGGTCCAACTGTGATGTTAAGGAAATAGCTTGTACTTAATCCAGTAGACATAGATACACGGAAATAGATATCAGTATCATTGTAGAGGTTTTTATATGACGCATTCATCGCAAAAGGCCCAACTGCTTCAGGATAACCTGCATCATTGGTGCTATCATCAATGACACTACCATTCAAAGTTAGAAGCTCGAGATCAA
>JBHLPG010000142.1:0-9453 GCA_048939725.1 Promethearchaeota archaeon | reverse complement strand
TTGAGTTGAACAGCGATAGAAGGTTCCTCTGACATAAAAACACACCATTGATTCTACCCTCTAATTCTATTTAAGCTCACAAACTTAAGCATAAGTTTAAAGATTATAAGGAATGGAAGAAGCAATACCTAATTATTACCCAGATATGAGACGAATTTCAGTGAAAGAACTTTCTCGTGGCATCTTGATCGTATTCGAAGGGATTGATGGCTCAGGCAAAACCACGCAAATTATCAAGGTTGCTCAGGCATTAAAAGAACTTAATTATCAGGTAAGCGTGACTCATGAGCCCAATCATAACTCGAAATGGGGACAACTGATCCAAAATAAAGTCAAGAAACATCGCGAGGAAGTCACACCCGAAACTGAACTAAAATGGTATTTGAACGATCGGAAATGGGATTTAGAGAATAATATCCTTCCTGCGTTAGAAAAAAACCACGTAGTCCTAGTTGATCGGTATTATTTATCAAACGCCGCCTATCAAGGTGCTTTAGAGAGCTTTACTATAGAGTACGTACTTCAGAAGAATTCCTTTGCCCGTAAACCCGATCTCTGGATAATCTTAGATGTTCCTGTTAAACTTGGTCAGAAACGCTTACGCACACGGGACAAAAAAGATCTGAAAGATCAGTTAGAAAAAGCGGATTATCAAGAAGATGTGAGACGGAATTACCAGCAACTCGCAGTAATGGATATCGGAGGGAAAATTGAATGGGTAGATGCTAGTGGGGAAGAGGATGAACTGACAAAAACATTGACAGCGATCATTCTAGACTTTTTACAAGATTCCTTAAAAACAGAGTGATTATTTCCGAACTAGTTCTTTAGATGTGTTTAGGTAATGCTGTAAGTACGTGAGGGTCGTCTCACGAAAGCTTTCTATCTCTTTCTTGCCCTCAGCCGTCTCGTACATCGCGCTAGCTTGCTGTTGGATCTTAATATCCTGAATAAGTGTTGTAATATCGTTAAGTAGTTTTTCATCAGTAATATTCAGTCTACGGATCCGAACAAGGAGGGCTAAAGCATCCGTAAATTGCAGGTCATAAACTAGAATCAGCGCACGAATGAACAGACTCTGAATGATAACTCTATTCGCATTAGGCCCGCTGTACTCAATTCTCTTAAGGAACTGCATGGCTGTTGCAACCTGATTTTCTTCAAGGTAACTTTTTGCTAACATGAAATTACGGAAATCTGAGAGCTCCATTTGATGTTGTAGGGCATTTTCGATACGCTGTAGAGTAACTCTGATTTCCGAATCGAGTACCATATTAGATCACTATTTGCTGATTACTATGATTTTACTGCTAAATAAAAAGATTTGTATAACAAAAAAGAAAAAGCACTTTCTTGGAATCTTCCTGGAATCTTAATTGTTTACCGAACTCTTTTGATGATATGATAGCCGAACTTTGTTTTAATAGGAATTTGGGTAATCTGATTTTTCTGGAGAGTAAAAGCTGCTGTTTCAAATTCTTTAACCATTTGGCCTCGTCCAAACTCCCCTAGCGATCCCCCTTTTTTCCGACTTGGACAGTTTGAATGTTTCTTTGCTAGCTCTTCAAACTTAGCCCCAGTATTCAACTGTTCAATGATGTCTTCAGCTAACGACTTTTTGTCAACTAAAATGTGTTTTGCGATAATCTTATTTACCATACCCGTTCTTCTCCTTTGAAAAATACTCGAGGATAGATAGTTTTCAAGATTTCGTAAAAAGCAAATCATCCATACAACTTGGAAACATCATAATTTTGTTCAGTGATCCAAGTATGATTCACAAAGAGGTGCATTTTGTACCATGATGTTAGGCCAACGACATCATCAACACAGACAAGATGTTCGTGCGTAGTAAACCACCGATAGGCGGCAGAATAATTAATAGCATAAGGCGGGACACCATGGTGTTCAGAGTTGTTAATTATTACCCAGAATTTAATATGACTATGGGATTCGTAATATTGATCCATTGAAGAAGATGAATTCCTTGAAAAAGGAATGTTATTTGCCCGATTGTAATGAGTTCTATCTTCAATTTCGTACCCAAGATAATAGCGCATGGCAAATTGGGATCCTGCATCAGGAATAACCCACGTGCTGTAGTTATAAGCTCCACCATGATATTTAATGTAGATTGCTGATTCTTGAAATCTAAGGTCAAAGATTTGATGAATGTGAGCTAATCTCGAAGTATTAATCAGCATTGCTGATAAGGTTAAGGTTAGAAGGATGAAGACTTCTGGTTTGACTTTATGTCGTAACCAGTAAAACCCTAGAATGAGTAAAACCAGTCCAAGAAGTGTTACTACAGGAGCACCATGCTCTACTACATCTAGGATCCATGTGACATCTAGAGATAGGATAGTTCCAATAAGATCATGGAAGATGATATCATACAGAATCTCGAATCCTTCATACTTAATCCAAGAATCAAGGAAAAATTTGTAAGCAAAACCTGTTGAGATCACGCCAGGAAAGGTTTTAAGCACTTTAAAGGCGAAAATAGTGAATGGTACCAAGTAAATAGTAGCTACAAACAAATGAAAAGTATTAAACTGGCTAGAAATGAAAGGGGAGACGAAATAAGTCAATCCAATCTCAATATAAAAAACAGATCCTGCTAACAGGCGTTCTACATTATCAACTACAGTTATTCGCCATTGCTCATTAGAATAGATATATTCAATTCCCTTCGCGGCAATCGCCAGATAGGGTACTGCTAATGGAATGTAATAATAATTGAGTTGAAATTGTGCTGGGAAAAAAACAAGAGGGACTGTAATTAGCCAAGCAATAAGGGCAGAACCAAGAGCAGGATTCCTCTTACTTGAGAAAAAGAAAGCAAAAAGCCCCACGACGAAGAAAGGGAGCATCACAACTAATGCATAATCGTTGATAGCACTACCAAGACTTCCAGGTAAATCCACTGATTTAGTCGCGTGTTCATATCTCCAACTCATATAATAAGTGAAGAAAAGGAAAGTATATGTTACGGGTGATGGTTTGTTTGGATCTCCAGATAATTCACCAGGGGTTCGAACAATCCATGGAAAAGTACCATTGGCGATATTGGTATCAAGATATTGAACCCAATACACAAAATAATAGAAACTCGTGATGACGAGTATGATTGCTATGCTGAGAAAGAATAAATGATTGGAAAAGATAATTACCTCTTCCCTAGAGCGAATATAGGATTTTATATTCAAGAATTTCGCAATAAAATTCTTTAATACTGGGTAGAAAATGATTAATGGAATAAGAAGCACAACAACTACCCAACCAAGTTCTGTAATCAACAAAGCATTACGATTATAGATATCACCAACAAGTAGAAGAAAAACAAACCAATATCCAATCCATCCTCCCAAGATAGCTAGGGGTATTATATCAAGAGCATTATAAATAACTTTTAAAAAGTCAGATTTTTGATTGAATAGATCTAGGAGAACACCTGAACCAAAAAACACCAAACTAAAGGTGAGAATGAGGCCGAAGATTGCTGCAAACACTTCTAGTGCAAATAGAGCTAAGGTTTCATTTGTAATGAAATCCAAAGATAAGATACTAGAAAAGACACCTGCTTCAAAAATCCCTTCTTCCCCAAGAGATTGACCAAGAACACGAATAGGTTCCTCTAATCGACTGTAGATGATGTTTGTGACTATATTACCAATAAATCCTGCAATATACCCAACGACAATTGCAGTTATCGAACCATCGAAGGTTAATTGCCTTTCTTGTTTGTTGGAGGCGCGTAAAAAAACAATATAGCAGCCCATTGCAGCAACAACGGCTAGAATAAAGCTAGAAACAAACAACTGATCAGAGAAGAAAGCGCCAACAAATGCACTAATTCCAGCCAGGGCAGCTACAATCCATGGAAAAGGAATTCCATGATCCATATTTTCGACTTTGATTAATTGAAATGACTTCATGTCCTTTGCAGAAAAGGTAAACTGCTCAGAAATGTCTTTCCATATGGATCGAAGGTCATCAAGGTGAACATGCCGTTCCAAATATCGAAAAAATAAATAAATAGCAATAGCTGGATAAGTAAGAACACCCTGCCAAGCCTTGGTTAAAATGTTGAAGATATTAAGGAGGAACGTAAGAAAGAGAAGGAAGTACCCCTTCTTGAGTTTATTCTCCACAAAAATCGCATCTACTGCTCTAATCGCTACAAGCATTACGATTGCAGACATAAATGTAACAAAAGAGTCAATGTAAGCTGTTCTCGAATAGAAGGTTAAAAAATGAGATATCGCAACAAGAAGCCCTGCAATGACCGCAGCACTCTTGTTTTCTAGCTGATGACTGTAAAGATAGTACACAATCAACGCTAATCCTGCTCCACCAAGAATCACGATACCCTTAGCAGCAATAGTCGTTCGACCAAAAATATTCATCAGAAAGGCACCAACCCAAAACGCAAACGGAGGTTTATCGAAGAATTTAATATCCCCACCTTCTGCAGGATAATACAAAGGGAGAAACGGACTGGTAGGTGAAGGACCGTATGCCATTCGACTGGCGATCGCTGTAAACCATCCCTCATCCCACATATCTGTGCTATGAATGAAAGCAACTTTTACTAAGAGAGCAAGGAGTCCAATGACGAACACAAAGCGAAATTGAGTAATAAATATCCACATTTTCTTCAAGTAAGGTAAAAATCGAAGAAATAAAGAGGATGGCTCTGAAGAATCTGGTTTTTTTTCTATTGACGTCATACGTATCTGCTACTCCAAGAAGAATGAGTTATTTAAGATCTTACTGGTATTCTAGGAGTAAAAGCAAGAGAGGGATTTTTATTCACTAGAATTCATCGAATAACCACTACTTGGAATTGGTGGAATTTTTGCCATTTTGGATTTATTTTCTCTTAGTTGGAGATCCAAACAGGGGATTAAACCGAAAAATTTACATTGGGTACACCAAGCATTTAATGGCTAGATTGGTTCAGCATTGTGGGTTAACCTCAACAAAAGGGGCGCGAATTACTCGGAAACAACAGATTGAACTTGTTTATCTGGAGAAATTTAAATCACAAAAAAAAGCGATACAACGGGAGTATCAGCTGAAACATGAAAGCCCATATAACCAGAAAAAGCACAAAATCATGCTTATTAAAGAGTTCGAGTCGATTCATGGACAGATTTTCGAGGAAATAAACAATTTGCTTACAGAACAATTCAAATTTCTGGTAAATTGGCAAAAAAGACTGGAAAATGTTGAAAAACAACTTAGAAACGACATTGAATCCATAAATTAATCTTTCATTTTGCTGATATTAAGTTAAATTCATTAATGTATGATGGTGTAAGGAATTAAGAAAAGCAAATCCAGAAGTTCAAAGGTGAAATAACAATGGCAAATGACGAGCTCATCATAATTACACTTTTAGTCCTTACAATAGCAATTCTAATCATTCGATATTTAGAAATTGTACCAAGACTAATCTTCTGGTATTTTGCTCACGATCTGGAAAATCATACACTGGAAACTCCAAATGACCTTGGGCTAATTGCAGAGTTAGTAGAGATCCCTGTCCCTGTGAACCAAAGCTCATTAACAGCTTGGTTTTTTAAAAGTGAAACTGCTTCTAATGAAGCAGGAGTTTTGATGGTACCTAATTGGTACACGAAAGAAGACCAAAACTATAGTTTAAGAACTGCTGGATTATTGTGTCAAGCGGGCTATAATGTACTACTACCCGTTTATCATTGGCGTTTTCATGATAACCAATGGATTTTCGAGAAAAGAAGTGCATGCCCCAAAAATTGTCAGACTTTGATACAAAAAGCGCATGAATATTTTTGTACACGACCAGAGATAAATAAACGAAATATCGGGATTTGGAGTAATGAAGCAGGAACATTCTTGGCCAGCCAGCTTGTAAAAACTCTTCCGATCAAAGCCATCGTTCTAGAGGATGGACCAGTAAGTCTTTGGAATTTAATATCAGCACGCTTAAACAGCGGAAAATATCTCCTGCCTAGAATCTTCCTATACATTCTTTTATTTCCATTCCTTAAGCGAACTAGATGGCAAGGGAAAAATGTTGTCAAAAATATTCGAACCTGTCCAAGTTTTCTTCTTGCGAATACCCTTGATGACCCTCAAAAAAGACTTTGGACTACATATTTTCAGCTTCATAAACCTCGGCAGTTATGGTTTGAACACACACTTCATTCTAAAGCTCTCCGTGATACTTGGCTTCAAGAATATTGGCTCCAAGTGAAATCCTTTTTTGATCTATGGTTACTAAATGTCACACGAGAAGAACAACCAGAACTCCATTATGATTATTCCGTAAAAGGTAAAATAAAGGGATTTCACCAAGTAGAAGTCAGGATATCGGTTATTCCTCCAGCGCTTACACAAATTCCCCTTCAAATCCTTTTCTCAGACAACCATCATTTCACGGAACGTCGGATTTGGTTCGGACCTGGAGCCTCCTCAGTAATAACCTGGCCATTAAAGTACAGACCAAATAATATGTCGATTATTAAATTCCTGAATGTTGAATCTAGTGAATCGACTGGCCACCAGTGGATGAAGCGGGACGCAGAGAAAGCTCTTTATACAACAATTGAAAAGATGGTTTCTTATAAACCTAAAGATCTCGCTGACTTAATGGATCGTTATTTTATTCAGAAGAGTATTTTACTTAACGAACAATTCAGGAAAGAAGATGCTCAGAAGACTTTAAAAACAGATATAACATCAAAGTACTGGAAGAACTATTTGTCAAGAGACGCAGAAACACGTCTAATCCTCGATGATGATTTAGATGAAGTTGCAACCACGACAGATAGCTTCTTCGTATCAACCTAGTGTTTGTTGTGCATCGTGATGCCAGAAAACCTCTCTAAAAAGAATATATTCATAATAATCTGGCTAGTAGCTATCATTCTCACAGGTACATTTTTAGGGAATAATTACGTTCTTGATTGGATCGAACACGTAAGTCCTTTTGAAGCTTCAGAGAAGTACCTACAAACTAGCGAAGCGTATCAGGTTCAAATACCTGCATCTAATGCCGAATATGCATTATGGGTTGCTGTAATCGATAATACCAGTGTGGAGTCTCAAACAGACACCACATATATTTTTGGTTCTATCCAAGTTTATTTTAATGATGAAAGAGAAGTAGTATATAATGGATCATCAGGCTTGAGGGAATTTGATGATCCAGAAGGACTTACTCTGTATGCGCCCGCTGCGTTTAATTTGATTCATTATTTTAAAAATCCAGATAAACAATTGAACATTACTATTGTTGTTGTTGACGCGAGAGCATCAGGTCATCCGATCTGGTGGGTGAGGTTTTTTCGGAACGATAAACCACTAATACCTTTTATCTATGGATTCGTTCTAGGAGGGGTGTTCATCAGTATTATATGTACTGTAATCTATGGATTTGTCTTTTGGGGAAAGAATCAATAAACTTAACCTGACACTTGAACATCTAAACTCTATTTATGATGATCTTGAGTATATAACCCTCTTCACATATCAATCAATGAGATGGTACCATGTTGTCTAGTTTTGTCCAAGACCCAGAATCGCTTCTTTATGAGAATCTATTCTTTTTCTTAAGCTGTGGAACCTATGACAGAATTTTAAACGCTGATTTCATGAATTATTACTATGAGGAGTTCTTCATTGTAAAAACTGAGGATTGGAAAGATCGAATTCAGTACCTAGAAAAGATAATTCCAATCCAAACTCAACGATTCATTAGAGAAGAAGTTATTAGGAATTCCAGTCACTCAACTGCTGAATTTCAGATATTTTTTGTCATCTACACTGTCCTTGGGAGATTAATTGGTCTTGGTATCAGGATTATCACCGCCGATAATGAGAAATTAGAATCACTCGCAATGTCTCCAGAAGACAGATTACGAAAATCAATGTACCTCCTCTCTCGGGGACTTCTGCAGTCCTTTCACCATCGAATAAAACAAATTGAATGCCCGATTCCGATTTAGAGGGATTCATTTTTGCGTTATATCTCCCCGTCTCTTCTGAAAGAATACATTTTCTGCCCCAAATCTTTTTACTATAGGAAATTCCTGAATTATAGCTTGATTTCATTAAATGATAATTTTTTAGCACAAAAAAGGATAGACGCCTTCACTTCAGGTTTTTTTTCCACACTGAGCATGTGGAATGAAAAAACTAATTTAAAAACCCGATTTGACGTAGAGTACTTATTAACATCTAAGTTTTTCACTCATCTAGAATTCTATCAAACATATGACAACCAAACTTTTCGAGAACTTGATGAGAAGGTTTTCACGTTATTAATGTGGCTGACTGTCCATTTATGGGAAATGACTACCCCAAACGATGAACCCTATTACACACCAATCATGGTAAATGAATATATTCAAGCACCTGAAACACAATTACAGGGTCGCCCATCTGCAGTTTTCCGCCAATCATATGATTCAGCCTTAATATTTATCCAAATCTTTCATCAGAAGTTACCACACACATCAAAGAAGGAATATCTTCAGGCAGCGATATACTCTCGAATACTCGAATTAATGGGAATAAATGCCCGAGATTACCTGTTAGTAAACTATTGTAGTATGGATCTGTACTTTAAACGATTAAAACAAAGTGATTTTAACAGCTTGGATACTTTTCTTAATGAATTTCGTATTGCCATAAGCGAAGGGACCTTCAAGCCTCCCAAGAATCCTCCCTGTAAATTCTGTGAATTTAAATGGATCTGTAAAGAAAGCGGTCAGTAACTTCATGAGGGAAAATTGGAGTAAGAAATTTTATCTCCGGATTCCATCTTGGGTCAAAATATAAAACACTCCAATATCTGAATTACTCATGAGGAATGGTTCAATTGACTGATGATAATACTGTGGAAATATCAGATTTAGGATTATACCTCCAAGTGAAGCCAAAAATTCCTTTTAATATGAAAAATGATTCACTAGTTTCCTATTTAAACAGCTTGAGAGAATTTGATAAGAAATCCAAGCCATCTGATATTATAAGACTAGCGATAATTACCTTTGGGGTCCTCATGTTTGGAGCATTTTCAGTCTTCTTTTTTGCGGAAGCAGTTTCTCAAATCATGAAAGTATTCCAAAACAGCTTTATAATTTCTGAACGCGATTACTTACTAGCTCTTGGAATACCAAGATTGTTCGTTGCTCCAGTATCAATCTTTGCATTTCTCCTTGCTGGGAGTATTATGCTACTCGCAACCGTTTTTAATATTCTCAGTTATCTATTTGGGGCTCATAAAAATTGGACGATTTATCACAGGCAACTGTTAACGCTAGTTGAGAATCTTCAAGAAAAGGAAATTCTTGAAGAATACTTCGTTCTTCAAGAAGAAAAAAAGTCGTTTCAAATGGTAAAATGCTCCATTGAATGGGAAATGGAATGGATGTTCCCATTTCTATTCCAGAATTTTCC
>JBHLPG010000141.1:0-9575 GCA_048939725.1 Promethearchaeota archaeon | reverse complement strand
GGTTGGAGATTATAATATTACTATGGTTAAACGTCCCCGTTATGTCAAGGATGTCTGTACTTCTTGTGGAACCTGCAACTCTGTTTGTCCTGTAGAAATAGTTGAAAATAATGGAGCAGAAGTCCATAAAGCGATATATCTCCCATTTTCAGGTACAATTCCTAATCGGTTTACTATTAACGAGTCTGAAATTAATTATTGTCGAAGTCAATGTGATCAACCATGCGTTGCAAGCTGTTCACATAACGCTATCGATCTATTAGCATTTCCTAAAGAAGAACGTTTAAATGCTGGAGCGATTGTGTTAGCTACTGGTGCTTCTGTCCATGCACCACAGGTTGGAGAGAACGAATATGGTTATGGTACAATACCTGATGTACTAACACTAGATCAATATGAAAAACTTCTTGCTGCTACTAGCAAATGGAAGGGAGAAGTAAAGCTACCCTCCGATATCTCGAAATCTCCAGAATCTGTAGCTTTTATTTTGTGTGTTGAAAGACAACAGATTGGCTACTGTAGTAAATACTGTTGTTTAAGTACAGCTACTGCAGTAAAACAGACTGTAGAAAGATTACCCGATGCAAAAATTTACATCTTTTATCAAGATCTCTTCTCAGACTCCAAATTTGGTGACGATTACATAAAATTCACGCAAAAACTTCCCAATGTAGAATGGATTCGTACTACTCCTCGTGTTAAAACAAAGAATGATAATTCACTAGTTTTGGATGTTCCCGTTTCAGGGGGACGTATTGATATTCCAATAGATTTGCTTGTTTTGGCAACAGGCATTATTCCATCGAAAGATAGCCCAATGTTACGGCATATCTTCGGATTAGATTCGTCAAAAGAAGGATTTTTCAGCGAATTTGATTTATTATTTAGTCCAGTGAGTACTAATGACCTTGGAAAGTTTTTAGTCGGATCAGTTATAGGACCTAGAACCATTCCTGAGACTACAATCTCAGCTTTTGCGGTAGGATCCCAAATTTTGAATTTGTTGAATAGAGGAAGAATTCCTTTACATATCTCTGTCACAGAAGTTAATACAGATCTCTGTTCTGGATGCGGAGTTTGTGTCAAAACGTGTCCTTATCATGCAAACACAATCGATGAAAAGAATAAAATCGCTGAGGTCGATATTAGTCGTTGTAGGGGATGTGGAAACTGTGTTGTAGCTTGTCCAGCTAAAGCACGTGATTTAATTGAGTATCCAGAGTTAGCGATTCGAAAAGCCATTGATTTGTTAGGAAATAGTTCACTAATTAATAGACAAGAAGTGAATATGCTTGCTTTCTTATGCAATGGTTGTGGTTATCCAGTAGCGGATAATGTAGGGCTTTCAGGAGCGGGTTCTACTTATTCGAAGAATCTCTCTATAATACGAATTCCTTGTTCTGGAAGAGTTGATCCAAGACATGTACTTCATGCATTAACCTTGTTTGACGGTGTTATGGTTGGAGCCTGTAAGTTACATAGTTGTCATTTCTCTGTTGGTAACTTTGACGCTCAAAAGAGGATTTTTCTTTTGCAAGGAACCATGGATGCGGCCTCAATTGACCCGAAAAGACTCAAAATCGATTATTTTGCACCAACGGATACTGATAAGTTTTGTCAAAGTGTATTAGCATTTGAACACGAATTAAAAATTGCTAAGGATACTGAACGACAATTAGAGGAAGAAGTAAGAACGGAGGTCTGATAGTGGCAAAAGTAACAGTCGGTTATGCAGCACTAACATCTTGTTCAGGGTGTGAAATTGCATTACTTGATATCAATGAAAAAATCCTAGATGTACTAAAAAATGTTGATTTAGTCTACGGACCACTAGTTATGGATGCACGTGAAGTACCAGACGATATTGATTTACTTTTTGTGGAAGGTTCAGTATCAACCGATCATGATTTACAACAGGCAAAAGAATATAGAAGAAAAGCAAAACATATTGTTGCTGTAGGCGCGTGCGCTTGTTTCGGAGGGATTCCAGGAATGAGGAATTTTTTTGAGAGAAATGAAATTCTATCTGAAGTTTACCCTTTGAAAGATAAATCAACAGAATTTCTGGGGCCTACCCAATTATCTTCCAAAGTTAAAAGCTTACCAATGGTTGTAAAAACTGATTTTCTTGTACCAGGTTGTCCCCCCTTGCCAGAAAACTTTTTAACAGTAATTCAGAATTATCCTAACTTTGATCGCATCACGCTTCCTACCAAAACATTATGTGCTGAATGTGATCTGAACAAGAATAAACTACTGTCCCCTATAAGAGAATTCACCTCTTTAAAAATTAAAAATCCCTATCACTTTAATAAAGAAGATGAAAATCTATGTTTTCTTGAAAGAGGAATTTTATGTATGGGAGTAGCCACTCGAGCTGGTTGTGGAGGCCGATGTGTTAAAGTTAGTGTCCCCTGTCGCGGTTGTTTTGGGCCTCCACCTCAAGAAGGCTCCGAGGATCAAGGAGCTGGAGTAATATCAGCCATTTCGTCGATTTTACCTACAGGACGGTTGTTAACAAAAGAAGATATGCTTGGACTTGTATATCGCTATTCTCTTTCCGTTATTACTGATTTACAGAAATATTTCCATGAATGAAAGGAGATCTGAGAAATGCCACCATCAAAGAAAATTGTGATTGAACCAGTTACTAGATTGGAAGGGAATGCAAAAATCACTTTTGAACTAGATGAATCAACTAACATTTTGAAGAAAGCGGAATTTCAAGTTTTGGAATTCAGAGCGTTTGAGAAATTTTTAGAAGGTAGAAAAGCACGTGAAACTCCTAGAATTACCCCTCGTATTTGTGGCATCTGTCCCGTTAGTCACCACCTCTGTTCTGCAAAGGCTACTGATATGCTTGCTAGAGTTATCATCCCAGAGCGGGCAAAATTACATCGTGAACTAATGCACATGGGACAATTTATCCATTCGCATTCTCTTCATGTTTATTTTCTCGCATTACCAGATTTTGTGGACGGTTTTAAGGCAAAGAGTAATGATTTTAGACTCTTATTGAATGCAAATCCAAATCTACTCAAAAATGTCATTAAGATCCGCGCATTTGGACAGAACTTGATAGAAGTTCTTGGGGGAAAGGCGATACATCCTGTAACTGCAATTCCTGGGGGGATCTCTGTCTCACTTAGACAAAGTGTACGCCAGACATTACTTAATGAGGCCAAAAAACTGCTTCCAATTACTGAAGAATCATTGACTGCAGCTTGGGGCTTATTAGACAGCGTACCAGGGGAACTCAAACAATATGAAACATTAAACTCACATAATATGGGAATGGTTGGAAACAATAAAGAGATTGCTCTTTATGATGGAGAAACAATCATTTTAGATTCATACGGTAAAATTAAAGGAAATTTTAGGGGAGCTAAATACCGAAAAATGATTGGTGAGAAATATTACGACTTCTCTTGGACTAAATTTCCTTATTTCACTAATGCGGAAGATGAAGAAGCTTCTATTATTCAAGTCGGACCACTAGCCAGACAGAAATGTTATGAAACTATTCCCACTGAAATAGCAAGTAAAATGTTAGCTAGATTCCGCGAGAAGTTTGGGCGCTATACCACTGAAAGCTTTGCCACACATTATGCCCGGATAATAGAAATCATGTATGCCCTGGAGAAAGCAATCGATATCTTAGAAGATCCAAGTTTAATGAAGGATACTGATTATAGGATTTCCTCAAGAATTAAAGAGTCATCAGGAGTCGGTATAATTGAAGCCCCCAGAGGATCATTAATCCATTCCTTCCAAACAGATCATAATGGATTAATTACGAAAGCTAATATAATTGTATCAACAACATTTAACAATCCTGCAATAAATCTCGCATTGTTCAAAGTTGCTAAAAAACAACTGGATCCAAGTCAAAGCACAATTCCCGAAGCAACATTACGTCAGATTGAGTCAACAGTAAGAATTTTTGATCCATGCTTGACCTGTTCATCTCATTCAATAACAGGGAGAAATTTCGAGGTCGTTCTGAAAAATACTGAGGGTAATTTAATCTACTCTAGTCTAACTGCATTGAAGAACCTCTAGTCAATAGATTAGCAAATTCCATTCTTTCTCGCTTCAAAATAGAGAAAGTCTGCTGTTTTATCATTCCTCAATCCATAGTTTTTTTATTCATTCTTCAATTGGAGCGCCAAATCCTATGAGACGTGTTATTTATGGTTGAAATTGATCACGGGTTTACTACAGAGATGAAATACGCTGTTGCTGGAACTTTCACTGGAGGTCTTTCCAGCAAGATTTATCCATTGCTAAAAAGTGAATGGTATAACGTTAAAAAGGTTTACCCTGTATGTCCTGACAAGAAGGAGATTGATGGTGATAGTACTTATATTTCACTTAAAGATTTACCTGAACCAGTTGATGTGGTGGTAGTTGTTCATAAAAAAGAGATAACAACTGAAATCGTTGAGGAAGCATCAACGTTAAATCCAAAACCAAATATTTGGTTCATGCCAGGAACAGATTCACGAGAAAGTATCTTGATCTGTGAAGAAAACAATATGAGATATGGGAAATCTTGTCTTATGGGCCACAGAGCTGTTACTGGAGTAAAACGATTACTCAATGGCCACTGGTGGCACTCCAAAGTAAGTGGAATGAACCGGATTCCCAAACAATAAAACTTCATAAGGATTTTTTTAAATGAAAATCTTGATTGTTTATTATTCTCAATCTGGGAATACGAGAAAAGTCGTAGAAATGGCTGAGGAACGTCTAAGAGCTCTTGATTATGAAGTAACTGTCAAAAACGCTTTAACTGCGAAAGCGGAACAAGTTTCCGAGTGTGATTTATTACTCATTGGTACCCCTGTTCATGGTTATATCTTATTTCGTCATAAACCCACAAAAGAAGTCAAAGATTTCTT
Source organism: Promethearchaeota archaeon (assembly GCA_048939725.1). Classification (GTDB taxonomy): domain Archaea; phylum Asgardarchaeota; class Heimdallarchaeia; order Hodarchaeales; family Hodarchaeaceae; genus Hodarchaeum. The sequence continues at coordinate 4,671 of JBHLPG010000141.1, read as the reverse complement.
GAAAAACCAATTACCAGATGATCTTGAAGAAAAACCCGTTATCGGATTTGCTACTTATCTATTTTTCCCTGCTAAGGCTTTAAATCACGTTAAAAAGGCAATAAATTCTCACAATGGTAGATTATTAGGATTAATAGCACGACAAAGGTCAAAAAAAGTTGAACTAGTTGATGAATTATTAAGTTGTGTTGAAGCTTCTCTTTAGGGATCAGAATTTCATGTCTTCCTAGTACTACTATCGAATCCTCAAATTGGGGAATTTTTCTAAGTTTGGGATGTATCTGCTTTTTATATCCCTTTCAAGTCCTCAATTTGGGGCATGTTAGTTTTCTTTTTTCATTAGTTTTGAGGGAAAGAAAAACTAAAATGAAAAATTGTACTCAGAAATTATAGAGGAACAAGATTGCAGACATTAAGAAATGACCCTAAAGATTTTTTTTTAGTTACGGGTGCATGTGGATTTGTTGGATCACACTTAGTTGACACTCTTGTCTCAAAGGGTTATTCTGTAAGGGCTACGGATTTAAAAAATGTCAGTCAAAAAAATATCACACCTTTAGAAGCAGTGGAGTTTATACCAGCCGATCTCACTAAACCTAAAGAAGTACCACAGTTACTTGATGGAATTACTAAAATCTTCCATCCTGCTGGAATTTTTAATTTCAGTGCACCAAAAAAGCTTTTGTTTAAAGTTAATATTGAGGGAACAACCAATCTATTATCTGCAGCTCTGTCTGAAGACATTTCACATTTTGTGAATTGGAGTACAGCGATGGTTTACGGGACCTTGAAATATTCCCCTGCTAATGAGGCTCATCCAATTCAACCTGAGGATCCATACTCAGAATCTAAGTGGATTCAGGAACAAATTGCATTGTCTTATTTTGAAGAGAATGGATTACCAGTGAGTATTATCAGACCAACAGCGATTTATGGCCCTAGATCCTTGTATGGTACTTCTAAAGCGATTTTGGCTCTTGTGAATGGTAAGATTTGGGGTATACCTGGAAATGGAAAAACAATCCAGCATCATGTCAATGTTGAAGACGTTGTAAAAGCGGCTCTCTTTGTGTCAAACAAAAAAAATACGGTTGGAGAGGTTTTCAATATCGCTGATAATGTTCCCATTTCAATCGAAGAGTCATTTAAAGTAGTTGCTGAACTAATAAATAAAAAAATTCCCAGATTCCATATTCCAAAGTGGCTAGTCTATTTGTATGGTTATATTGACCGATTTTGGAATAGACTTCTTCGAAAGACAAGCTTATTCGAGAAAACTTCGTTAAAATTACTCTTTTCAGACCATGTTTTCGATAATAATAAGTTAAAGAACCTTGGATTCGAATACTCGGTTCCTAGCTTTCAAATGGGGATTGAAACAACTCTTCAGTGGTACAAACAACAAGGTTACATTGATTTTTAGGATTCTTTTGACTGTACGTATCTTATCCCAATATATTCACCAAGAATTATTAGAACAGGTTCAAAACTGAAGAGAAATGCTGAAAGAATTGGGTCAAAATTAACGGTTGTGAGACCAAATAGATCAAAAGGCATTATCATGAATTCCTTACTCCCAGGAAAGACATTAAACCACAAAAGCATTCCACCAACTTGAAATACAAATAGAAAACTGAGTCCAAGAAGCCAATTGACCTTGTGAGTTATATATTTGGTTTCCATTAAATAACCGAGTATTAGTCCACAAAAGAACAGGAATGGAAGATCAAAAACGAACATATAATCATCTTTAGAGAGGAAATTATTAGCTATTAAGGACAACCAATACTCTAAAAACTATCTATTATTTGGGGAAGTTCAGTTAACTCCGAGATAATTCTTATCTCAGAACTTTCATGATTTCGATTTGTACGGTTAATCAACACCCCTTGCATTCCTGCATTGAAAGCGCCAAGAGCATCTTTTTCTAACTGATCACCAATGTATAACATCTCATCAAGAGAAAGGTTTAATTCTTTGGCACTCTGCTTAAAGAGCTTTGGATGAGGTTTTTGTAAACCAACCTCTCCTGATATGACTATGGATTTGAAATAAGAATTTATTCCCGTAAATGCCAATTTTCTTCGTTGTTGTTCCCCATCACCATCAGAAATAACTCCTAGAGGAAAATGCTTTAATTTAGTAAGACAAGGGATGACATCTTGGTATAAAGTCCAGTTCCGCTCATATTCATGAAGGTAGATTTTGAATACTTCCATGGCTTCATCCGAAGTTAAGGGATAATCCCACTCATTGAACACACTCTGAACTCTTAGAATCCGTTGTTGCTTGAAGGAAAGACGCCCATCTAAATATTCACTGATATATTTATTTGTTTTGGTTTTCCAAGTTGAAAAGAATTCATCAAACCTTGAGTGAGGGATTGTTCTCTTCATTAATGAATAAAGCTTACTAAGGGCCGTTTCTAATGCTTGTTCATGATTTAGGAGGGTGCCATCTATGTCAAATGCAATTCCTTTAATCATAGTTTTTCATCCTCTCACATAAATTAAAACAGACATTTTAATGTTTTTTGAGAGATCCCCCTGTCAATAGAATCTAAATGATATTCGGCACTATAGACCAGGAAAATTGAATATGGAAGCATGGGATAATTCTTGGAAAACGGAGGATGGGAGAGCTCGCTGGTTAAACCCAGATCCATTCATAGTTTCTAAAATATCGAAGTTTAAAAAAGAAGAGATACACAAAGTTCTTGATCTTGGTTCTGGTGTTGGCCGTCACACTATTCTGTTCGCGAAGGAAGGTTTTGATGTTTATGGAGTTGACCCCAGCCCTTCTGGTTTCAAATACGCATTAAACTGGTTTAAAAAAGAGAAACTTTCACCGAAGTTTATTCTTGGTGAAATGAGCCGATTACCTTTTAAAAACGATTCTTTTGACTTGATTGTTGCCTGGAACGTGATTTATCATGGTACTGCCGAGATTATTTATAAAACTGTCAATGAAATAACTAGATGTTTACGAAATAATGGTTATTTCCTTTACACTTTAATTTCAACTAAGCATAACAATTTTGGGCGTGGAACGAAAATCGAAAAAAATACATTTGTTATTGAAGCGGATAAGGAGAAGAACTACCCTCATCATTACTTTAACGAAGAAGAAATCGCCCGATTTTTTGGGGGATTTATTCACTTAATTTGTGAGGATAAAGATCAATTCTATTCTGGACTATTTCATTGGCATCTCTTATCAAAACTTACATCAAAACATTAGATTATGAATTGAACAACATCGGTGTTATTTTTATTTAAAGATACAATTTAACTACTGTCAACGTGTAAACAGAAATAAAGGATTAAGTTTAGATCTTTAGTAGGGATTCTTATGTTAACAGGTATTCATTTCCTTTTGACTATGAATTGTAATTTTGAATGTGATCATTGTTTTTTATATTGTAGCCCTAATTTTGAAGGAACATTCACTTTGAAGCAATTAAGAGCTGTTCACGATGAGATGAAGAAAATCGGCACTATTGAAATGGTCTATTATGAAGGGGGTGAACCCTTTCTATATTATCCTCTCATGATTGAAGCTATTAAAATGTCTCATGAGATGGGATTCAAAACAGGAGTAGTGACTAATTCTTATTGGGCAACCTCTGAGGAAGATGCAGAGATATGGTTGAAGCCTCTTCTTGATCTAGGTATATCAGATGTGAGTGTCAGTAATGATAGTTTTCATCATGGGGAAGGTGAGGTTAATCCAGCAACACGAGCATTATTAGCATTAAATCGGTTAGAGATGTCTGGAGGCGACATCTGTATCCAAAAACCAGCACTAGATTTAGAGAAAACCCAAGAAAAAGGCGAACCAGTAATTGGGGGTGGTGCAATGTTTCGTGGAAGAGCTGTTGAGAAGCTAATTACTGATGAACTACCAAGAAGACATTGGGAAGAATTCACAGAATGCCCCCATGAAGAATTAAAAAATCCAGGGAGAATCCATCCTGACCCCTTTGGCAATACCCATATTTGTCAGGGACTGAGTATGGGGAATATGTGGAAAACTCCACTTTCAGAGCTTGCAAAGAGCTATAATGCAAAAAAACACCCAATTTGTGGTCCATTAGTAAAAGGGGGACCAGCTGAATTGGCAAGAGAATATCAGGTTGAGCACGAAGAATATTATGTAGATGCGTGTCATTTCTGTTATTCAGTTCGGAAAGCCTTACTGGATAAATTCCCTGAATATTTGGCACCTGAAGGGGTATACGGATTAAATCATTGATGATTCTACATAAGGATTTAAGCTTAAAATCCTACAATTCTTAGTAAAGTTAAAAAGGGTTCTTGCCTCTATCGAATGATCGAAATTAAATTTTATTTTCAATATGCGTGAATTGCATTGCTTAAAGATTATGAGGGGTACTTTTTAAATGAAGAAATGATAGCGTACTTTGAAGGCTACAAGTTATACACCTTACAATTAGAAATTAATCAAGTTTGTCAGCAGAATTGCATCTATTGTTATGCTCGTGAGTCACGTGGAGAGGAAATGAACCCAGATTTCATCAAAAGTATTCTCGATGAAGCTGTAAAAATGGGAGTTCGAAAAATTGAATGGTTGGGAGGTGATTGTCTCCTCCACTCTTCTTGGGAAGAATTAATGGCTTATGCCAAATATGAGCATAAACTCATCAATAAC
>JBHLPG010000140.1:0-9651 GCA_048939725.1 Promethearchaeota archaeon | reverse complement strand
ATGTTAGATGTAAGTTTAAGGGCAGGGATTCTTGATCAATTGAAAGAAATTCAATCCACGCATGGTATTGCTATCCTTTTCATTACACATGATCTAGCAACGGCAAGACACTTTGGAGACAGAATAGCAGTGATGTATGTAGGTAAAATTGTAGAAATCGGGGATGTTGAAGCTATTTTTAAGAATCCATATCATCCATATACAAATGCTCTAATCGACGCGATTCCCACTCCAATTCCTGGAGAAAAAAATGTTGATCTCCCGAAAGGTGAAGTACCTGATTCAATCTCTCCTCCATCTGGATGTCGTTTCCATCCTCGGTGTCCTATTGCTGACCTCTCTATCTGTAGCGTAGAAGAGCCGAAATTAGTTGAACAATCTCCAAATCACTTGGTGGCATGTCATTTTCCGATCATTAGAAAATAAATTGGAACATATCGCTCTAAAATCGAAGATAACAAGAAATTCAGAGTAGATCTTGGACAAAGATAGTTTTGAGTATAACTTATTATACCCTCATTTTGTTTTTAATTCCTCATCGCTTTCCTATTACTCCTTAAAGGGAATTATACCTGTTTTTAAGCTAACTTGCCATTACTCTATAAAGGAATCAAATTAAATCTCCCTATATTCTTCTCTTGGAATTTGACTTGTTTCGATTCCAGTTGAAGTTTTAAAGACATCATCTTCGATACGAATTCCAAATTTTCCTTCTAAATAAATTCCAGGTTCAATGGTGAAGATATTTCCAGGTACAAGTCGTGATTTATTGTTTTTAATTATGTAAGGAGGCTCATGAAGTTCTAAACCAATCCCATGACCTGTACGATGAGTAAAAAACTCTCCATAACCTTTCTTCACTATATATTCTCGTGCTGCTGCATCTACCTCATGGGGTGACTTGTTCTGAATTACCGACTCTTTTGCTCTCTCATTTGCAGATTTAACAATGTCATATACTTTCTTAACAAGTCTGGTAGCCTTCCCAAAAACAGATGCAATTGTAATATCACCCCAATAATTCTGAACAGTACCTCCAGCATCAATGAGAACAACATCATTCTTCACTAGTTTTGTATTTCCACTGAAGCAAGGTATTTTGCCTGAGTTTTCGCCAAAATTTACGAAAATAAACCATTTTTCATTTACTCCCCACCTTAATTTTTTCTCAAGAATATGATGTACTTCGATTTCTGAAATTCCAACTTCTAGCTCATCTAGAGTTTCAATAATTGCATCTGCTGATTTTTGAGAGGCTTTCATTAATACTTTTTGTTCTTCATCACTCTTGACTTCTCTTAAATTGCAGAAATAATCCTCTGCAGAAACAAAATTTTTTTCTGGGAAATTTTTCGACAAGTTCTGATAAACAGAAAACCACATTTTGGGTCCTATTCCAATGATCCCGTCTGGTTTATTAGAGATTACATCTCTTAAAATCTTATAGGGATTCTCTGTTTCTTCCCAACCAATACATTCTGTAATATTCGTTAATTTTTTAATTTCTACTCTTTCATATTCAGGAACTATTAATTTTGGCGAACCTTCGGATTCAACTATTCCAAAAGTGGGTCTTTCACTAGGTTCTTCGTGATAACCAAAAAGCCAACCAAAGTTGATTCCTAATGGAACAATAACACACTCAGTCTGAGATTCTCTTATGTACTTCTGTAATCTAACTACATTTTTCCAATTAAAAGGCATGAAATCAACTCTCTGCTAATTGATGTTTCAATAATATTCACCGCTCATCCTATTCTGGATTTTTTTGATATCATCTGGTGAAAGGTGTTTGAATCTTCCCTGTAATTTAAAATATTCCTCAATTGGTTTAACTTTGCTAACTTTTTTGGTTATTCTTAGTATTCCATTTTCAATTTCACAAAGTAGCCACAGTCCCGTTTGGATTGCCATTTTCGCGACCTTAATAGTATTAGATGGATCAAATAACCACCCAGTTGGACATGGAGTATGAATATGTATATATGAAGGGCCTTGTATATTTTTGGCTTTCTCTATCTTCTTTTTAAGATCGTCAAGGTATCCTACTGACGCAGAGGCAATATATGGAATATTATGAGCTGCAGCTATCTTTATCATATCCTTTTTACATGAAAGTTTACCTTTAGGAGTTGTTGTAGTCTTTGCTTTAAAAGGAGTCAATCCACTGCTTTGAATACCTGTGTTCATGTATGCTTCATTATCATAGCACACGTAGATAATATTGTCTCCCCTTTCAAAGGCACCTGAAAGAGCTTGGATTCCTATGTCAGCAGTAGCGCCATCACCTGCAAAAACTAAGACTTTTATATCGATTTTCCCCTGAATTTCAAATCCAGATTTAACACCTGCGGCATATGCGGCTGAATTCGCAAGATTACCTTGAAGACCTGGCACTTTTAAAGCTGTTCTGTTTCCAAATCCTGAAAAAAGCGCTGCGCAACCTGGGGGTATGATTATAACAATATTAGCTCCAAGTACATCCAATATCTTACGAATTGCGAGCTCCAAGCCACATCCTGGGCAAGTATCGACTCCTTGGGATACTAAGCTAAGCGAATTATGTTTAGTCATTGATTCTCATCATCCTGATATTCAAAGCATTTTCTCGAGTGTCAATCCAGTTTTTCCTTGGTTTTGATAATAGACCTTCTCTAATTTGCATTAATTCGGAAAAAATTTTTTCTATTGTTATTTCTGAAATATCCCTACCACCTAATCCTGCAATATAACTGAAAATTTGTGTTTCTTTATCTCGTAATGCAGAGTTAACTTCGAGACAGAGCGGTCCCACTTGAGCACCTAAACCTGCGCTTCTATCTAAAACTCCAACTATTTTCTTTCCCTTTACTGCCTCCTGGAGCTGCGATGTAGGAAAAGGTCTGAATGAATGAATTTTTAGTATACCAACCTTTCTTCTTTCCTTTCGCATTTTTTGAACTACATATTTTGCCGTTCCTGACATCGAACCAATTGTAACGAGAATCACTTCTGCATCATCACATTGATAAGATTCTAACATTTCATATTTCCTACCATATATTTCAAAAAATTCTTCTTCAATCTCTGGAAGTTTCTTTAATGCATTATCAAATCCAATTTTTTGTTGAAATCTCATTTCAGAAAATTCATCAGGTGAGGTTAAGTCATTAATAAACATAGGACTTTTTGGATCTAGAGATAAATTTCTAGATTCATATTTTGGCAGGAAATTATCTACTGACTGTTGATCGGGAACCATTACAGTCTGATTAGAATGAGATACAAAAAATCCGTCCATGCAAATCATTGCTGGTAATAGAATATCTTCATGTTCAGCTATTTTATAAGCAATTAAGATCGTATCAAGAACTTCTTGAACATTTTCAGCATAAAATTGAAGCCATCCTGAATCCCTTTCTGCCATTGTGTCTTGATGATCACACCATAAACTCCAAGGACTAACAAGTGCTCTATTTACAACTGGCATTATAATAGGAATCCGGCATCCAGAGGCAACACCCAGAACCTCATGCATATATGCAAGTCCAACAGATGAGGTTGCTGTTGCTGCTCTTATTCCTGTAAGTTGAGCACCAATAGCACAAGATAAAGCGCTATGTTCTGATTCAACCAGAAGATATTTCGCTTTTAATTTTCCTTGTGCAATAAAATAAGCAAGTTTTTCAGCTATAGGACTCTGAGGGGTTATTGGGTAAGTAGAAACTACTCCAACTTTTGCTAACATTAATGCGTTCGCTGCAGCTTCATTTCCATCCAACAACATTTTTTTACTGTTCATTAATCTTTTCTTCCACCATTTCTATGCATTGAGTTACACAGACTTCTGCACATATACCACAACCTTTACAAAATTTCCAGTTGATTTCAACGCACTGTTTGTTGTTAGGTTTTATTTCGATTGAATTCGGAGGACAATATTTTTCGCAGCTTCTACATTTAGTGCATTCAGAAAAATTAACAAGAGGTCTTGCTATTCTCAAACTACTGGTATTTGAAAAGCTAAAAACAGTAGCAACAGGGCCATACAACCTTCTAAATTGTTTTGAGGTTTTTGTAAGCTTCTTGGGCTGCTTTTGCGTTTTTTTCACCTAATTCATTTTTAAAGAGGTCAGTTAGAGATTTACAAATTGATTTAATTTTTACTACACCACTCTTTGCAAAGGCGCCTAATATTGCTCCACTAGTGATATTGCTGCCTATTTCTTCTAGAGCTATTTTAGTAGCGTTTACATAATGTATCTTTACAAAATTATATTTCTTTTTTAAACGATTAATTACCCCTATCGTTTCAGTATTAATAATAAGAGTAGTATTATCATGAATTCCCTGACCGATGTTGACTCCTATGTCAATTATGTTTTGAGTAAGTACAATGACGAAATCAGGAGTGTAAACAAAAGAATTTATCAATATCGGTTCGGAATCAATTATTACATCAGAAAATACTGGTGCTCCTCGTCTTTCCTGTCCAAATGCTGGAATATTTCGTGCAAATTTATCTTCATAAATAAATACAGCGTAGCAAAGGATTTTGGCTGCTGTTACTACGCCTTGGCCTCCTAATCCAAAGAATTTTATTCTGTACAATATCATTCCTTCAGAGCTGAATCTTTATAATCAGAATGAACATAAAATCATATATTAGCAAATTTTGAAAATGTTCCATATTCAGAAACATTGAAGAAGATATACTCCGTTTCATTTTTTTTAATTATGCAGTCTTGAATCATATTTCCTCCCACAGTATCTCAGATATTTTTCTCATCCCACTAATAATTTTATCCTCAGGCATATTAGAGAAATTTAGTCGAAAATAGTTTTCATGACCTCCATTTGGGCAAAAGGAGTCTCCAGGTACAAATACAACATTATATTCTTGAGTTTTTTTCAGTAAATCCCGTGCATTAATATGCTGTGGTAGTTCGATCCATATGAACAAACCTCCTTCAGGATATGAAAAATTTACCCCTTTTGGGAATTCTTCTCTTATGATTGAGATCATTGCATCTCTTCGGCTTTTATATACTTCAATTAAATTTTTAATGTGGTCATCTAAATTACATTGATCAAGGAATAGCGCAATTTGTCTCTGGGTCAGAGGATTACATTGAAGATCTGCAGCTTGTTTAATTAAGATGTAATTTTCTAAGACTTCTTTCTCGGCACATATCCAACCAATTCTAAAACCTGGACAAAGAATTTTAGAAAAGGTTCCTAAGAAGATGACTCGGCCCTCTATATCAAAAGATTTGATTGGGTTGACTTTCTCTCCCTCGAATCGTAATTCTCCATAAGGATTATCTTCAATTACTGGAATATTAAACTTATTTGCAACATCTAACAATTTTTTTCGTCTTTCAATAGACCAGGTCTTTCCTGTTGGGTTTTGAAAATCTGGAATCACATATATCATTTTAGCTTTCGGAGTATTTGTTAGAATCTTTTCCAGTTCTTCTAGTTTCATACCATTATTGTCCGTTGGGACTTCTATAAAGTTACATTGGTATGTTTTAAACGCGTTTATTGCTCCAAGATAACTTGGGCTTTCACATATAACAGTATCATCAGGGTTTAAAAAAATCTTACCACTAAAGTCTAAACCTTGTTGAGACCCATTCACGATAAGAATGTTCTCAATTGAGGTTTCAACACCTAATTTTTTCATTCTCACAACAATTTTTTCTCTGAGCGGAATATAACCCTCAGAAGGAGTATATTGTAAAGCTGTTGAACCACTTTCTTCTAAAACTTGAATAGTAATTTTCATCAATTCTTTAACAGGAAATAATTCAGCTGCAGGTAATCCACCAGCAAATGAGACTAAACCTGGCTTAATAAACTTTAGAATCTCTCTTATTTCTGAAACTTTTACGCCCCTCATGCGATCTGCATATTTTAATGTCATTAGTAAAGCACCAAATCATTTTTCTAAGGAGCTAATATGATCCGGATTCACGGAAAACATTACCAACTCATGACCTTGAATAATACAAGCCTGAATATTTACACTTGATGAATGCCTTCCCATGTTAATAACCGAACTTATTTTGATGATTAATACCTTAACGACATTTTAATTATAGATTAATTGCTTGTTAATGATTTTATCAACTACTAGCTTATAAATTTCACATTTTTTTGAAAAAGATTCAGATTTATAATAATTTTCTTCATAGTGCTTATAAAATTTTTCAATAAAAGAATTATGATATTCACAAAATTTAAATATGATTTTAAAAAGGTATGCGTTAATTTCACAATTAATAGTGAAATGGATTTTGAGAGGAAAAAAAAATGAGACAAAGAAAAAATTCAATCATTTTAATCTTAGTCTTTTTAGTCAGTATTTTTACGGCTATAAATGTTATCACAGTGCAAGCAGCTGGAGGTACAATTGTATATGGCACCACTGATTCAATGATGAGCCTTGATCCTGCTCATGGTTATGACATTATGTCTTCAAACATGATAATGGCACTCACTCATGGACTCATGGAGATGCCCTTGGATTCCACTGATCCAGAAAAAGGACCAATTGTTGAGTCTTACTCAGTCAGTCAAGATGCAAAGGAATATACTTTTACCCTGAAAGAAGGTATTAAATTTGCAGATGGCACTCCATTCAATGCTTCTGCATTGAAATGGGGTATGGATCGAGTAATGACTTTAGAAGGAGACAATGCGTTTCTTTTAACTGAGGTTGTTAATAAAACAGAAATTGCGGGTGATTATTCATTCAAATTTACCTTGAATAGGGCTGATGCAACCTTTTTGAGCAGGTTAGCTTTTCCAGTTGGTTGGCCAGTGAGTACGTTGTCATTATCTGAAACAGAAATTGGTGGCGACCCAGAAAACATACCTATTGGTTTAGGACCATATGTGATTGATTCTTGGACTAAAGATACCGAACTAATTCTAACACCTAATCCCCATTACTTTGGTGATGCGCCTAAAAACGATAAAATCATAATCAAATTCTATAGTGACTCTTCGTCAATGCTCACTGCACTTGAGACTGGAGATATTGATATTGCTCACCGGATTTTTGGCCCCGAAGAAATGACCTCTATCATGGAAAATGACGACCTGGATTATCTTTCAAAGGCTACTGCAGGTATTAGGTATCTTGTATTCAATGTATTTAATCATCCTCTAGAAATTAGACTCGCAGTTGCAGCAGCAGTGAATCGCACTGAAATCGTTGGAACAGTCTTTAATAACTTAAACAAAGAATTATTTAGTCAAGTACCTGAGATCTTCAGTAGTCATGTTGATGCATTTATGGATGGTCCTCACATGGATTCTGTTGAAGGGAACATGACAGCAGCAGGATACTCCACCACAAATAAATATGCATTAGACCTGTGGTATACTCCTACTCATTATGGAGATACCGAAAAAGATGTTGCTCAATTGCTTAAGAAACAACTTGAAGATACAGGATACTTCACTGTTACTCTGAAGTCTTCTGAATGGACTACATTCGTAGGTGACTTTATTGCCCAAACAATGCCTTTCTATCTCCTTGGTTGGTGGTTCGATTATGCTGATCATAGTAACTACATTGCCCCATTTGTCGGTGAGACTAGATATTGTAATTATTCATCTGCCGTAATGGATGGTTATATTGATACCATTTTAACTGATACTGATTCTGAGAACAGAAAAACCGCAGCCATTAATGCACAAAAGCAATTTGCAATGGATGCACCAATTGTCCCACTATTTACAATGGTAAATCAGTTCATTGCTTTTCAAGATTCTATTTCTGGTGTGCAGCTCGAACCTTCAGAGAACTTCCACTTCTATAACATCGAAAAAACTGCTGGTACGGCTCCTGGATTTGAAATCTTAACAGCTATAGTAGCAATCTTTATCACTGGAACAATATATATGCGTCTAAAGAAGAAGAAATAATTCTTCTATCTTTCCTTTTTTTTGGTCAAATACGTCTCATTTTGAAAAGCATTTCATTAATCGGTCAACTAGATTTGGTATATTCATGAAATAATAATAATCCCAAAGTGAAGTATATAATATATAGTAATCCTTCCATTCATATTTATGAAGTAACTCTAGAATCTTTCTATTTTCTGGAAGAGTAATTTTTTGGTTTCCTTCTTTTTCATAAGATGATGCAGTTATTCTGAATTTTTGATAACATTCCTTATTTATCGGGGAATAATGGGGATATAGGTAGTTAAGTATTTTAATTAGTGAATCAAGCAAGAATAAGCGTGTTTCACTCTCCCAATCAGGTTCATATTTTCCATGAAAAGAAATTAATCGTGCAATTGGCCCATAGAGTTTTTGAGTAGCTTTTTCCCCATGAATGACACGTTGCCCTACCTCAATAACGAGATTGACATCCTTGAGTTTCTTTACATATCGAGTAATTGTCGAAGCTTTTCTTGGTACAGAAGCTACCTGATTGTATCTCTTAGTTAACTCCTTTATGGTAAAAGTGCCATCACGTAGTACATGAAAAAGGGGGAGATAAGCAGGTTTTTCAAAAAAACGAGTTCTGGGATCGCTTTCCGATAAATGACAAAATAATTCAGGAAAACGGCGAATAACGTCTTTGAAAGCAACTCTTCCCGTCTTCTTCTCATCATTCGCCATTGAGGAAGAAGATTCATCTTCAAGTGCCGTAGTTTTGTTAAAACAATTTAGAAAGTCCTCTTGAGCACTAGGATAGGTTAAGAGAACTAGATGAACTATAACTTGAATGAGAAAGGGTATGACGTTAATGGGTAGCAATACACCGCAGATGAAGATCATAGGGAATCTGAAGTAGTTGCGTTAAAACTATTATTAGGGCAACTGTGAAGAGGAAGGGGGAAATCATCGTCAGGTTTAGGAAGAGCAGAGATATAAGTAGCATCATACTTGAAATAATCAGTCCAAAGACCGCTCCCCCTAAGATCTTCCCAATTAAGATCATGATGGGAGAAATGGTGACCAACATTAACCGCTCCAATACCCCAACGCGCTTCTCGAAGGTGATGATTATTCCCTCCATTGAGGTATAACCGGGGAGGGCAGCCATGGCGACTAATCCAAGAGTCAGCTCAGCAAGACCTGAAGGATTTCGCATTGTGAACGCTAATGCTAGTACAAGGGGAAAGAGGATTCCCCAACTGATATTGGGTGGTTTAAAGTAGTATGCTTTGAGATCCTTGAGAAGAATATGCTACATACCTTCCATCTCTTATCTAATCAAACTCTACTACCTCCACGATCCTTCTACATCATCACCTCAGATTCCATACTTGGTAACTTGAAGCCTCCTCAAGGTTGGGTTTCTCGGTGTTTAGATAACGCAGATTTAAACCATGTTCTAAAGAGTAGATGGTTAATGATTGGATTGTTCTAAATGGGTTTGGAATCTAAATACGTAGTACATTGCCTTGAGTCTGGATTTGTCCGAATGTCTTGAGTTCTTCCATGGGGAAGGAGACTAGAGAATAGGTGAAAGATGCCTTAACAATTGGCGTGCTTTGTACTATTGCCTTCAAATTCTAAGACGTGTCTAAAGTGATGATGCGTCCTTTTACTATGATTGCGATTCGATCAGAATTGAGCGACCTCCTTTATGTAGTGGATTGTCATAAAGACAGTTACACCAATGGTCTTTTCTTAGATTGG
>JBHLPG010000139.1:0-9661 GCA_048939725.1 Promethearchaeota archaeon | reverse complement strand
CTGAAGATGGTTTAGAATTTTTTAACCTTTTCCGTGAAGATCTGAGTGATTTACAAAAACGACCCTGTTCCTGGGCTTGGGTTAACACTGTATCTCCTCTTATGCATAATGAAACAATGACAGATTATGCGATTGGATTCGCCATGTTTGGCTTACCAGTTCTATTCTGTCCAGAAGTTATGGCTCATGCTACTGGTCCTGCCACATTAGGAGGAGCTTTAGTTCAGCATAATGCAGAGATCTTATCAGGTATAGTGATTTGTCAATTAGCAAATGAATCTTACGGAATCGCACCTCCACCACCTATTGTATATGGAACAGCTTCTTCTATCTTGGATCCTAGAACAGCCCAAATATCACTTGGAGCTCCAGAAGCTGGGTTAATGAATGCTTTAACAGCCCAGATGGCTAGGCATTATAACTTACCAACAAGGGGTACAGCGGGTTGTACTGATTCAAAAGCTGTAGATGCTCAAGCAGGACACGAATCAACGATGAATGCATTACTTGCTTCAATGGCTGGAGTAAACTTGATCGTTAACGCTTTCGGAGGTCTAGGTCCTGGAATTCAAGCTGCTTCTTATGCTGCAATGGTATTCAACAACGAGAGCTTGAAAGCTATCAGTCGAGTGTTGAGAGGAATTGAAATCACTGATGAGGCATTAGCTGTTGATGTGATTCATGAGGTTGGCCCTGGTGGAGAATACCTTAGTCATCCACATACTTTGAAACATTTTCGATCAGAATTCTTCATACCAAAACTATTTGATCGAACTGATTTCATTGTCTTTGAAAAATCAGAAAAGAGGGAATTTGTGGAACAAGCAAATGAGATAGCAAACGATATTTTGAAATCACATCAACCTCCCGAGCTTGATAAAGCTATTATAAACAAATTAGATGAGATTATGAAGATTGTACATAAAAAGTATGTCATGAAAAACTAATCTGATCCAATTTCTTCCTATGTAACTCTTTTATTTGTGATTTCATATTTTTGACATAATCTTTGGTATAGGGATAGAAGTATAGGCAAATGAGGGTTATTCCTAATGCCAAGGCTGGGAAGAAAAACACAAGTAATCTTAATCCCTCTATTACATTAACACCAGGATTTGGTTCATAAGTTTCCCAACCAGTTGTAGAAAATACCAATGATACTGTAAGAATCGAGAGGATCATTGAAAGCCGCATAAAGAAATTGGTTATTCCAAAAAATGTACCCTCTCGTCGCACTCCAGTCCTTAATTCGTCATCATCAATAACATCTGCTATAATCAAATAGATAAAATACAACATTCCTCCGAAACCAACGCCCATGAAGACAACTGTTATTATTGCTGCATAAAAGGAGTCAATAATTAATAATGGGATTGAAGTAATAACGTATAAAACTATGGTAACTGCATACATCTTTCGACTGCCATATTTTACGTCCAACATTCTCCAAAAAAGCACAGTTAGTATACCTACGACAAACATGGTTCCTAATAAAATTGAAGTCAACAGAGTATCTTTTATTCCTAATACCCATTCTGCATATAATGGAACAGTAGAAGAAAGGACAAGTAAAGTATATTCATATAAAAAGAACATTATTGTATAAAGTACAAAACTCTTAAGCCGAAAAGTATGCTTCAGACCTTGAAAAAAATTGAAGTCTTGATGAAAATCCTGAGAAAACTCAACACGTTCGAACACCCCCCACTTTAATGAAATTACTAAAGTTACAAGTATGATAATTGTGGTGACAATTCCATTTATTAGATATCCATCCATTACATCTTGATCCCCAATGAAAATCCCTGGAATCAAGAAGGCAGCTATCAATCCTATTGTAGAGAGAACCTGTCTGATTGAGTTGACATCTGCCCTTTCCTCCACAGATGTATATAATTCTGGGAATAAGCTATCATAAGGGAGAGAAACCATTGTATAGAAGGTATCATAACAAAATAACATTATTAGAAGATACAAAAAGGTAACAAAATAATTATCTCCAGCAGGAACAGGAGGAATCCATAAAATAATCTCGATAATTAAAATTGGGATTAAACCAATCATAATGTAAGGTTTTCTTCTCCCAAAACGGGTATTAGTTCTATCTGATAAATATCCTATTAAGGGGTCATTAATTGCATTCCATACAGTCCATAATATAAATGCAGCCATGATATACTGTATAGGAAGTCGAACTGCAGCAAAATAGAAAGTTAGAACCCATGTATTAAAAGCGCTATTAATGAACCATTGAGCAAAACTGCCTAAACTAAAGGACCATTTCTGTAAATTGCTACTAGAGAATTGACTACGAACACTTTCTACCATTTTGTAATCACTCTACGAATTTCGCTAGCAAATTTCTCGGTATTTATATATTGAACCCAATAAATAAATGATGTATCTCACTCAAAACCTATATAGCCCATAAATCAATCCCCACTCCCCTGTTTAGGTTAATCTGTGATTCATTATGCCACGTATAGACTTCCACTGTCACACAAAATACTCAAAATGCTCTAATCTTGAACCAAAGGATATACTCAAACTTTGCAGAAAACTAGAACTCCATGGAATTATGATTTGTGATCATAATACCATAAAAGGTACCTTAGCCTTTAAAGAAATTCTCTCTCCCAACGAAGACTTTATTTTTGTACCTGGGGTTGAAATTTTAACAGATCGTGGTGAGATTATTGGAGCATGGATTGAAGACAATCTCAAAACTTCCCATTTTCCCGAGGTAGCAGAAGAAATTGAAGAAAAAGGAGGTTTGGTAGTGATTCCCCATCCTTTTGATATAATTCGTGGAAAGCGATTTCGTGTAACTGAAGCAGATTTACCCTTCATTGATGCTATCGAAGTTTTCAATTCACGGTGTATTCTACCAAAAGCCAATAAGAAAGCACTCCAGATTGCAGAGAAATATTCCGTGATTCAAACCGCTGGTTCAGATGCACATTTTACTCCTGAGATCGGAAGAGCGTGGATTAATTTTACTGGTTCTTCTATGGATGAATTTCGCAAGTCTCTGGAGAAAGGCGAAACAACCACGTATGGTCAGCGATCTCCTTTTTCTTTACATCTTCATACTTTGAAACATCGATTGAGTAGGACCTTTAAAAGGAATCGAAAATATGAGATATAGTTCTTTAACCAGATTGCTTCTTAATTTTTATGGTTCTACGAAGAAGAACTATACCAAAGAGAATAAAAATAAGACCTAGAAATTTTTCAAAGAAAAAATATTCATTAAACACAATTACTGCACCAAATACAGGGATTAAAACAGAAATAGAATTTGTAATAGGGCTAACAATTGAAAGTCGCCCATTGTTAAATGCAAATTGTTGAGAGACGATAGCTACTATGTAAGATAATAAAAATACTATCAAAGTAAATATTAATAGGTTAATATTTGTTATTGGTGATAATAAAATAAGAATAGCTTTGGAAAAAATTGCTCCTAAACCATAGAAGATCCCTGCAGATATAGAATAAAAAAATTCTTGATTATATACTCGTTCAGTGATGATAAAGGCTCCTAAAATAATAATGCCAACAATTGTAATGAACATGAGACCGATTAATGGAACTAGTTCTACTAACTCTGTGGATCCCCTTGTTATGATACCTAAAAAAACCATTCCCATCATTATTCCAATAATCCCAACCCATTCAGTCCATTTTAATTGTTCCTTGAAAAAAATATATGCAAAAAGAAATGTGAAAGCCAGATTAGTATTCACCAATGGTTTTACGACAGAAAGCTCGAAATTTTGAAGAGCAATAAGATATACAAAAAATCCAGTGATTCCCAGGATAGCCCCTAAAAGCCATATAGGGGTCGAAGCTAATTTTCGGAATGTTTGCAAAAATGTTTTCCACGATCGCTCTACTCTTAAACCACCAATTTGGATAATCCCCTTTTTGGAAAATACAGCAGAAATCCCTCCAAGTATTCCATACAGAGTCATGAGTAAAATAATTGAGAAAAAAGATCCAATCTCAAATTGCATTATACTCACGGGAGATTGTTCTCCATAAATTTATTATAGTGTTATGAAGGGAAAAATTTGAGTTATAATGATTACCCATTCTATAAGAAAGAAAAATACAAGAAGATTATGCAATTTACCAATATAAATGCCAGGTTTTGCCACTTGCCATAAGGAGGAAGAACTAATCCAGATATAAATGAAAATTCCCAGACTTAATGGAATGAAAAAAAGAAGGTGCCAGGTAATTTGATGGATTAAAAAGGCAAGTGCAATTAGTAAGGAGGCGGTTATAGCTAAAAAACAATCAAAAACAATGATCCCTCGTTTTTTCAAATAATTCTCCAGTCCATGATATCCCAACTCCTCAGATACATCTTTATCTTGAACTTTGTAACTCAAATAGCCAATGGCTAATATACAGGTAATTCCAATAAGGAACAAATAAGGAGCTTCTAATAGTGGAAGAATCAATGTCCAACCAATAAGAATACGCAAGAAATGGTTCATTGGACCAGAGAAAAATAAATTTACTATGGTTTCCTTAAGACGAAAGAGGGGAAAACAATATAGTACCTGGAGGCCAACCATAAGAAGTCCTAAAAAAAACCCTATCATCGAAACAAGTGATAAGAGGACAAGACCCAATGTAACATGAATAGTCGCGATTAAAAGACCCATATTTTTTGAAACTCGATCAGAAGCGATTGGACGTTGCTTCTTAGTGGGATGCATTCGATCAAATTCCGCATCAAATACTGAATTGAAGGTGTAAAGTCCACCCCATAGTAGAGGCCCAACCGCAATCCCTACCAAGATGTAATTCAAGAGAATGGAAGGACCCTGTAATACCCATACTTGTGTTAAAAGAAGACCGAATCCGATTGAAACAAAGTTTGAAATCCATCCATATGGACGTATAAGGTAGATATAGTCCCCTAGATCAATTTTTGGAAATTCAAATGCATTTAATGCTTCTAATGACTCAACTTGGGAGAGATAAAAAAGCATCACAGTTAAAAAAAACTGTGTTTTGACATAGGAGAAATATTGAATACCACTTTGAAAGAATATCTTTACAGAGTCAAATTTCGGCGGATTTCTCACAGAACCTCACCATCAAGGGACTTTTACCTTTGATTCCAATACTTTTTGGTCAATATTGTGAAATTCTCTTTTAGTTAAATACACATATTACCTTAAAATCTCGATTTTTGGGGCAAATCTTTCCTTTTAAGAATATCTTTCCTAATTAAATACAACTTCTAATAACTTAATTTGGCAAATAAATTTATAAGATTACCTAGAATTTGAAAAATTATTGTTTGAGTAAGTTAAAGTACAACAACCAACTTCAGTTATTTAGTAATGAATTATTAGAGGATTTGATATGCAAAGAGGATTAAATACACGCGGGGTTCATGATGGTGAAAGACCTGAATCAGTTACAAAAGCATTGAAAACTCCGATTTTTGTGAGTAACACTTTTGCTTATCCAAGTATGGAAGAATTTTTTTCTGCTGCTGCTAATGCTTATGGAATAAATCCAGAAGAATTCACTTACTTCTATACACGGACAGCAAATCCCACAACCAACGCTCTCGAACTAAAGCTAGCTTCCATTATTGGTTGTAAGGGAGTTATTGTAACATCTTCGGGGATGGCCGCGATAACTTTCATTATTTTAGCAAATTACAAAGCTGGTACAAAAATATTAGCATCTGATTCTGTTTATAGAAGTACAAATCAATTTGCTACAGAGACACTACCGAAATTAGGTATTAATTGTGATTATTCAGATTTCCGTGATCTGGAAGGCCTTGAAAAGCAACTTCACAACGATACTTACTCCGTTGTACATTTCGAGTCACCAGCTAATCCTACAATGCGTTGTTACGATATTAGAGCTATTTGTGACCTTGTTCATGATTACAATCCAGAAGCAACTGTAACTTTTGATAATACCTTCGCCTCCCCTGTCTGTCAGCATCCGCTGGGATTAGGAGTTGATTTTGAAGTTCATTCTAGTTCTAAATTTATTAATGGGCATGGTGATGCTCTTGGAGGAGTAATCGCCAGTAACGATACTGAGATTCTAGCTGAATTTCGTCGCCAATTTAGTGAAACTCTAGGTCAGACTCCATCACCTATAAATTCCTATTTAATATTACGAGGTTTAAAAACAATTGGTTTAAGGGTAAATCAACAATCAAAAAATGCCCTAGAGACTGCAAAATACCTTGAAGAGCATCAAAAAGTGACACGAGTTTATTATCCTGGTTTGTCAAGTCACCCTCAATTTGAGATCGCAAAAAACCAGATGAAGCCATTTGGAGGAATGCTTTCTTTTGAGCTAGAAAATGATGAAAAAGTCCGAGATTTTTTAGCAAACAGGCTGAAATTAATCCATTTGGCTATGGATCTTGGTGATATTCAATCACTTATCGAATGGCCTTATATTATGACCCACTACGATCTTGAATACGAACTTAAATTAACAACAGGTATTACGGAAACTTTATTACGGCTTAGTGTGGGAATTGAGAATATTGAAGACCTCCTGATGGATTTAGAACAAGCATTAAAGCATATCTAATTATCCAAAACCAAATAGCCCGACAAGGGATCCCATACTAATGCCAATAAAGGAAACTGCGGCCCCAGCATAACCTAGCACTTTTGCGCCAACTGTTTTCGCAAAATACCGTAAATCACGCCTTACCTCGATCACGACTGATCTTCCCATAATAATTCCATCCTCAGGGTCATCAATGGAAATATTTAGTACATGGGTTCCTGATCTATTTGGACGAAATTGTAAATTCAGTACATCACCTACTTGGAGAATACTGCTTACCAATCGTAATACATCAAATGGTTTTGTAGATGAGGAAAACTCTAGAGAAACATCTTTAGGAGGAAGTTCTATTTCCCCAACATCTAATAATAACAACTGAGACGCGTCATCAGGATCTAGGGAACTCATTGAGGTTTGTGCTCGAATATTAACTTTTCGCTGACTATTTCCAAGATTTAAAATGAAAACAGTTATCCTAAATGGATCAATATTGCCGATGTGTTCTGTAGGGTGACAAATGGTAACAAATTCTTCCCCCGTTTGCAGATAGCGCAAGTTATCAGTGACTAACACAAATATCCGTTGTATTAACTCAAAAATCTCTGGAATTTCATCTTCTATGTCACGAATTACAGTTATCAAAGTTTTTAATGAAATACCAGAATCAGAACCTTTTGTAAACTCATCTAAGTAGTTTGGATCAATAATCTCTAATATTTCTCTTTGAAAAATTTCCTCAGTCATCAGTTCTGGAATGTATTCTTTGAGATAAATCATTAGGAATATCTTTTCTCGAGCACGTTCAAGTCTTATTTGATCTTCTAAGCTGTTTATATAATTTGAATTCAGATGTTCTTGAATTGATTTTGACCATTCATCCATACGAATTCTTGTAATAGGATCAAGATGAGTAAATATTGAATCAGTTAGAATATTATCTAATTTGAGACTTATACTTTTAGGAGAATAAAATCTCATCAATCCTCCTGGTTGTAAAGCAGATTTATCAGGAAGTCGCAAGAGGAGTGATGCTCCGCTTGATATGGCAAGTAAACCAATACTGGCGACAAAAACAAAAAATCGAGCGAGCAACGCAGTGGTTGGATCTAATAAATAAGCCGAAATAAAAACGAAATAGGATATAATAATACTTCCAGTTATACTATAGGAACTACGATAGAGTAACTTGATTGATGATTCAATCTCATTAAAACCCTCTACTCCTCGGATTAATAACCCAGAACCGGTGATCCTCCGAATTTCCCCGTTGAAAGCTCTTTCCATGAAGAAACCATTAAGGGAAAAGGGAATGGCTACAATGATTAGCCCAATATAGATTAGTGATGCTATAAGATAGAAGAATGTGAATTCTTCTATTTTATCTGAAGGTAAAAAAGCAAGACCAATTAGAATAATGGCGAGAATAACAGGAAGAAGACTTAGAAACCAAATACCTATCTTTCGACAATAGAAATTAATTAATGAGGACAGATCCATTTTCACTCTTTCCTACAATCTTTTTTGAAAATTTCTCTTTTATGTTTATATTTCTTCACCGAGGGCTAGGGATTTTCCAAAAATTCCAGCTTTAGGTGAATAACAGAGTGGTACAACATCTAAGACAGATTTTGGAGCTAGCAGAGGATCAACATGTACTTCTTGGACCTCTCCAATAAAAATTGTGTGAGTTCCAATTTCAGTAATAGTTTTCACTACTTTGCATTCAATATTAATAGGACACTCCTTAATAAGAGGAACTGATATTTTCGTTGCTTTTACTGGAGTAAAACTACAGTGTGTCCATTTATTGATGTCTCTTCCACTTTTTCTGCCACAGAACTCTGTTTCCTCCAATTGGTTTGATGTGGGGATATTGATTACGAATTCACCGTTTTCTGCAATTAGTTCGAAACTGAATCTCGAAGGGCGGATAGAAATTGATATGAGTGGAGGTTTTGAACATACAACACCAGTCCAGGCAATTGTGATAATATTGGTCACTTTATCATTTGCACAGGAGACTAATACAACTGGTGCTGGAACCCAGGCAACAGTTGGCCCATTAAATTCTTTTTTTGGAATCATTTTTGTTCATATCCTTAGAAAAATGGTAAAGGGCATTTTACTATAATAATTAAATTCATAAGTGATATTATAACCATTAAATATATCAGGTTCTTATGATTTTTTAATATGTTATTTCAATAGCCTCATAGGTGATTATAATATCCAACAAGTATATTATTGTGACTGGAGGAGTTATGAGCGGTTTGGGTAAAGGATTATTAGCTGCATCTCTCGCAAAACTCCTTAGTGCTTCAGGTTACACAGTTGCACCTATCAAATTTGACGGATATTTAAATGTTGACGCCGGTACAATAAATCCATTCAAACACGGGGAAGTTTTTGTCCTTGATGACGGAACTGAAACAGATATGGATCTTGGAACCTATGAAAGATTTCTCAATGCATCCCTTGATTCATGGTCATCATTAACAGGGGGGCAAATATTTCAAAATATCATTGAAAAAGAAAGACAGGGAGAATTTCTTGGACAAGACATACAGTTTATACCACATGTAACAAATGAAATCATCTCTTGGATACGTCAAAAAGATGATATTGTAGATGTTACCCTTGTCGAAGTAGGGGGAACAGTGGGGGACATTGAAAACGCATATTTTATTGAAGCATTGCGGCAATTGGCTTTGAGCTGTGATCGATCTGATTTCTGTTGGGTACATGTCACTTTAATACCTGTTCTAGCCGTTGTTGGAGAACAAAAGACTAAACCAACGCAAGCAAGCGTTAAGACATTACAGGGAATGGGTGTACAACCTGATATTTTATTATGTCGGTCAGAAACACCCTTAAAACTTGACGTCCGCCAAAAAGTTGCCCTCTTTTGTAATATCTCCACATCTGATGTAATTTCTGGACATGATGTCCCAATTATCTATGAGTATCCGTTTCAATTATTAGAAGAAGAAATCCTCACAAGTTTGTTCAACAAACTACAAATAGGCCCAAAAAAACTACCCACTCTTTCTACTTGGAGAAATATCTTAGAAAAAATGAAAAATCC
>JBHLPG010000138.1:0-9788 GCA_048939725.1 Promethearchaeota archaeon | reverse complement strand
ACCTACACGATAGTTTGCTGCAGTTTTTAAACAGACACTAACTATCTCACCTAAGCCATCTTCGTCTTCTAATTCTTTCAAAATACCTGTAGCCTGTGAGATTAAATCTAATCCTTCGTTAATATTGCCTGCTTGGAAACTCAATTTTGCACTTGTTACAAGGAATCTTCCTTCTTCCACTTTCTTTCCAGAGTCCTTAAAATATTGGAGGATCTTTGCACGTTCATTTTGAGCAACTTTTTGAGTAATAGGGGTATTATACAGTGGTTCAAAAATTTCTGCCATTTTTGTTAGATAATGATCGTACCCTTGGGGACCATATTCCCTTAAATAGTCTGAGGCAGTTTTTATTAAGTCAACACCAGTTTCAGGATCAACTGATAATAATCCACTTCCTACAGCAAAAAACATATTGGAAAATTCGAAGAGGTATTCTTCATTTTGTGATTTAGTAGCTAATTCGAATCCCTCTACGCCAAATTGATTAACAGCTTCAAAATCGCTAAGAGATAGATTATATCTTGTGACAGCTAACATTGTTGCTAGCCTTCCAGTTGTATCACCCAATGTTTGGTGACCAGTAGCTACTGCTGAATATAACTGGTTTACTGCACGTGAGATTCCTCTTTCAACATATAAAGGGATAATTTCATCATTTATTGTCTTTACAATTGAGCTTATAGACTCAGTGTCGTTGATAGTTTTTGCTGTATCAATTGCTTGACTCCACATTGTCAAAGCTAGATCTAAGCGATGTGGGGCAAAGTGTTTACTATTATTTCGATATAAATCTACTGCTTGAGAAGATAATTCCGCTTCATTAAGAATTGAGAAGAGTCCTTCTAGGAGAGGCCAAGCATCATCAAATTTCTCATCAGCTATTTTTGGTTTGATTCCCCGATCAAGACTTGCGACAACTTGGCTTGTAAATTCTGTGATGAACTCTGCTGATTCATTCATTCGATTCAATGTTTCATGAGTTTGTTTAAAATAAGCGATAGAGTGTGAAAAATCCTCAATGGATACAAACTTGTTAAAGAGTGGCCAGAAGAAATCAATATACTCTTGCATTTGATTGATTTTCTCATGAAAAGCTAAATTAAGCAAAGCTAGCTCATACATTTGAGGGAGTTGCGAGTCTGGGTATCCTTCCATGATATGACTATTAGTCCAAGCTATTATTTCTTTTAGCTTTGGATGATTAGGATCTTCAGTGTAATATCCATAAAATGTTTTTGCAATAAAATTCTTGGTTTCAGAGAAAAAATCTGGTTGACTGACTCTTTCTGCAAGGTGTTTTGTGAAATTAAACAGAAAAGCATTAAATCTGTCAATATTTTTAGTAAGACTGGATAAAGTTTCGAGCTTATCGGTTACCAGTAGCTTTTGGGACAAAACTGGTAAGTTTAGAGTCTGTTCTTCAAGATATGCAAGGTTACGATTAATTATCTCTCCCAAAGATTCAACCTCTAAAGCGAATTTAGTAGATTTGTCAACCAAGTCAAGTGCTTTCTCCATATTTTTCTCTAATAGTAGAGAACCGACCTTGAAATAAATTTCTGCAGCTTCTTTAGGATCATATTTCTTTATAACGTTAAACGCTTCATCAACCGTTTTTATTCCAAGTTCTAATAATCCAGTGTTTAGAGCTTTGAAAGTAGTTGCCTGAAGAAATCCCCCTTGGGTCTCCTCTGAGATTGACGCGGATATTACATTTCCCAGCTGTATAAACTTCTCCCTAGGCTCTTTTGTTTTTGAATCAAGGTTAAAAATTGGATCTAGTTGACGGTTGACATAGTCAAACATCTCTTGTAATTTCGAGGTAGCTTTAGCAGCAACAAAACCATCATACGCGCGTTTAAGGAACTCTAATTCTATTTCTTGTTTTCCTTGTTCCCCCGCTGTTTTAGCAAAAGAAAATGCGGAGACACCTGCACTTTCAGAGTCTCCAATAAATATTTTAATTGATATTATACTTCCTAGATGCCTTGAAGCCTGATTGAACTTACCTTCAGTGATTAGCGTTCCAAATTTCGATTCTAGATAGTTAAGAATTTCGTACGTTTCGCTTGATCCCTCCTGTGTAGACCACCAATTCTGGGCACAAAATTCAAAATACGGAAGAGACCGTTTTGCTAATTTCTTTTCGTACATTCTTTGCCCATAATTATAAAGGAATTTTAATTTCTCGTCAATAATTTCCTTCTTATTAATTTTCTTTGCTAACTCCATGCTTCTAAGTAGGTATTGTACTCCATCATTATTTTGAAATTCAATAGGGCCTTTTTTGACCATCAGAAGACGGGAACCAATGATGTTTTCACATGTTGCCTTTGCACGCTCATCTAGATATCCTAGAATTGCTTGTTGAACTGATTCATCTTCATATTTCAAAGCCATGTCGAATGTAGTATCTGTAAGATTAAAAAAGAGATCTTTTTGATTATGTGTATCGTAGATCAAAGCAAACCGCCATAAAAATGGTGGAATCTCAGTAAGTTTTCCAGCATTTTCAAATCCAGCCCTTGCTGTCTTCATTAATACATCTGCAACGTCAAATTTCTTATCTTGAGCATAATCTATACTTTTTGTTGCAAAGATTTCAGCTATTTTTGAGGAAAGTACTTCGCGAGAGTAAGGAACTAATTCAGCCAGAGATTTGTGATAATCCATCAAATTTGTAGTTCCTTCAATTCCGTCCACATGACGACCAATATCAATTAACTTAGTAATTCTATTGAGTTTAACATCGAGAATTTTCTCTATAGATTGAGTATCCGTTCTAATTTTTTGATAAGCTTCTATGGCTTTATCAAACAGATTTAAACCTCTCTGCCATTTCTCTTCCTTTCCAATAAGGGAAGTAGAAGACAATAATTGTTGTCCAAACGAGAAATAAGCATCTCCTGTTTGTATTGAGAAATCATACGCTGCCTCTGGTTTTCCAACCAATTGAAAAAGAGAAACAGTCCAATCTAAAACTCCGACCATTTCCTCAGGAGCTTCTTCTGCTAACCGATCACGCTCACGACCAGAAATCTCTAAAAATGTTGGTAATAACTCTTTAACCTTTGCTTGTTCTCCTTCCTGATCCAACATTTCATGATAACTTTTAGCTGTTTCAAACATTAAATCAGAACGACCTGATTTCCTTGCAGTAAAGAAAGCTCTGTTATAGAGTCTAATATCGTTTGTCAGCTTAGCAGCAGTAAAATAATTACGAGCAGCTTTATCAAAACTGCCTTCTTGTTCATTTTCTTTTGCCTTTGTTAACGCCTTTTGCACTTCTGACAATTTAATCACCCATACACAGAGTTGATCCCTCAGAGATTACTATTCACTTAAAGGAGCTACTTCTTCCAGTGCTGAATAATCAACAAAGTGCTTTTTTATTATTTGTGAAGGTTGAAATTCTCTTTTGAAATGGATATCCATTGACAAATCTGTGTTCAGATGAATAAACTTTTTGAGATTAATGGTTTAGATGTGTTTTTGTGGTAACCAGTAATAATAAAGTTCGGTTTCAGGTTCCATCAAGCAGAAATCACTTTTGTGAGATGCAGAAAACAAAAGAGGGCTATCGTTTAACGTTCTACAATGTAGGTGAGAAAATTAAAACTGTACAAATTACTGAATCTCAACTTGATCGAGAATATCTAAGAAAAGTCGCTGTGAATACGGGAATTGAATTCTACGCGTTAACGGGCCCTTATGATTGTAGTGATGAAATCCTTCGGCAATGGCACAAGCATTTTAAAAAGAAGGGGTTTTTAAATAGGCTTTTTGGGATTTAAGAGTTCTAGAACGGATCCATCACAACTTTAATTGCTCTTTTTTCATCTATCTCGATCATTCCTTTCTCCCAGTCAGCCATTTTCACACGATGCGTTATCAACTTCTTTAATTGATTCTGAAATTCTTTGGATTTTAGAATTCCTCTCATCACTTGCCAAGTTTGAAACATACGCCTACCTGCAATGCCATAAACGCTCGCACCTTTGCTTACCATCAATGTATTAATATCAAATTCAATTGGGCCAGGGAAGAAGCCCAATAATGACACTCGTCCTCCATATGTTAATGCTTCTAATCCTTGGCGAAGGGCATGGACGTTACCTGACATTTCAAGCACAATATCCACTCCATTCCCATCAGTAGCATCCCTGATAATCTTGGGGATATTATCTCCTTCTTCTCGAGCGTTAAGTACTAAATCTGCTCCTAAGTGCTTGGCCATTTCAAGTCTTTGCATATTTCTTCCACCACCACTCGCAAAAACTTGGGCTGCTCCAAACATCTTTACAACAGGAATTGACATTAGTCCTATGGGTCCACATCCTACGACAAACACATTTTTGCCAGCAATCCCTTCATCTGCGGTTAATCCTTTCGGTAGAACTGTATGAACTGCATTTCCAAGCGGATCTTGGAGAGATGCAAGCGCTGGGTCTAAATCAGGATCATTTCTCCATGCGTTTAATTCTGGAATTACTGCATACTCACCAAAGATTCCATTTTTATCTACTCCGAAGATTTTTGTATTTCTACAGATATGCATTCGATCTGAACGGCATTGATAACAGGTTCCACAAGCCTCATGACATTCCATTGAAATTTTATCCCCTACTTCAATATTTATTACGTCAGGACCGATTTCAACAACTGTTCCTCCAACTTCGTGTCCAGCAATGAATGGTATGGCTGGGGGTAATCTTTTTTGGGCCCATGCATCATACACCCACATATGATGATCAGTTCCACAAATAGAGGCTACATCAATTTTAAATTTCACATCTGTTCCATGAACAATTTCAGGTTCGTCGGTTTCTTTTATTTCAAAGCCTTTTTCTTGTTTAGTTTTCATTATAGCTTGCATTTCAAACACCTAATCATTATATTACGAATTCTCCGCATTATAGAATATATGGACTAATAAACTAAAAATGATAATGAGAGGTTTTAATTTTTTGTGCTAGTTGTAATTGTTATGAAACTTACATAGAAATACTTTTGGAATTTCGTGATCACTTTGCGGAAATGTCGTCATTTACGGTCGAAATCAGTTAAAATAACAATAATTGGGCTTTGAAGGTTTGACACAGGTACTTAGCCAACATAATTAGGATATGATTAATTATCCTAATTTATTCCAATTGATAAAAAATTATTCTCGAGCAAGTAACATGCCTTCTATTATAAGAGGTACATTTTTTACTAGTTCTGCTTCTGCTGCTAATAGTTTCTTCTCATCTGAAGCGTATAGTCGGAAAATAACTTCTCCCCTTTTGACAGAATCTTTCTTTTTTAGGAAATATACCCCAGCACGTTTATCCATTGGAGCTCCTGCGGCTCGTGCTGCTCTTGAAATTATTCTGTTATTAATCTCAACAATCCAACCACTTTGGGGAGCTACATATTCGTACATACATTTCCCTATCTCAATATCCTCTGGTTGAATTTTAGAGTCAGCGCTTTGAGCTTCTAAAATCTCTTGGAACTTCCTATATGCTTTCCCTGAATTCAATATTTCTAGTGCTGAATCCTGGCCTCTACCTCGAATTGCTCTACCAGACATTTCTAAAAGTATTCCTGCAAGTGAGGTACTTTTCCCAATTAACGAATCGGAGGCTATTTGAGGGTTAATTAAGGCTGCAAGTGCTTCGCGCGCTTCAAGAGCAGGACCAATAGCATGACCTACTGGACTACTTCCGTATGTAATTCCACTTTCGATACGAATACCAAGCTGTTGGCCTAATTCAGCAAATCGATGAGCGATTCTTTTGCCTGCTTCCATATTTTTAACTTTAGTGCCGCCTCCAGTAGGAATATCTAGCACTAAGAAGTGGACTCCCATAGCAACTTTTTTTGACAACACTGATGCCATCATCATTGGTTCAGGATCTACCCCCAATGGAAACTGAACATCTCTTATAATCTTTTCATCTGCTGGGACAATATTCAGTCCCCCAGTCCAAGCAATAAGTCCATTAATTCGATTTGCGATTTCAACTATTTCATCAACAGAGAATTCGATTTCACATCCGAAAGCTTCCATCGTGTCAGCAGTTCCAGAAGGACTAGTAATAGCACGACTACTCGTTTTTGGAATTGTTAATCCAGCAGCAGCAATAATAGGTACGATCAATAAAGAAACTTTGTTACCTGGAACACCTCCTAAACTATGCTTATCAAAAATGATAGTATCTTTCCAATCTATCATCTGGCCAGAGCACGCAATAGCCTTTGTTAGATATTCAATTTCAGAAATATTCCAATCTTGAAAAATCTGAGATGTTATAAAAACTGACGATTCTAAAGGAGAGAGGACTCCAGAAGTAATGTCTCCAATAATTTGATCAATTTCAGCTTTATTGAAGATCCTACCTTGTTGGAGAATCCGTTGTTTAATTAAAGAATAGCTTGTTGATGTCGAACGGCTTTGTGTTTGTAAAAATACTTCATCACCTTCTTTTGCTCCTAAAATTTTTATCAGAGAGTTTGAGAGGCCTATCTCATCTTCTTTGACCCAATCTTCAACTTTAAGAACCTGATTGACTGATAATTCCCTTTGACCAAAAGAAAGACGATATCTGGCTTGTGGAACGACGTTTTCGTTATTTAGACGTGAAATTATGACGATATCCTTTGGTTCCATTGAGATTTCGCGAATCCTAAATTTCAACAATGATCCCACCTATAATAAAACCCCAAACCCATATCAGGATGGGGAGGAAGGCTGTTTAAAACAATCTATAAATATATACCTAAAGAAAATTAGTTATTAGATTTAAGTTTTAAAAAAAACAGAGATAGATTATATGGACTAACATACCAAAAATGATAATGAGAGGTTTTAATTTTTCATGCTAGTTGTAATCATTGCGAAATCTTATATGGAATTACTTCTGGAATTTCGGGGCAAACCGATCAAGGTCCTCAATTTCAGTGATTCTAAATGCTCTACATAATTTGAATAGTAGTTGTCTGGCATAGTTATCAATTATTCCATGATGTTTCTTACTTTGAATCTCTTTTATGAGAGCCTTACGTATGTATTTTCCTTTACGGTCGAAATCAGTCAAAATTACAATAGTTTGGGCTTCAAAAACCAGATCTACTAATTTTTGGTGGGATCTTTGTCCTTTTTCAATGATTTTACCTGTTAAACCTAATAAACGGAGTGTTTCAGTATCTCTTTTTCCTTCAACAATGAAAATCGCTTTATTTCCAAGCTCATTGCTATAGTTGATGAACTCTGAAAGATATCTTAGTGCCTCGGTATTGAGCACGTGGTTCACAGTTTTATTAAACTACTCTGCTGCTTCTTTTTTCATTTTTACGACCATTTGGAAATTTTGAGCTAATGAATCGTAAAAATCAACTAGCATTTCTAAGTCATCAGCCATCAATGAACCACCTCGTCCAATTTCTCCTATACGTCGAAGCATCAATCTATCAGCTTCTCCAAGGCCAATTGCATAGAGAACAGCTTCTGGAATATCCTCTATCTTATTCCGAACTACTGGAATTGGATTGACTCCTAGACCATTACCTTTGTTAGGATTACCATCTGTCAAAACGATAATCATCGTAGGATTTCTTTTGTTAATTGTTGGATTCACTTCGAAATTCTCAATACTATTATATGCCTCATCAAGCGCTCCACTTAAGAAGGTAAGGCCAGAACTTTCAGCGGTTTTCTGAACAACGTGACCAATTATACTTTCGATTCCAGCCTTCTTAGTTTCACCTACACATGAGATAACCTGGGAGTCACCTAGAGCAAACTTTTCGACGTTTCCAGAGAAAGTGATGAGTTGTACCTGTTCACCCCAACCCTTCGCAATTTTAAGGCTCATGAACAGCATTATCGCAAAACTTGCAGCATCTACTCGACTAACCTTTTTTCCTTCTTCAAATCTCCCAAGGAATGTTGCTAATTCCTCTGTTTCTTCTAATCCTTTTTTCAGTCCTTCAAGAGCTCCACTGATGTTTTGTACTTTCATATCTTTCTTTTGCATACTTCCACTTACGTCTAGAACAAGGATCGCATTGAAACTCATCTCAGTGAATGGAATGATATTAATTTCGACTTCTCGACCAGTTGGATCCACGATCCCAATTTCACCTTCTTGAATAGGTGGTTCAGAACCCATGAATCGAACTGTTATACTTCCAATCGGACAATCTTCCCACGCTATTTGTAATCCATTAAACACTGGGCGATTCCGCAGTACTTTTGATAGTTCCTCAAATTCTGTAGCAATCCATAAAATAGCTTCTTCAACTTCTTGGCCTGCAAGGGGTTCAATTCCAAGTTTAATAGACTTAATGCCTGCAGCAATTTTTGCAGGCTCTACTTCCACAGAATCGCCATCTGAAATATTCGCTGAATTGAGTACACTATCATCAACAGCGATAGTGCCCTTCGCTACTTCATCAGATGATAAAATTTGAACAGCACCCCAATCTTCCCATTCTGTTGATATTTTCACAAAATCAAATTCTTCAACGCCAACACTGCTAATATCAGAGGGGTGTAAATATGCACGGCCTTCAATTTTACCTACATTTACTACATTAAGTTTAACCATAACTAATCCTCTTCAGATTTAATTGAAAATTAACGTATAACTTGTTTAACTAACATTACTCTACAGCATTATTCTTAATCTTTTTTAAGCTAATTTTATTTCGAATAGTTCTGTGCTTAATCTATAATGTTAAATCAAGCCTCTCTTCATACGTAGCTGCCTGTATACCTTTAGTTTGAACTCCAATTGGATCGGAAATGAGATCTATTGGAATAATTCCCATTTCATTTCTTATTTCAGCATCAAAATAGAGATATCCACAATCTTTAGGAGTTTTGAACTTAATATTTGGAACGACAAATTCATCTCCCGCATCAATATCTCTTTTAATCCGAAAGTTTGCTAATCGTTTTGTTTGCCCTCCTGGGAGAGTATTCACATTTATTGTTATTGTTGCATACGGCATTGACTTGATAAAATGGAAAACAAAGTTTACTTCGTATTGTTTCTTTGGTTCTACTCCTTCCCAGAGATTAGTTCTTTTTGTTGGATCTACTGTAAAGTTCCAATCGACACATATTTCTTTCAGGGGTTTTATTGGTCCTATTGTCTTAAATGTTCGGTTCTTCTTAAATCGGCCAATTGTGGTCTGAGCTACAATGTAGAAGGGACTATGTTGGTAATTAATTAATAAATTTACACTTCGCGCTAATTCCAGGTTCTCATTCGGCTTCAAATTAAATTTTGTATAGTAAATTGGTACTGGATCTGATGAAGATTGAGTTACAAGATTAACTTCGAGTTCCCCCTTCTCTGAATCTTTTGACTCATTAACTGCTTGGAAAATACATTCTACAAGTCCGTAATTTCCTGTAACGTAAAATTCTTTTGGATTTATGGCAATTTCATCTTTCCGGACTAATTTGAAAGAAAAATTCTTGGGTAAAAGACTTTCATTTGTTGCTGTTATTGCCTCTACTTTTACAGTTATTTCACCATACAATTCACCAAGGTTTAATGAACATGGAATTCTAGTCATTCCTCTTTCTTCAAGACTTGCTATATCGATTGTGGTATTTATTTTTGATTCAATTGGCTTTTCTTTTTCTATAGCCTTAAATATTAGTGTAATGGGATTATTTCGAAATTTGTACATAACTCGTTTAATATCGCGAAAACTTAGCTCAATGTATCCAAATACTTCAGGCCCAGAAACTAAAGCAGGAAAGATGGCATTAGCTTTTTTAGGGGCTG
>JBHLPG010000137.1:8229-9790 GCA_048939725.1 Promethearchaeota archaeon | reverse complement strand
ACCACCTGATAGATCGCTTCGAGCAAGAGTTGAAGACTTTGAATCGCCGTATGTGCAACGAGGTGCTTCCCTGTCCCAACAGGCCCTGACAACAAGGCGAAGTTATATAGCTGTTGGGAGTGATAAAGTTCCCTATTGAAGAACTTGATCAACGAAGAGATGTCGGGCCCCCGATGTAACACCTTGTGTGGAGTAAATCCCCGCGAGAACACAAAGTCGCCGAGAAGTGGAGCGATCATAGTGTAGTAGAGATCGTCCACACCCTCGGGGGTTTGTATGTCGGGAATTTCTTCTCTCGGGGGATCATTCATAACTGTTCGACCTCCCAGTTAGGGGGTCACTTGTTTACCCAAATAAACCCTCCATACTGAAAAAATCTACGAATAGGTAAAGGAGGTTGCATTACAGGGTAAAAATGATAAGTAATTAGTATGAATGGTCATCTCATACTTAAGGCTTCCCAATCCCGAACTTTACGGATTTTTATCGGACTCCCGACTAAAAAGCAGATATTATTATTTTGAAAGCGGCCTTAAAACAATCCCTGTGTAACACCACCAGAATGTTTGAATTTCCCCCTTCACCCTTCGAGTGATTCAGAAATTCTTTTGTCAAACCCAAAAAATGGGAAATCATAAATGAGTAGGAGAAAGCATGGTTTGATTGATAAAAGATATTCTATTGTGTCGTGTGATGGGAACTTAAAAGAACTCTGGGTTTAAAAGGATCTATGCAGGCTTATTTTTTCTTTTCTTGCATACTCCATAACAAGACATTTACATCTAATATCCTCGGTATAAGGTTTGTAATATCCACAATCCTCCAAAAACCAACTTTTCATGAAATATGTGTTCTCTATAACCTTAATAAGGATTGAATTTTTCTAAGGCTATACTCGATAGGGTAATGGAGATCACCTTCTAATGCAAGGCAAAATCGTTCTAAGGGATATTTCTTTTGTTAATACAATATTCGACCCTCTTTTACGGAGAAGATTAATCTTTTTAGCTGTTCTTTTCTTGGGAGTCACTTGGATCAGCGCATTAGTGCCTCCGATGGTCTTTCTATCTTTTTCAGGCTCTTCTCATGAGAAAATTGATTCCAACTCACCTCAGCTTCCACCTAATGATGCCTCTGCTGGCTTAGGAAATTTTAAACAACAGATTCAAGTGAACCAACTTTATCCACAATTTGCTGAAAGGTTTAACAGTATCGAAGAAGTAACTGGCCATATTATCGCAGTCGACTTCTCTCCCAGTGGTCGTTTTCTCGCGTATGCCGGGCGTCTTGCAGAACGTGATGAAGTGGTACTCTTTGACATGGTTCATTGGAAGAGTATATGGCGGAGGGCACAATTTCCATCGGAAATTTATTTTACTCACGATACTTTCCCTCAGGTTATGTCTGTAGTTTTCTCTCCAGATGAAAGATATATTGCAGCAGCTTCTTACTTCTATGGTATTGGAATATGGGAGGTAATGAATGGAGTTAAAGTTTCCCAACTAAACGATTCAGCGATATTTAGTGATCCTGATGAGCGCGTCCATGACCCTTCATTCCA
>JBHLPG010000137.1:0-8129 GCA_048939725.1 Promethearchaeota archaeon | reverse complement strand
AATGGTGAGATTAGATTTCATGACCTTTCTGGTATGAATGATACACTTTCACCTATCTCGTCTCCTGGGTTGATTTTTTCCGTTGATATATCTCCCGATGGGACGATATTGGCTTTTAGTAACGAAACACATATTATTCTTTCAGACCTGATGAATAGGATGACCATACACGTCATTGAAACTGAACAATCTGGTGAGCTTGTCTTCTCACCTAGTGGTTCAATTTTTGCTTCACTTCGCGCGCATAGAGATGGATTTTTGACATCGAATAGACTATTTCTATGGTATGTTGCTTCAACCCATCCTAAGATGGTGAGATGGCAAATTCCAGATACATCGTTCAACTCGATAGCTTTTGGCGCTAATGGGACATTAGCAGCAGCATCGCGTGGAGATGGTCTCATTCAGCTCTGGAATACTACTAGTCGCCAAAAAAAATATGATTTAACTGGTCATACTGAAACTGTCGTTGCTAGCCCCATCACCTTCTCTCCTGATGGTCGCTGGGTGATTGCGGGGAGTGGGAATGGTAATATTACCTTCTGGAATGTTTCTAATGGGCAGAACCAATACAACTTAACTGGCCATTCTAGTAGTGTATTTTCCGTTGCTTTTTCTCCTGATGGCCGGTGGCTCGCTTCTGGAGATGCCTATGGGGTCATCAACCTCTGGAATGTGACTGATAAAGCTGATATGACACACTTTGCAAATTTGATGGGTCATTATTCTGGAGTAACTACATTAGCTTTTTCCCCTGATAGTCGTCTACTTGCGAGTAGTGGTAGTGTGTATTTCAATCTTCTCCTATGGAACATCCCATCTGGAACCCTTAATGATACTTTCTACAGTTTCAGTCGAATCACCTCTGTTGCTTTTTCTTCTGATGGAACTCAACTTGCTTTTGCTAACTGGGACAATCTAGTCAAAGTTTATTACGTTCAGAGAGCTTTGTCTAAACCTGTGGGATTTATGGCTTCAACCAGACCTCGTTCTCTGGCTTTCTTTCCAAATGAATTAAATCTTGTCACTGGCTCTATTGATGGGACTATCCAATTTTGGGATCCTACTGATGGGACTCTTCTTTCTACGTGGAAAAAACATACTCAGGAAGTCTTATCACTAAAATTTTGTAATACAACTCACTTAATTTCAGGGGAAGGAGATGCTACCCTTCTGTTTTGGGATCTTGATCCTCTCCCAGCAGATAGTGATTTAGATATGATGCCTGATACTTGGGAACGAGATCATTCCTTGAATCCTACCGATTTTTGGGATGGTTTCTCAGATTCTGATGGGGACGGGCTGATAAACAGCATCGAGTGCTTAGAGAACGCTAATCCGGAGTTGAATGATTCTGATGACGATTCTTTACCTGATCTCTGGGAATATATCCATCAGTCTGATATTGTGAATGAGGATGAGGACGGTGACTCCGATCGTGACGGGATGTCTAACCTATATGAGTATACTTTCTCCTTGAACGGATTCATTAACGATTCTTTTCTTGATTCAGATAATGATGGTTTAACCAACCTTGCAGAATCTGATTACCCTGGTGATCCAATAAACCGGAGTCATGATTATACGGATCCTTGTGATCCTGATAGTGATGATGATGGTATACCAGATGGTTATGAATATTCCCATTGGAGAGTGTATGCAGGAGTTCCTATCGGACTAGATCCATTACACGATGATTCGTACAAGAATTTAGACAATGATCCCTATAATATGACTAATCTCTGGGAATATCAGATGGGATTAAATGTTTCTGATCCGAGTGATGCTGAAGAGGATCTGGATGGGGATGGAATACCTAATGGGTGGGAGTTTCGGTTGAGACTAAATGCTACTGATAAAACTGACGCATTGAAGGATTTGGATGGGGATGGGATGTCCAATGGGTGGGAATTCCAGATGGGGCTTAACCTTACTGATCCCAGTGATGCTAATAGCGATGAGGATGAGGATGGGATGATCAACCTATTAGAATTTAAACATAATTTCGATGCTAACGATTCCTCTGATGCAGCTCTTGATGCTGACCAAGATGGTATTTCCAATAGAGCCGAATGCATTGCTGGGACGGATCCTCGCGACTTTTGGAGTTTTCCCATTTTTAGTTTTAGTGTTATTCATCGAACAGCTGTGTTTATTCTTCTCCTAATTGGCTTTAGTGGATTGGTATTCGTCGTCTATAACAAATACAATCGAAAGACACTTGTTTCCAGCTTAGATGCTCCTGATTACCCAACAGCAATTAGGATTCGTAATGCGGATCTTCCGAATTATTCTACTCTGCTGG
Source organism: Promethearchaeota archaeon (assembly GCA_048939725.1). GTDB lineage: Archaea > Asgardarchaeota > Heimdallarchaeia > Hodarchaeales > Hodarchaeaceae > Hodarchaeum. The sequence continues at coordinate 5,824 of JBHLPG010000137.1, read as the reverse complement.
AAGCAGAAGCTCAAGCTCAATCGGTATGCGATGAGGGTATTACGGCGTTTAATCAAAGAGATCATGGTACCGCTATTAAAAAATTTCAATCCGCTTTAGATTCCTTTTATAATCTTGAATCACAGCAATATATCGCTAATGCTACGTTTCGGCTTGCCCAGATTTATAAAGTGCAAGGGACGTTAACAGCGGACAGCCCTCTTATTCAACGTTTTCCTCGACCTCCCTATAAGGACCCTATGATATCAACCTTTTCCTCCATGCTTCATGCCCTCCTTGCAGAAACGAATAACAATTGGGGTGAAGCTGAAGAAGGGTGGAAGACTGCAGTCCAAAACAATGACCTTGCGAGCGATCTCATCTTGATTTGTCGGCAAGCATTAGCAGAATCTGCTTTTCGTACCTGGTTTTATGATCAAACCTATCAAAATCAAGCACAACTTTTCTCGCGTTTAGACGAGTGGCAGACTGCTAGCGAGGCTGTTCCACATAAGGGAAACCTGTGTTCAGTTTATCTTTTACGAGCTCGATTGGCTCTCGCCTCCTATCGTTTTCCTGAAGTAAAACAGTGGCTTGACCATTGTCTACAGACGGCTGAGGAAGCAGAGTTAGATTTTTATCATGAGCTTGCTTTACTAGAATCTGAACGACTATTGCAGCACAAAGAGCGAATAGAAAAGCTATTCGAGGCTGATCAGCTCCTCTCTGATGAAGATCGGGGAAAAATCCTCCAGCAATATGTTAAGAAAGCCGTATTAATGAAAGAGAAGCATGAGAAACAAAAATTATAGTCTAGGCAGGTATCATCCAGAAAGAAATAGCCACTCCTGACATGCTTGAAGGATGGATGAACCCCTACTCCACGGAAGAGGAAAAAATGAGCCTCATTAGAAATGCTTCTACCTTAAACACTAATCACACAATGGAACTTATGGAAGAACTCAAGGAATTAAAAACACCTAAATTGTTCATCTGGGGAGAAAAAGATCAGTTCTAACCGATTCCCGGTATAGAAAAGTTTCATAAAGAGGTCTTAAACATTGAATTGATCAAAATCCCAGACTCAGATCATTTTTTACCTCTAGAAAAACCAAAAGAAACAGCAAAGTTCTTGATACAATTTTGTTCCTAATTTCAGATGCGATTGAGTCGCTTGCAGATGGTGTCTAGGGCTCCTGTCGCCTCTCAATTCTACCAAGGATTAAATAACATTTATTTTTACACCAGCTTCAAGCGATTACAGATGAAAAAATAACAAAAAGGACCTAAAATGCTGGTAAAGACCCTTAAAGACCTCTATAACAACGGCAAATATCAGGAAGTCCTAGACTTACTAACACAGAAGAATGACCAAGGAGTCTTTGCTTCCTTACCTGAAGATGAACAAATTGAATGCCTTTATTACAAAAGTCGATCCTTAGGATTTTTGGGACAGCTAGAAGACGCCTTACAGGTGGCAACAGCTGCGCGCACGAATGCTGTGTCTCTGGATGATAAAACTCTGACACTGGCGTCACTTATAGCTCAACTTTATGCCTTATGGAAACTGGGACGACTGGATGATACTTCAGAGTTCATCAAGGAAGGAAACTCTATTATGAAGGGCTTAACGGCTAAAGATCGACAGACAAGGACATGGGTAGCCTTGTTCCAAAATGTCCAAGGCAATATCTATTATGAGGTAGGCGAGCTGGACAAGACATTAAAACATTGGAACAAAAGTTTAGCCATACGTGAGGAGATTGGTAACTTCCAAGATATTGCAGGATCCTTAAACAATATTGGCTTAATCTATCGTACTAAAGGCGAGCTGGAAAAAGCGTTAGAATACTATAAACGCGGTTTAGCCTTTTATGATGAAATTGGTAACCCCTTCTACATTGCTCTAGCCTTAAACAATATTGGTGATGCCTATCGTGCTAAAGGCGATCTGGACAAGGCGTTAGAATATCTTCAACGGAGTCTAACTTTAAAAGATGACATTGGTAACCTCCAAGACATTGCCACGACCTTAGACAATATTGGCATAATTTATCGTGCTAAAGGCGAGCTGGGTAAGGCATTAAACTGCTTCCAACGGAGTTTAGCCTTAGAGGAGAAGATAGGGAACGATTTATGGTCATCATATACCTTATTCTATCTTATTCTTCTCGCATTAGACCAACAGGATCAAACTCGAGCACAAACGTACCTGAGTCAACTTCAACAGCTCCATGCCCGTACCCCGAATAAGAAGATCCATCTTAGAAGCCGGTTGGCCGAGGCTTTGGTTCTAAAACAGAGTAAACGGATGAGAGATAAAGTCCAAGCTCAAACCCTCCTAAATCAAATTGTTAATGAAGAGGTTCTGTGGTTTGAATGGAAAGCATTAGCTATAATTAATTACTGTGACCTCCTCCTCTTTGAAGTGAAATCTTTTGGTGATCCTGAAGTGTGGGCGGAGGCGAAAACCTTGATCAAACAATTTTCTACAATGGCACAAGACCAACAATTGTTTCCCGAGATTATAGAGGCGTTATTATTGCGCGCAAAATTTGCCACCATTGAAGGAGAGTTGCAACAAGCCCTAAAATACTACGATCAAGCTAAGCTCACTGCCACAGAAAAGGATCTTGACTTACTGGCACAGAAAATTGCTGGAGAACGAAGAACTTTTGAAATTGAGTTTGAGAAATGGCAAGATCTGATTCAGCGTAATGTGTCGCTTCAGGAGCGCCTCAAGGTAGCTAGAATTGAAGAATATATCCAAGACGCTATAAAAATGGCTGCTCAAGGTAGTTTTAGCTATCAAATGACGATGCCCTCTAGAAAAAAGTATCAACTTATCTATCAAGATGTATTGAAAGATAAACCAGAGAAACAGAAATATGAATTCAGAGTTGGGATCGCACAAATTGGCTTACCTGTTGAGAACAACTTTCTCAGTGATTATTACGAAGAATTCCACCCCCAAATGTTTGGACTTAAAGAAAATAAAGTCGAAGAAATCAATTCTAAAATCAATGAAATTATCAAGTTAGCAGTTTCCAAAGAAATTGACATTCTCCTATTTTCTGAGCTAGCAATTGATCTCAACTATCCCTTGCTTTTAAATACACTACAGGAATATTCTAGGATATACAATATGTATATTATTCCTGGATCATATCATGATCGTGAAACAAGGCGAAATCTTAGTCCTGTTATCTCTCCAGAAGGTATTTTATGGACTCAAGAGAAACACATTCCAGCCACAATAACGTACGAAGGAAAGAGGTTTACCGAAGGAATTGAGGTTGGCAAAAAACCCAGAAAAACAATAGTTTGCGATACCATTTATGGACGAATGGCAATCATTATTTGTCGTGATTTCATGGATATGGATTTACGAGTAGAATTAAAAAACTTTGAACCCCCAATAGATTTGATTTTCAATCCAGCATTTACTCCCGTTACCGCTGATTTTAAAGCTGCCCATTTTGATGCTAGACGTTCCATTTATGCTTATTGTTTCTTTGCTAATATCGCGGAATTTGGGGACTCATTGATTTATACGCCAGAAAAGGAACGTATTGACCGAACCATACCGAAAGGCGAGGAGGGTCTTATTTTTAAAGATGTCGATCTTTTTAAACTTCGTTCTGAAAGGAAAAAGTGGGAACTAATGGCAAATAATCATAAGGCATTTATTCAAAGCACCAGGTAGTCGTGTGCTCATCAAAATCATTGACTTGAGTCATTCTTGAAGAATTTCATATGAATCAAAATTTTTCAAGGTGACCAATAATAGTTAATCAAGATTCAAGAAAGTTTCCAACAGAAAAAAAAAGGAAAATACTTCTCATATCTATCTGATTCTTACTTATTACTTTATGAGAATATTCTCAGAAATAATTCATGAAGTACTCGGGCATGGCTTAATAACAGCCTTATTTGGTGGAAGTATAGAAGGTGTCCATATTAGCTTAATCTTCCCTTTAGATACCTCCTACATCACTTTGGATCAAACTAATCTTACTAATGACAAATTTTTGTTTGCTGTTTCAGGGGTAATTCTCCTGAAAAATGCATCAATATCAAATTGAATAACTCCCTTTTAACTGTTAATGCAAATAATTTCCAAGAGTGGAAAGCATCTCTTTCCCATTGAAATAACCAGGAAGTCTGACGCCTCCGTTATGATTCTCAATTTCTCGCTATATTAGAGGAAGCCCCTGAAGAAGAATAAAAAAATCAATAATGATTACTTCAACTGCTGACGACGTATCACCACGACGAGGGTAACTATGAACACCAGAATACTTGCACCTCCAATTAGTTGGACAAGCAGAATGATGTTTAAAGGGGGGGAAAAATATCCAATGGGTTCGGAAGAAGAGAAAGCAGAAGAGCTTTGAATATAAGGGATGACTGGAATCTCGATGATATCCTCGGATGTCTTTTGCCCACGATTACTAGATGCTTTCACTTTCAGGTGGTAGGATTGAATCGATGGCCACTGTTCCTTAGGGGGAAGACAATCATTTAGGCTGAAAAAGTAACTAGTATCATATATTTGATCTTTTAGTAATGTCCAAGTTTCTCCATTATCTGTTGATGAATAAATTACATAGGTTACTGGAAATTCACAAGAATCAATAGCTTCTCTCCACTCGAGATGGAAATAAGGAGCATCGAATAATGTTTGCCCAGTTTTCAAAGGAAGGATCTGCGGTGTGGATAAAGTATAGGGAATGTCTTCGTTGATAATTCCAAACACCAATGGTGTTTCATCAAACGTGCTTAACCCATCAGATGTAGTTGCTACAATTCGGAGAGCGTTCCAGTATCCAGTTGAAATGCTGGAAACATCCCAAGAGTAGGCCCAGTTTTCAGTAATATTCTCTATTATGACATGCCAAGATGTTCCTCGGTTGGTGGAGTACCAGAGGGTATAAGTGACATTTAGTTCACGTGAATGCTCTACTGGTATCCAAAGAATGCCTACTGAGTCAATGAATGTCTCTCCTCCATCTGGGTTGATAAGTCGAATCTGAGTCAAATACGGGGGAAGATATGCCTTGGTTCGATCATTGACGGGGTACTCTCGGGGTGTACTATCTTGATTCAGTGCGGCTCCTGGGATTATATAAGGAAGGTCAGCTATTCCATTATCATCTAGGTCTATAAATGACCCTGGGTAGTAATAATTATACTCGAATATGGTACCTATTCCATTATCCTCTGCTGCTCCCCAGCTATTGGATACAAAATCATTACGATAGATGAAATTGTCCTGGCTTTCACCTGTAGGTATCCAAATTCCCCAATTGACATTTTCTATAATGGAGTTTCGAACGATCGAATTGGATCCAGATTTATTCAACATTATTCCAGACTCACCGTTCTGAAAGATGAGATTCGAATCTATAGTATTGTGAAATGCTACTTCTAGGAAGATTCCCTCCTCCATATTATCAAGAATAACATTATTTCTGATGATACTATTATTCACATTCTGGAGATAGATCCCTATGTACGCTTGGTTGATTCCATCTAACCAATTATGTTGAAAGATGAAGTTAATTGTCGTATTTCGAATATTCACAAGCGTTGAGGTCGCATTAATGAAGGAATACCCTTCGATGATATATGGGGTCGCAACTGATCCATCTCCTTCCCAACCTCTTGCTAACGCGACCATATGAAACTTGTTGTCTCCATCAATATCAATGACTATTGGACTTGGAATATAATCGCCATTCTGATCGAAACTAGCCAAACAAGCAGTTGCTGGCACAATCGTAGTATATTGTTCAGGAGGTTTCAGATGAGATGAAAATATAATCAGAATAACCAAGAGAAT
>JBHLPG010000136.1:0-9858 GCA_048939725.1 Promethearchaeota archaeon | reverse complement strand
TAAGAAAAAATATGTGTTCAATTGCACAAAATGTGGAAGCTGTTGCGAAAAACGGGAATTTGTTCCTGTATCCTTAGTGGATATTCGTAATTGGACAAAATCTGGTACAATTAATGCTGTTTTTCCAAATCTGAAGTTTCAAACACTTCAAGTAGGTGAATCAGAAGAAAAACAGGCATTCATGACTCTTGTTATTACTGGTTCTGAGAATGGATGTTCTTTATTTGATAAAGAGAATCGTCTTTGCAATATATACCATTCTATGCCTTTAGAATGTAAAGCATTCCCATTAGGCTATAATGGCAAGAATTATTATATTAAAGACAAAACAGTTCCAGGATTGGGGAATGGAACAATGACCAAAGAGCGTCTTATCGAAGATCGTGATAATGCTCGTCTTGACTTTGAAGCACGGATTGAAACACAACTGATGCTACCTATGCTATACTCATTATTTATGCAGAATTTAATGGAACAGCAACAAAAAGTAATGGAAGATATGCCAGAAGAAAAACGCAGGCAACTTGATGAACTGCTTAAAACACCTGAAAAGGAGTCATAACTTATCAGTTTTTGGAGAAAAACCACAATTTGAGCATGCCCACTTAGCAAATGGCAGTAGTTCTCTTTTACGAGAATCTACATTCACAATTTGGGAAAATGGCAATAAATAGCCCTTTTCACATCGAGGACAGGGGGGAGTTGTTATCAAAGATGGTTTTGTTTCAATAAAATCATTTAAAGGCGTTATTGTCTTTTTAACTTCCTTTTTTCTTTTTTTGGGGGAACTTTTTTCAATCTTCTTGGTTTTGGGCTTTGGCTCAGGTTTGGAAGAACTCCGAACAGGAACTTTAGGTGGAATGAGTTGCTTCGTTTTAACCCTCTCTTTTGAATGAATTTTACCTAGAGAAGTTTTGTCAAAATCCTTTACCGGACCTATTCCCTCTTGGGGAACTGCATCAATGCAATCCCAGAAGCCATCAGGTTCCCCTCCTTGGTCAGCTGATCTAATTCGAAAGGTCATTCCATAGTGACCTCTAATCTCTGAGGCTACAGTGCTAGAGATAAAACGGGTTCGGACATCCGCGTCTTCCCCAATCCAGATCCAAATTTCTTTCCTTCCCTCTTCTACGAAGATAAAAACTTCTGTGGATTTTAAATTCTCTTTTTTAAAGACAACTGGGTCAAAAAACCCATCATTTTGTACTTGGTAAGCTACGATTCGAGTATTTCCCAAAAAACCAGCCACTCTACAGTCAGACAAGTGGATCTACCAAAGATATCAACAATATAAAAACTTCAAGATTATATTAGCTTGAAATTTTTCAGCTTCTAGATCTTTGAATTTATCCCATTGATCCGATTGTTATCGGGGATTACCTCATTAATGATAAGATTGACCTCATTTGAATGATCTGAAGTGGAATTTGTTCTAATTTCACTGTTTTAACAAGGATTTTATTAGTAGGGGTGTCGATAATTTTCTCAATACCAGTAAAATCAATAATTTGTTTGATATTTCGGTGTTCTCGGGAAAGATAAATCTCCATTGTGAACTCCCTCATTATCCAACCGAGAAAAGAGGATCGCTTTCGACGTATAACAATTCTTGTTTCCTTATCCAAAAGGGAGAAAATTCTTTCTGGAAAAATAATTCTCCTCCATATCCAAACCATTTTTCCATTGGTTTTTGTGAGATCTGTTAATGATGGCACCCACAGATAAAGTGACTCAATTAGTACTAGTAATCCAATAACAAGTACAAATGAAGTAGTGATAGTAATCATTGGATCAATTGTTATAGGATAATCAGCATAGAATTCACTTGAAGCCATGGGCGAATGGATTCGAACAGCTTGTAAGGTTGGGGGTAAACTGATTATCAGAAAAAGCATTGACGAAAGAGTAGCAGTTAGAACTATAAATAGAGCGATCTGGTATTTCCGAACTCTCTGCTTTGGCAACAACAACAACAAGAATCACCCTTTTTGGCTTCTATTCTGAAGAAATTCTCGTAGTGATTCCCCATGGATCTGAACTAGTTCAACTAATCGATTTACTAACTGATTATCAAAATTGGCGTATGCTAATTTCAAGCGAGAATGAACCTCATCAATTCGGACAATTCCTTGCTTTTCTAGGGCATTAAGATCACGATATATGGATTTAGATTGAACAGAGATTCCTAGTGCTCGAGCTAAATCAATTCCTGAACTTCCTTGCGGATAAATTGAAATTAATTGCATAAAAATTAACCTCTGATGAAATGATAGTGGAGTAGTAAATAGAAAGATCAGGCTGGCATAATAATCCTTAGTTAACGCAAGAAGTCTTTTTGAGAGAGATTTAGTGTATTTTTCTATTTCTGGTCTCACTTGCGCTGTTGTTTCAAGTGAAGAGAGGATATCACGAAGAGAATCAATCTTCTCTGATTCTGATGATCGAATGGTCATTTAGTAACTAAACTCCTTTAGTTTTGTTTATTACCACAAATCCCTAGAAAGTGTTGGTGACAACACCAAACGTATTTTATTTAAATATTGTCAGAAAGATCTTGCTGATAAAAGAAAGCATAGATTTTTGTTGTGGTTCAAACATGGTGCATCAATATACAAGGCGTGCTTTAAGGAGAGTCAAAAGTTTTTCTGAAAATACAGATGAAGAAAATACAGGAACTTCGGAAATAAACTATGAAACTGTGATCAAGGGCACTACTTTAGACGTTTATTTCTACTTATTACGAAAGAAGAGCGCTGCTGGAGTTAGAGAAATCCAACGAAGCTTAGATCTTTCATCTCCCAGCGTTTCTAGCTATCACTTGGATAAGCTCGAAACCTTAGGAATTGTTCGAAAGAATAGGTTTGGTAACTATGAAGTGGTAAAAAAGATTGATATTGGCGCGTTAAATCAATTTGTCATGATAGGTAATTACACTCTCCCTCGCTTCTTTTTCTATGCTGTTTTTGTTTCTGTGCTATTTATAGGGTATTTTTTCTTTTTCCTCACAGCTCCTCTCTCCACAGGTGAATTATTCGCACTTATTTTTGGAATATTTGGTGTTTCTGTTTGCTGGGCTGAAACTCTTCTCAGTTGGAGGAATAAGCCCTTCTAATTTGATTTACAAGAAACGTATCCTTTCTCGCATGTCAATTTCTGGGAGTTTAGGTTCTTGCTCTGTGTCTCGCCATAATTCATTCATTTTATGCTTTTCTATCAAAATTGCTATTTCCTGGACAAATTGAATTAATTCCCGAATCTTCCTAGAAAAACGGTACATCGACATTTCATCAAATCTAAATCCAAGAAAAACCCTAATATCTTCGCTAATACCAGTTGAGATCACTCTACCAGTAAAATAATGACCTTGAATTTTCAGGACTTTCCGAAGGAAAGAATGAACAACGTCCTTAGACTCATTTGACAAACGTGTTAATCCGTTTGAGAAAAAAGAGATATGGGAAAAGTCTTTCTCTAGTGTGATATTGATATCTGGACAATTCTTAATTGGAAGAAGAAACGTAAAGCTGCCATCTTGTGAATCAGATAAAATAACGTACTCTAGTCCTAATAGATCCAACCAATGTTTAATTTGACCAATTTGTTTGGGAAACTTCATGTATTTATCGATTGGTTGAAGAGACCGCATTAAACTCATATTCCTTTTAGACTAAACTAATAACAACCTCACTTAAAGAAAATGAATGCACTGTTTTAATGATTTTTCTTATTTCTCAGTCTATTGTTAGTTCAAAATAATTGAGATTTAAAAAGGGAATAAGCGCCATCATGACACTTTGTTTCAATATATCAAAACGTGTAACAATATTCCGAGTTAAAAAACCTACAGCTCCTTCTTTTTGTTTTATATTCGAAACCCCACTTATGTTAGTCATAAGATCTCCCAATTCTGCATGCCGAGAGTTAAGTAATTGTTCATAAAATTGTTGAGGTAAAGGAATTTCACATCCTCTTACCGTCTCAATATGTGAGCCATTACTTACGGAACTATAAACAATGATCCGAGGTTTATTATGAGGTGTTAGAACGACACCTCCTTCAATTCCTACATAGAAGTTGAATCTTGAATTGTGATTAAAGGCCCTTTTTACCCTCCATCTTGACGATTCATAAGTCTGGGCTTCTCCAATTGGTTGTGTTTTCAGATGAAGACCTTCAGGATCAAGTTCAGTGAAATCAATGTTAGTAATGACTGTATTGTCATAAAAACTGGAAAATGCTTCTTGAGCTGCCCGTATTTTCACAGGATTCATACTAATTACAAGTACTTCAATTTTCAATAGATTTTATGCCTCCAACCAATTAATGATTTTGGCTACAATTACCCAAGCAGGTTTTACCTTGGAATATATGGTCAGAAGAACGACATTTTGACTTAGAGGAGGCTTAAAAAAAGGAAATTTTGCTTCTCCATACTGAAATCCACCGATCAGAAAAACCCCAGAAGAGGTGGGGGGAAGATCGGCCAAATTTTTTATGATTACAGAGTCTCTAACGCTTTCATGTGGAATATCGCATAAGAAAATATTTAATTCTTTAAATTGATTAAGTAACATGCTTAAAGTGCAATGTGAGGCCGTTAGAATCGGTTCACCTGATAGAGGTACCCTCTGCTTTAGTAAAAGTTGTGAGAACAATCCACAAAATCTATTGTAGTTAACTGGAACCCTCCACTGGGAGGGAATTTTGATACAAATATCGTTACGAGTGTGTATATAGACCTGAACGTTCCCCTGTTCAAATAGGGGAGAATAAACGATGTTCAATAGTGAATGGTGGATGATATCTGGCCTTCCACGCTTTTCTCTATCCTCTAGTGAATCTACAATTGGCCGATGTAAAGCTCCATCTAATAAAATTCCTCTATTTTTCTTCTTTAGGTTTTGTTGCCATTTCTTTCGAATCAATGGATGTTTCCGCACTGAATCAGGAATTAATTCGAGAGCAGATTCAAAAAAAATTATGGTTATCAATGTATATTCTCCTAAATTCTTTGATGAAGGAAATTTTAGACAAAGATCGTCAAATATCCAGGCTTCCGACAAAAAATCCTAGGTTTACTTTTGTGATTTCTTTTTTTTGACATTACCCAGATAACTAGTCTCAGGCTTCATTTATTGAAATTAATCTTTTAATTCTTTAGTTTTCTTTCCTGAGTTTATCAGCCTGAAATTATTCTTTGAAATTAGAGTGTCTTCCTATATTTTATATTAATCTAATTCTCAGAGATTTAAACAGTGAATCTTATGCTTCAAAATTACTATATTCCTAAAAAATTACGAACAATTCATTTTCCTGGACAACAAATAGAACTATGGCTTAATCAAAACAAAATATCCAAGCTAGACGATGTTTCTCCTAGTGAAAGACCTTTTATCAAAGATTTTGTCCATAATCTTAAGGAACTAGGATGGAAAGTTCGTATTCAACTATGAATTATGAAAACACAGCAGATATTCTCTCAATATCTTTATCGAAAATGAATTTTACTAAGAAGAACTTGGTAATGAAGTTGGAGAAGAGAGATACTTAGAGAGGACTTCGTGAATTTTTAAAAATTCTTCTTCCTCTGGAGTATTCTCTTTTAATATTGAGGCTAGTCGTTGAACAGTTTCATTTCCCCGTAATTCACCTAATTTTGTGAAAAATTTGTCATAAGTTACTGCGTCGACTTCTGCTAATACATCACCAACTCGAGCATAATATTCCTCTGATATTTCTCGATTTGATAGTAGATCTATCAATATGGGAAAGCTTACCATTCCTCGTGATAAGCATGCTTCCTTGATCACTACTTGCTCTTCTTCAGGTGCTATCTCCAAGTGTGAAATAAGAACTTTAAACGATTCTTCGCTCGAAATTGTTTGCAAGGCGTAGATTGTTTGTAATTTCGTATATTCTCCCGTAGAATCATTTACCATTAAATCTTTCAATGTAGGGATGACACTGTCCTGTTTTGTCTTCCCTAAAATTTCGATAAATCCACCACACTGGATGTCATTATCACAATTTTGAATTGCTTCGATTAAATGAGGGATTGCCATTTCTTGATAGCGTCCTAGAATAGCTCGAATCATTTGATCACTACGCTGATCAAACTGGCCCATCATACCTATGAGAGGTTCAATCCCCTTCTCATTTTTCATTTCCTCTAATGCGTATCCTGCTGCAACTCGTGCTTCTACCTCTAAATTATCATTAGTAAGAGCTTCATACATTTTATCCCCTGCAGGAAAAGCTATATCCTTCATTGCAGCGAGAATGAAAGCAAATTGCTGTTTCACGTTTGCAGGTGCCTCATCGTACTTTTCTAATATTGAAGGGATTCGATCTGGCCAGCAAGCTTCCCACATGGGTTGTTTGTGGCATTTTTCGAATATTCCTAGCTCAAAAGGAGCAATTTGTTCAGCTCTACATGAAAAAGTCAAACGTCTTCGCACAAGAAATGGACATTTGGTCCGATAATTCATGTAAGGCACATTAGTGCGCCACGAAGCTGTTTGATAAGCTGCTATTTCAAACCAGCGAATAACAAGAGAATAAGAGAAAAAGAAAAGCAGTATAGTTCCAACCAAAGTTCCTACAGAAACACCTAGAAAAAGAGGGATAATTGCTCCTAACACTCCGTAATACTGAAAGAAGAGTATCCACAAGATCACCGTGAACATTGTCATAAATATGGCGTTCATTAAGTCGGATGTGAGACTAGGTGGAATAGGTGTGGATTTAGGTGCGTCATCTGATTGATTTACTTCCATCGCTAATTTTCTCCTTTAAAGAATTAAGATATAATTGTATCAATGCAGTTTGGTAACAAAAAACTAATTTTGGTTATGAATTTTTTGAATTGTGCTAGCAAGAAAAAAAATTTGGATTTGAAGATCATTTTTTATTGGTATCAACATTCTTCTGCAATAAAAAAGCATGTTCAGAGAGTAAGGGTGTTTCTTCAAAATTTAGTCCTGTCCCATGATTGGGAGGGCCATAAAATGAAGTGATATCAAATAACTACACCCAATTATAATAAATTAGAAAGAGAAAAGAAAATTATAACTATCTGAATTGTATAAGAGGAAAAAAGGTGGCGATGATTTTAAATCGTTAAGAAGCCCCTTCAATTCCTATTTCTCTTTCTATGTCTAATTATAACAAGTGAAAAAGGAACAATGAAAATCCAAATCTTTAATGGGAGTGTAGCAGTGGTGGTGTTTGTAGAAATTTCGTCACTAATAGATAAGGTTTGAGAAGATGCAGTGACAGCAGGAAGTATATAATCACTTAATATTGCACTAATTACACTTCGAGCTTTTTCTCGATCTAATTCTGCATTCATTACAAGGCTTATTCTATATTCGGGTAGAATAGTTAAGAATTGACCTTGAAAACCTCTTGCAGAAATAACATACGTTCCAAAATGTGAAGGACTAATCCAAGTTTGATATCCATAATGTGTCCAGAAAGAACTAGTAAAGACCTCTAATGTCCCGGGTATATAGTCCACTTCCTTGGGGGTATAAGCAAGCTCCCTAATCCAATCTTCAGACACAATTTGTTCTCCTCCACGAGTTCCATTATTCAAAATTAGATCACCAATTTTTAACATGTCACGTGGAGAAATTTTTAGTCCAACTCCTCCCCAAACAAGGCCTTCATTACTTTTCAACCAATCATCAACTTCTATCCCAAGGGGATTGAATAGATAAGTCTCAGCAAAGTCTAATGTTGCCATACCAGATGCAGATTGAATAATTGCAGACAAAATGTGAGATCCACCTGTATCATAATCAAATGCTGTTCCTGGAATTCTAGCCATTGGTCTATTTATGGCGTATTTTGTCCAGTTAGCGCTTTCTTGCCAAGGATATATTACATTAGAGGGATCAGAATAAGGTTTAGTCCATTCTCCCCATTCAAAACCCGACCTCATCATTAAGAGATGTTTAATGGTTATATTTCCTTTTCTTTCATCAAAATTTGCGGTATTGTTGACTGGGAAGTAAGCCATAACTTTTTGATCAATACTTGGTATGTATCCTTGATCTACAGCAATTCCAGTTAAAATACCCATGACTGTTTTAGTACAGGAGTACCATTGATGTGATCCATTTGTGAGATAATACTTCTCAAAGATGATATCAGCATTTTTGGTAATTACTAAGTTATGAATTTTGTCAGAATGTTTCTGTTTAAGGTTAGAATACATTGTATTCAATAAATCTGAAGATATATCTTGTTCTTCTGGAGTAGAAACCTGCCAATCATCATTTGCAGGTGCAATAATAGATTCTACTGGTGTTAAAAATATCACAAAAAGTGAAAATAATACAAAGGTCTTGATTACTTTATTTGACATCCAAAAATAGTGGTAGAAATGAGTTAGCATTCGTATCGTATTGTAGTCTATTTCGAAATCAAAAAACCTATCTGTCCGATATTCGAATTTTCCTGCAAATAATTCACCTTACTTATAGTCGTCAATCCCTTCAGTACTTCGTAACTATGGGAGAGGGTGATCGTCATGAAATCTCGAAGGGGAAAGACTTAAATGTGGAGAAAAGCAATTGGTAGTCATTATGGACAAAATAAAACTACCTCGCTTTCCGCCACGGAAAGCACGAAATACATCAACCCTTATAAAGTTTGTGGTACGCTGGTTAGATAAATTTCAAATCTTATTAAACCCAATCCCAAGTAGCTCGCCTTTCAACATGAAAGATCGATTGAAATTACTTTTACTTAGCGCTATAGATCGAACCTCAATTTCTCGCAAAGCTCGAGATCTACGAGAACAAAACGTCCCAATTCCCTCAGGTGAAGCTACTTTAGCATGGTTAAAAACCAAATCTGTTGAAGATATAACAGCCTCGCAACAAGCTGGTTTCTACCAATTCTTAGAGAGTCTGCCTGAGAACTTCCAGCTTGCTCGGAAGCAAGGAATGTTGCTAGCGATCGATTTCCATACTGACCCGAATTATGCAAAAACTTTATCCGCTTATATCTGTAAAGGGAGGAAGAAAGCCAGTACCCACCAGTTTTATCAATATATCACAGTCATTTGGTTAAATGCACCCGAACCAATCACGTTAGGAGTCCAACTTCTCCCAACGAAGCATTCGACTTTCAAGACGGTTCAGAGGCTTTTGACACCTCTACTCACTCAGGAACGAATTATTGGAGTACTTGCGGATGGTGGATTTTATAGTTGGGATTTAACCCAGTGGTTTATTCATAAGCAAGTTTTCTTCATCATTCGAGGGCGTGTTAATGTAGGTGTTAAACCTTTGGTGCAAAAACACCAAGAAGAGTTACGTCAAAAAGGAACACATTTGGTTGTAGACTATCGACTGAATAAAGGTCATACTCGGAAACGACTTCCCGTTAAGCTCGCTCTTTGCCGAGCAGGTTATCGAATCATGGCTTTAATTGCACCTCCCACCTGTACTCTCTCAGGAAAGCAGATATACGAGATCTATCGACAACGTTTCACGATTGAGACCTATTATAGGCAGATGCATCGCTTTCAGATTTTTAGTTGTTCCCAACACCCAGCTGTCCGATTCCTTATTGTTCTTCTCGCATTTTGGTTATGTAATTTCTGGGCCTACTTTAAAGCGCCGCTCAATCTCCTAAAGTTAACTAGTCGTAGGTGTCGGGTGGATTTTGTCTATACAGCAAACGATTTTTGTGAATTCCTCCGTACATCATGGGATCGGACGCTATTTAACGGACAAGGGGTATTTTCGAGGAGGTGATGCGAAGAACTGCCTTATTTGGCGACAAATCTATTTATCAATCCATAAATAAATTGATGTTTCATAATTCTCTTCAATAATTTAGTGA
>JBHLPG010000012.1:0-37632 GCA_048939725.1 Promethearchaeota archaeon | reverse complement strand
GGAATTCCCTAGTTATCCTCCTATTCAATTTCTATTAATGTTCATATGTTGGATTTTCAAGTTACTCTTAGTCCCCCTATTAGGAATGCGGACAACACGAAGATATATTTCATGTACGGGAATTACTCCTAGCAATGAAATCCCTCCCTCAGTATCTAACTACAAAGACAAATTCATTCTTTGGTTCAAAAGTAGAAAACATGTATGTCAACCAGTAAAAATGAGACCCTCCAAGAGAATATCTGGAATTATTGTTATCTTGATGTTTTTGCTTTTTACACAACCAATCTCTCCTTTTTTTCTTAGAAACGCTTTCCTATCGCCATATATTGAAGGACCTTATATCACTAGGAATGCTAATAGCGATACAATAGGAATCCTTCAGTATGTAGAGAACTTACCTTTGACAGAGATTACTGGAATCTCAAATGAAGAGGGGGGATTTTATAAATTTCATCTTATGACAAATTCTACTCTAAAATTTTTCTTAAATCAAATTGCTAATAAACCACCCATTCGATTAAGTAGTTCGCCAACATATTATTATTACTTATGTTGGTCAGTTTCGTTAATCGAAAGTTCCTCATTAATATTAAATTCAACAGAATTTTCTTCATATTGGAAAAATGTTTCAAAGTATGATCCAGACTTTCTAATTTGGTGGGATAATAGATCAGATCTAGTGACAAAATGGATCTTTCTCGGGAGTTTCGAATACAAGCAGATCGCTGGACCAATGAGTGGGCATTTCATTAGAGCAAGTCAAGTAATATTCCTCAACACAGATCTTGAAATTATTTGTTTTGCGTTTTATCAATCCCATTATGTATCGTGATTTCATTAGAAGACCATCATTTCTAAGAATCAGATTAATCCTTGTATTTCATTTTGACTTAGTTCTATTAGTTTGAACTAAATCATCTTGTTTAAGAACGGATCTACTTATTCTCTATAAAAATGCTTTTTCAGTTAAAATGATGATATTTTATATTAGAAACTGAATGACATTCAGAGGGAAGTTAATTGTTTTTGCAATCAATAATCTCCTTTGAATGATATTATCCCATTTGGTTCTAGGAATTTTCAAGATATCAGTAATTGTATCACAAAATAATTAAATTAAAAGCAGAGTAGGCGTACCTTTGCAGGGTTACTAAAACAGCTCACATTTATACCCACTCTCATCCAGAAAATAATTTGGAAATACTAGAACATCTATTTGGATTAAAAACCCTTATTAGGATGCCAAAGTACTTTTCAATAATGCATAGGTGACAATTAGTGGACATTGAAAATGCAATAGCAGAAATTCAAGAAAAATTTGGTGTCGTGGGACGAGAAAGCTCACTCCGTAAACTCATCCTGGGAAAGCAGGCAGGTAAGCACATCATCATTGAAGGTCCAGTGGGTGTCGGAAAAACAACATTAGCTCATGCCGTTGCCGCATACTTCGACCAGGGGTTTATACGGATTGATGGTGATGAACGTTACACTGAAAGCAAATTAGTTGGTCATTTTGAACCTCCTTTGGTAGTAGAAAAAGGTTGGATTTGGGATGCTTTTGTTCCAGGTCCACTGACGTTAGCAATGAAAAATGGATCAATATTATTCATTAACGAAGCTAATCGATTAATAGAGGGAACTCAAAACGTGTTACTACCTTCTATGGATGAAGGATTGCTTATTTTACCCAAACTCGGAGCTATTAGAGCAGCAGATGGTTTTCTCGTCGTTGCAACACAGAATCCAGAGTCCTATATTGGTACCACAGTCCTTTCAGAAGCGCTTAAAGATCGATTCGTCTGGATTAAACTAGAACACCAAGGGTTTGAGGAGGAGGTCGATATTGTCGAACAGAAAGCGGATATTGAACCAGAAGATCGGTTGATTTCCGAAACTGCTACAAAAATTACAAGAGCAACACGCAAACATCCCGATATTCGTCGTGGGTCATCAATTCGTGGAGCAATTGATCTTGCGAAAATTTTAGACCTTGTAAAAAGCTTAAATCTAGAAACAGTTTCTGAAATGTCTATAATGACTCTCGCCACCAAAATTGAATTGGAAGATGGAGTCGAGAGACCAATCGAAGATGTCATACATGAAATAGTTGAAGCCATTCTTTCAGGGGACGAAGACCGTTTTTTATAGATAAATCCCGAGAGTATGCTCGGGAGTACAACAAGAACATACGTCTCTTCGGCAGATTGAAGCTAGAGGATCTCGCAGAAGCCGCTATTGCTGCAGGAGATACACTTCCAAAGCTGGACAAACTAGACTTAGCAAGTATAGAGCGGTTAACCGAATCAGCGATTGAACATGAGAATCTTCCTGCCTTAATGTCTTTAGCTAAAATCAACAAATATGCTGTTTCCAACACATTAAATACTGATAGAATAGTTTCTTTAGGTCGTGTGGCTGGATCTGGAGGGGTTTATACTCCTCGTCTTTATTTTGTTATGAGAGGTGTTCTTGATATCAAACGGAGAGCAATCCTGAAGCGTTTAACTCGTACTTCAATCTTGAAATTATCTCTTAGAGTTGCTTCCGAAGGATTAAGAGGAGATTTACCAGTCCGAGGAGAATACCAGCCTGAAAGTGATTTTGATTTAGATGCAACCATGGACCAGTTATTAGAAAAGTACCCGATGGGTATTCCAACCTTGAAAAGAAGTGATATCATAGGGATCGAAAGGCGAGAACGGAAAAAAAATGGTGTACTTATCCTAGATGCTAGTGGTTCGATGATGGGGGAGCGTAATATTAACGCAGCGTTATCTGCCGCGGTAATGGCTTATTCAATGCGGCACGATAAATTTGGAGTTGTAGCTTTTAACACTAAAGCGTTTTTGATTAAGGGAATCAAAGATGAGCTCACTATCCAAGATATCATGGATAAGATCCTGGATTTAGAAGCAGTTGGATATACCAATATTGAGGATGCATTGAGAATGGGGGCATTGCAACTCAGGGGCTTAAAAACGCGCTTTAAATGGGCAATCTTACTTACAGATGGCGCTTATAATAAAGGAGATGATCCACGCTACTTGTGTAAACAGTTTGAAAAGCTTCATGTCCTTAACCTTCCTGGTGGGAAGAAGTGGGGTGAACGCGTCTGTAAGGATCTAGCTCGTTTGGGAGGCGGACGCTACGTTGTTGTTAGAAGCTATCATGAAGTTCCAAGAGCATTGATGAAGATTCTTAGGGCTCCTTGGTAGAAGTCTTCGTTTTCAAATGAAAATTGACTGGGATTATTTGTGAATAACGGATTAGAGAAAGCTGGAGTTCAAGCGTGGTTTGTATATCGACGTATAGATAGAATAAATCTCTATTCTCGTATTTATTCAGCGCTATCGGGCAACATTCTTCCAGAAAAAGCTGCTGCTTTTAACCAAATTTCATCAACACTTCTAAGTCAAATAAAAGGCCTTTATCCTTGGATACAGGCGGAAAAGTTGCACAATATCGAACTTGACACCCATGAAATCCGAGTTCTTTACGGAAAATATGTTATGCTGGTTCTCATTGCACGACGGGGAAAATCGGTTAAAAAGGTCCATCAATTACACGAAAAAATGCTATCAATCATCGAAACAGATGCGGAAGGACGTTTAGCTTCTCAAGTTCACGAACCAGAAATTCTCCGCGATATATGGGTGAAATGTGAAGAATTATTACGTCCTTATATCATTCATTTGTTCTAGAATGAAATAATTTAGTTCTCCTTGGCGAGAATCTTCTTCAATCGATCAGGATAATTGGTTAATATTCCATCTATACCCAGATTAATCACTCGTTTCATTTCAGCTGGTTCATCAGCATAAAAATAAAATACTCTGATGTCTTTTTCACGGCATTTTGTTAGGAAGGAGGGTTCAAGCGCTGATGGACGAATTTGAGCAGTTTTGAGATTTAACTTTGTTATTGTTTTGAAATATTTATCAGGAGTACGTTCTTTTTGTAATAGTGCTAAATCTATTTTAGAATCAATTTCATGTAATCTAAGAATATTTTCTTCATATCTAGCTGTTATTACTGTTCTATCTTCTACTTTATATCTCCTAATAATATTAATTATCTCATTCTCAAACCAGTTAGAGCTAGGATCGTAATACTTCAATTCAATGTTGTACAGTATATTTGTAGAGGCTGTTTCCTCCAATACTTCAGAAAATGTGGGGATCTTCTCTCCTTTAAACTTTCGATCAAACCAGCTTCCTACATCTAACGATCTCAGATACTCAAGGGTTAAATCTGGTACCTTCCCTCTTCCATTCGTTGTTCTCTCTATCCCATCACGATCATGGTAGACTACAAGCTGTGAATCCTTTGTTGGTTGGATATCAAATTCTATCATGTCAGCAAATATTAAACCTCGTTTAAAACAAGATATTGTGTTTTCTGGAGCTAAACCTGCCCCTCCACGATGAGCAATATTCAACACCAACTAATTCACCTAGAATTTTGAATTGATTTGAATGTTAATTCATTTACGAAAAACATATGGTAAGAATCAACCTCATAATGACCTGGTAAGAAACTTCATAATATGCATCATTCCCCCACCGACCTTTTCTTCCACTGGAGAACCCCTTTTAATAATAAATTGAAGTCTTACCATATGATATTATATATTCTCATAACATAGTATATATTTGTTTTTTAGAATAAGGAATTTGAAATTAAAGATTAATTTCATTTTTTTCTTTAAAAAAAGGATAATTGTGCCTTCTTAGTCGAATAATCTATTTTTGTCGTTATAATTTCCTTTATAAATTGACTTTTTTTCTGGATCATCTAGTTCCAGATGTTCCATCGGAAATCAACGGGTAAGGGGTTCCGACTTTATTCGACAATCAAGATGAAAATCAAAGAAGAACAATAGGCATTTTCAAAAAAACGTGATTCATTACTGTTAATTGCTATTTAAAGAAAAAAACACCTAAGCTATTCGGTAAAAAACCTTAGGCCTTCCTTTTGTTTTTCTTGGAGTTGAAAATTTGATAACAACCTTTTTTAGAATCAACCGATTTAATGCATCATAAATTGTTGTTCTAGGAATTCCTGTTTTTTTACATAACTCCGTTCGTGTTGTGGGTTGAATTTCTGACAAAGCACCTAGGACTATTCGATCCGTCTCATTAGTTAGTTCATTTTCTGATAAAGTTGCATGTATTTCTTTTTTTGAAGATAAAGAATTCTGAAGATATTGCGTCATATCTTATCACTAGTGTCTTCATATCACTTTTATTCAATCTTACAAATGATTATATTTAAGACTTTCAGTATTACATCAATGTAAAAGGTAACAAAAACAGTTTTAATTAGTATTTATCAAAAATACCCATTAACAAAACTAATTTCATTAAAAGAGATGATACTTTCACACGTTTAGCTCCTCAACATGAGATTAATCAGATAAAACTTTCCTTTAATTGAAGGTCTTTTTCAAACGTTTCACAGGAAGTGTAGGTTAGTCAGAGTTATTATATTGTATTTTAATTAATTAGCGAAGATTCAGTTAAATTATATAATTTAAAGGCTTTTAGTAATATCAATTTAATTTTTATAAAGAAATTACCAGATTTGAACTCAAAAAAAATAATTCACATCGACTATTCTTACCCCTCTATTTCCATTGGAACATATAATCAAAAAAGTTATGATGTTCATTTCAATTACTTCACATCGTTAATGATTTAATATTTAAATTAATTTTATTAGTATTCATTAAATGTTTAAAGGAAGAGATTTCATTATATATCCTTTCAATATGTGTTTAGTTCGTAATATTTGATTGAAATTAACGCGATTTATCTAATTCACACACATTAAGTTTTGATGAAGTTATCATGAGAAAAGCTATTAACATGAAAAACAAAAGTATAGGTAAATCTTAATCTGATACTTAGAGATAATATAGGGGTATAGATCAAACTTTATTAGAGAGAAAGTAACAATCATATGTGTGAAAGAATAGATATCATAAATAATGCCTCACTATTATTCATTAGATGTAATTTGAAATACAGGTTTTTATTATGCGTGAAACAGGTTCTAAAATAACTGCGAATAATGATAAAATCACAATAGCCTTTGATAGAAAAATCAGATTAGGTCCTTTACACACGCTAGTTGAAGGGTATTTACAACTAACTAGAGATCAACAAAAACAAATTGATTATTTACTAGAATCACTTCTGGACGAAAATGAGGTTCACGAGGAGTATTCTACAACTAACATTGATAGACTAGCTGTTCTTTCACTAACTGATTTGAAAACAAAGAAAGAAAAAATTCTTAACATTGTTGGGAATCGAGCAAATCCTAACTATCTTACTGCTCGTGAGATCCAAGAATTGTACCAGCATTATATGAAAGAGGAAGTAGGAATCTCAACCATTCAAACAAATTTGAATCGTTTAGTTGATGCTGGGTTGGTGGAGCGGCAGGAAGGTGTAAATCCAATTGAATACCGTATAAACCCTAAAAGAGCTCATGAGATCCCAAAAGTATTGATGTAGCAAATATCCCCTCCTTGGACAGTTTTTTTGAATCTACACTCCTATAATTTCTTATCAATTCTTTTCTTCAGATGTAGATTTACTTTTCAAATCGTAATTTCTAGATATTTTCGAATCTTAAATTATTATGAGATGATAAATAATGTAGCAACAGGATTGGTGGATGCGATGTCCAATAACCAAATTATGAAATTATCAGAAAAAAGAGATCAAACCTCTGTAGAATTAAAACCTGCTCCAGAAATAAAGAAACCTGCAATAGTTCATGAGTTGGATCGTAATGTTTTGGAGATTCTAAAAAATGAAGGTCCAATAACCAGATCAAGATTAGTAGCAATAACAGGAATTGCGCGGTCCACGCTATATGATAGCTTATTACGATTAATTTTGAAAGGATATGTTGCACGATTTTCTGAAGAACGTAGGCAAAGAGGCCGCCCTAAAGTTTTTTATAAATTGGCACATTAAAACATTTCTTGTCCCATTAAACTAAGTTTAGGAAAATTTGTGGATGAGGAATCATATGGTAAGATTTTTCTTGAAAGGAAAAATAATCCCTTTATGGCCTCTGTGATAATAAAATGGCAAAAATGTGGGAAACCTGCTTGTAGATGCAGGGAAGGGATGTTACATGGTCCCTATTTCTGGCTTGTATCATATATCTCTAAGAAATCTAATGATAGTAGAAAAGGTAAGTATTCTTGGCGATATCTAGGAAAAAATTCCTTAGATGTGTGGAACAAGTTAGAGATTTTAGATAAGAGGTTTAGTCAAAAATATAATCTTCTTGACTTAAACAACAAAATGCATAAAATAACACAAATGAGAAAAGAAACACCTGTTAAAACAATTGAGCGAATTTTAACAGTAAACGAGGATTATACAGAGAAAAAATGAAAAATTTTTCCCAAATCCTTTATTGAAAAGAGATGGGAGATATTCGGGCGAAAATCAGAGATGTAATACCATGATAACATGTTGGTTTTTATCATTCGAGTGGAAATACAGGTAATGCTATTGGAATGAAGAATTTTGAAATCACTAGGTGAGAGGCTTAATATTGAATCATTATGAAAATTCCGATGTTACATTAGATGAGATCTTCGAAGGATATCTGAAATCGCCTAAATTATTCAAACGACGGGATGTACTTGATAGTTCTTTTGTTCCTGAGAATCTCCCTCATCGTACTGAGCAAATCAAACAACTAGGATATATTTTAGCTTCTGTTCTTCGTGGAGCAAAACCTAGTAACATACTATGTTTTGGGAAGACAGGAACAGGAAAAACAGCGGTTTCTAAATATGTATTAAATATTTTAGGGAAAAAAGCACCTCAACACGGGCTTAGGATAGAAGTTGCTTATCTGAATTGTAACACGGTTGATACTAATTATCGAGTTTTTGCAGATTTGTGTAGTACCCTGGGTATAGAAGTACCTTTCACTGGTCTTGCGACTGATGAGGTATTTACTCGGTTTAAGCAAGGCTTGGATCAACGAGAATCCTTATTTATTGTCGTACTTGATGAAATAGACAGTTTAATCAAGAAATCAGGAAATGAAACACTCTACAATTTAACACGTATCAATTCCGATCTGAGTCGTGCGAAAGTTAGCTTAATTGGCATATCTAATGATTTGAAATTTAAAGAATATTTGGATCCAAGAGTATTATCTTCGTTATCGGAAGAAGAGCTTGTTTTCAAACCCTATGAAGCTCCTGAGATAACTGATATATTAGTTGAGAGATCTGAATTAGCTTTCCAAGATAAAACTTTGTCTGAAGGAGTTATCAACATGATAGCTGCAATTGCAGCACAAGAACATGGGGATGCGCGGAGAGCAATTGATCTTTTGCGTGTATCTGCTGAGATAGCGGAGAGAGAAGGGACTGAAAAAATTAACCAAGCACACGTCAAAAAGGCCCAAGGGGCAATAGAGAGAAATACTATAACTGAAGTAATTAGTACCTTACCATTGCAGTCAAAAATGGTAATTCTAGCTATATATGTTTTAGAAAGCATGACTGATAATTCTGAAACAGTTTCTACTGGAGATGTCTATGAAGAATATGCTCGTATCTGTAAAGAGATCGGAATGGATTCCTTAACTCAAAGACGTGTTGGTGACCTAATAAATGAATTAGATGCTCTTGGTATAATCAGCGCACGTGTTGTATCACGAGGAAGACATGGTAGAACAAAAGAAATAAGGTTTAGTATTCCAAAATCACTATTAGAATTAACATTAAAAGAAGATAAGATGATTTCAGGGAAAATTAAGCTCTAATTGCTGTTCCGATTCTTAAATTACCTTAAGATCGATTATCTCTACTTTTCCCGATACAGTGTCCAAGATTGGAATAACCCCAAGTGAGACTTTTCCCTCTAATAGGGCTTCTTTTTTGTTTTCTCGCTGAAAAGTACCACAAGTTATAATTTTAATCCCTTTATATTCCTCAAAATATGCATGATGCAAATGTCCAGAGACAATAACATTTGGTATTTCGTCAATAACTAGGTAGTCTTTATTAAAGGTAGCAAGAGGATTATATGATCCATATTCAGGATAAAGATGGCGATACTCTAGAAGTTGCTTAATAGCAATTGTTGGATTAAAATGAGTTTTTTGGAAATGTTTTTGGAAAAGCTCGAAATTCCCTTGTCCATGAAATATCAGCAAGCTTATATCTTCAAGGGATAACCTAAGAGGGTTCCCATGACTAGTTAAATTTGGAATTGATAAAAGTGCTTTGCTAATCTGTCCATCAATCGCTGGTTGAGGAAGAGCAGCCTGTGTCGCGTCATGTTCTCCAGGAATGATAAGAATTTGAATATGTGAGGGAATATCCCTTAAGATTGTAGCTAATCCTTCATATTGTGTTTGATATGAATGAGAGGTAATTTGTTCTTTTTGGTTTGAATAACGACCTACTCCATCCACTAAATCTCCAACAATAATTAATGTCTTAATTTCTTTTGCAATTTTTGTGTACCTGGGATCCAGGTCTTGTAAGGTTAGAAATTTGATCAGTTTTGCGAAAATACTTCGTGAAAAGTATTTTGATCCATAATGTAGGTCAGCTATGAATAATATTTTATGAGGATTAGAAGTAGGGTTAAATCTTATAGGAGAGAATCCTGGTCTGATAACATCTTTCCCCCAAAAGGCTGTTATGTCACCTTCTTTGAAATTCTTTGGTAAGACACCTGAGATTCCCACAACCGTATCGCGCAAAATATCTCGATATTCTGGAAAGCTTGGACTATCTTGAACCATAACACAATTAGTGATAATTTCGCTTTGAAGATCCTCTAATTGGATAACAAACTTATTTGTATGTAAAACTCGAGTATCTTGAACCATTCCAATGAGAATTCCGCTTTTATTTTTAGAAACTTCCTCTCCTTCTATTTTCCTTTTTAAAATTGGCTCAGAACTTTTAAAATTCTCTAAAAAAATGTTAGAAAGCTGTTCGAAACGATTTTGAAACAATTTTCTGAAAGCTAAGAAATCAGGTTTGGAAGAAGTCTTTTCTGGTATATCTACTCTTATTGTAACCCGAGAAGAAGGACCAAGAACACTTTCAGTCATATCCTGTTCTTCTTGAGGTACTTCGGGTTTTATTGATCTTGTAAATGATTCTTCTTTTGTCACTGTTTTAATTTCAGATGTTCCTTCGACTTGTTTTACTGATTCAACATGCAATTCAAAAGGTTCTAGGTATTTTTTTATAGAAGATAAATTTATTACGGGAATTTCAGGTGGAATAGTCAGGATCTTTTCTTTAAGAATCCTTTCAGAGACTTTTTTTTGGAGTAAATAATCTAAAGCTTCAGCTGCAATATTGAAGTTATATTTTAAGAAGATTTTGATTAACTCTGTTCTATCCAAGTTGGATTAAACCCCAATAATTGATTTATAAAAGAAGTTTGAGATGGAAAATTGAATTCAAGGAATATTAAGCTTTCCAGATAATTCGAGAATAATTTTTACTAAAAAAGATAGCGATGAATTTCTAAATCTTTTATTTTATCTTTGATCTAGAAAGAAATTCTTTTTCCTCAACTTCTCTTCTATGAAAAAGACAAGAAAAAGGAAATTTATCAAAGAATCATAAGATTTCTTTGATTAGGTTTTAATTGAATGGGATCTAAGGAGTAATGGCCGCCGGAGGAATTTCATCCCATTTTATACGCCAAATATATATCCAATTGTGAGATGTTCGATAAGCAAGCTCATAGTATTTTGCGTACTCGGCATATTCTTCGGAAAAACCTTTTGTTGTAGGTGCATTATCAGTGATAGGAGCATATGACTTAATTCGTTCAAACGTATCAGCTGAAACTCCTTTATCATCAGAAGCACCACCACCTGTGAATAAAGACCAGAAGACAGAGTCGTAGAATTTATTGACATATCCTTGGATATATTGATTGCGTGAATCATATTCAAGGTAATCCAACTCATCTATTTTGATAATGTTACCATTACTTTCTCCGATTCTGACAAACCATGGAACTTTACCCAGATCCGAATCTAGTTGCCACCACCCATCAGAAACTAAAAGGACGAGATAGGTGACATCATAGATTTTTGCGATTTTTAATGAGTCTTTAGGATTAAGGACTAACATACATCCAACGTTACCTATTTTGGTCTTATTGATTGTCGCATTATCCACTAAAATAGTAGTATTTGAAATACCACTAATCCAGTATCCATAGTCCCACCAAGAAGCAACAACATCTTTGGAGCCTGTATTATAATCTAGCCAACTGATAGCTTCTTGCCAATCATATCCTAAAATAATCTGTTGTCCCGTGTATACTGGGGTAGAGATGGATGGTGCTTGGGTTGACTTTGCTGCCTGATCAGTGGCGTTAACAAGTGCAAACAAAGCTATGATTCCTATAAATACAAACGCTATTGCAGTTTGTTCGTTTGATAGAGGTTGAATAAAGCGTGTTTTTCTCCGACTTAATGCAAATCGTTCTTGAAAAGCTAGTACAAAGGGTAAGAGCGTTTGATCAATAGCTTGAGCTGCTAGTAGGGAGACTGCTGGGGCTAGAATCAAGGCTAGTCTTACCATAGAACCTGCAAAATATATTGATGTAAATCCAAAGAGCAGAAGGATGAAATTTCTTTCAGTTGGTTTTTGGTAGAGATAATAGATACTCAAAGGTAAGAAAAAAATCAGTACTCCTGTATTTCTGAAAAATGTAGACCAAGTTACGATTTGATGCTCGCTAACAGATTTTAAGATTGGTGTTGCATCACGATATATTGGTAAGAGCACGGTAACAAACTTTGAAGCCATGTTATCCAGAACACCAGTTGTAAATAATACTATGATTCCTAGGATTGCTGCTAGTGCAATAAAAGGAATAAGTGTTTTAGAACGCGCACGGAACCGAGTTGTGTCATAGAAAGTTTCAATATATCGGTAAAGCTCCGCCAAGGCAACTAAACCGAGAACACCGAGAGTTGTCAAACTATCTGTGTTCAAAAGGGATTTTGCACCATTTTTTGGGATTAATATCATAATAAAGAATCCTATAAGGATTGATCCTCCGTATGAAAGGAATAACCTGTCCGAGTGTTTTCTGAGGACTAACATGACTAATGCATGAATCGCTAACAAGTTAAATACGTAAGTTGCAGCACCCCATGAAGCTGAAAGGATACCTAAACATAATCCACCGAGTATTGTTGCATTAAGGGAACCTGTCCGTAAAGATCGTGCATAAAAATATAATGTAAGTACAAGAAAAAGAATTCCTAAGGATTCATGGTCAAAAAAGCCAACTACTGTCCTCTGTAAATGTCCAGGGGAAATCGCTAGAAAGAGAGCTGCAAAAATTCCAATTTTTTTGTTTCCTAGTTCTTTTCCTAAAAAATATATTGCAACACAGGTTAAAGCTCCCATCAGAGCTGGTTGATAATAACAGATAACCATTAATGAGATATCAAGGCCTAAAAACATGGTTACTTGATGCATTAAGACAGCAGAAAGGGGTGTCCCAATATATTGGTTTCTTCCCCAAAAACGACCTTCAGGGTACCACGTTTGGGGGTCAACCCAGCTAAGAAATGCTGCAAGACCATTTTCTTCCATATAAATAGCAGAACGGAGTTGTGAGTATGGATCGTTTGCAGTGAGGATAAGTTCATATGCTGGCTCATGAAGGACTGCAAAAATTCTAACAAGGTAAGCTAAAATGAAGATTAAGACGAGTGAGGTATAAAGGAGAACCATTTCCTTATTAATTGATGTAACAGCAGTATTGTAGCGATTTCTGAAGTCGTTTATGATTTTATCAATAAAAACAGGCATTTATCCTTTTCACCTTGGAATATCTGTACTATAGTATTAGTTTCTAATAGAAACATGGTTATTAATATCAAGATGGCTTACTTGCGTCGCAAACGGCACTCTTTTACAAGATTTTATTTGTTTAATGTAATACAATTATTTGATAGTTTAATGTTATCATCAACAATAGATGGTGGTAATGGTGACAAAACAGCCCATGGATGTTGATTTAGAGTTATTTGAGCTCATGTTTCCAGGAAAACTTATTGGTAAAGCGGTTATTGATGCAAATGCCCGGATGATTGGCGTTATTCGTAATGTTAGAATTCAGATTCCTTCACCAATTGTGAGTTTGACCGTAAAAGGCCTCGATACTGAATTTTCTGTGAAATCAGAAAATATTCAAGCAGTTGGTAATGTAGTTCAGCTGAATGTTACTATAAAACATTCTGAACCTATAGAAATTAATGATGTAATGAAATTGAGAACAGAAATCCAAGAAGAGTTAATTCATTTTTTTTCATTATTAAAATCATAAAGAGAACGAGGAAGCTTGAATCTTATTTTTAAACAATTCAACAGATAATTGGGAAAGGTATGGTGAATTTAAATCGTCTGACATCTTGGACAAGACATTTAAGAACTAGGCGTGGTAATAAAATATTCAATCAAGCATTAAAAATGTTTTATTTTCATCTGACGCCTTTTTCAATATTATTACAACGAATTTGTGATGTTCTTGAAGATCATGATGCTAGATTCACATTCCCACTGGTTGCATCAACAGCCCAAACTAATCCTACTTTAGTTAACTGGTTGAAATCTTCACATCATGAGATTGCTATTCATGGATATAAACATGTGCGATATCCGTTTCTTTCAACAAATCAACAATTTTTAGAGATCAAAAAGGCTATACAAATCTTTAATGAACTCAAAATCCCATTTAGAGGCTTTAGAGCACCATATAACTCATATTCCGAAACAACCTTAGAATTAATAGAACGATTTGGTTTTGAATGGGATGCAGGAATAGGATTTCATCTTAATTATAGGAATGGGCATCATTTCTTCCAAGTTCCGTTAGAAGATGGGAGAAATTCATCTTTCACCTGCATCCCTCTATGTGAATGGTCTGATGACCGTATGATTGATAATTTTAAACTCTCATCAAAAAAAATGGCAAGGATACTAATTCATCATTTAGAAAAAGCTAGAAAGGTCAATGGACTCATAATGTTTGATCTTCATCCAATAAGAATCGGGCAGAGTCAATATATTCATTGTTTGAAAGAGTTACTCATTCATGCTAATAAGATTGGTGCATGGATTCCGACAATTTCAGAAGCAGTAGAATATTGGTCAAAGAATCATCAATGGAAAGATTCTGCTCCTGTTTGCTGTCTTCTTACAGGAGATATTGATAATTTTACATTTTTTGATTATATTAGAAGAATTTAAGGAGTTGATAACTTTATCACACTGGTCTATAGGTATTGATATCACGGAAATTCAACGATTTAGGGCCCATAGGCAGTTGGACCATCCTCGTTTTTATGATCGGGTATTCGATGAAAATGAATTAGTCCATTGCACCAGTCATTCTGATCCATATCCCCATTTTGCTGGAATTTTTGCAGCAAAAGAAGCAGTATTCAAAGCAGTGAACAAATTTTTCCCCCTATCCCTTTCTCAAATTTCCATTCATCATGATGAAAAAGGACGACCCATCGTTTGGCTAGAAAGAAATGATAAAACTCTTCAAATAGATAATGGATGGTCAATTAATCCAGAGAATCTTGTAGTTCAAGTCAGTATAACACATTCCAGTGACCTTGCAGTAGCATGGGCATTGGTATATGTAAAAACTTCACGAAATGACATGTTTGAGGGACTGGATAGATTAAAAGCCGAATTACAGCGAGAGATTGGAAATGAATTTGTTAAACACCGATGTATTTCGCAAACACGCTGATTTACTTGAATTGGTTTGTAAAGAGCCAACCCATCGGAATTATTGGAATGTATACAACAAAATAAAACAATTAGATTTTTCTAATTCTGAAATCCCCTCACAAGAGCGAATAAGCTTTGCTTTAATGAGTTCCTTCACAATTGATCCATTAGCTATCTATCTTGACATAGATTGTCGTCTAAATGGGCTTTTTCCAAAGATCTATGTGGCACCATTTGACAGATATCATGAAGAGGTTCTCAACAATAATAGCGGCCTATACAAATCTCAACCAGATGTAATTCTCTTATTCGTTAGAGTAGAATCATTACTAGAAGAGAATTTTAGAGTTAATTATCCTCAAATGGATAAAGAACATAAAGAAGCAGAATTAGATAGAATTATTCATGACTTCAAGCATTTATTAACTCTGTTAAATCAACGAACTAATGCCATAATCATTTGTAGTAATTTTATAGTACCAACATTTTCTCCTTTTGGGATCCTAGATAATAAACAGGAAATCGGATTAAAGAAATTCTATCACTCCTTAAATCGAAGACTTGAAGAGTCCTTCCGTGAGAATAAGCAAGTATTCATATTTGATTTAGAGGAGGTAGCAAGTAATTATGGAAAGGATAAGTATATGAATTACCCAATGTATTATCGTGGTTCAATACTCTTTAATGATTCTTTCTTATCACGAATTTCTTATTCTTTAATGGGTTATATTAAAGCATTAAAAGCAAAAAATAGGAAATGTATAATTCTTGACCTTGATAACACCCTTTGGGGGGGGATTATTGGAGAGGATGGATTTGATGGGATCAAACTCAATATAAATCATCCTGGGAATGAATTCGTAGATTTTCAAAAATCAATTTTAAGTCTAAATAGGAGAGGTGTCATTTTAGCTATCAATAGCAAGAATAATCTTGAGGATGCTCTTGAAGTTTTCCATAAACATCCCTATATGCAAATAAAAGAAAATAATCTTGCAGCTCATCGAATAAATTGGAATGATAAAGTACAAAACCTTATTGAGCTAGCTAAGGAAATAAATATCGGTTTAGATAGCATTGTATTCATTGATGATAATCCTGTGGAACGTGAACGGGTAAAAACATCTCTTCCCGATGTATTCGTTATGGAAATGCCTTCTAGTCCCACTTTGTTCCGTGAAACATTAGAGGGGTTAAATGATTTCAATTCACTATCACTCACAGTTGAAGACCTTCGTCGTAGCGAAATGTATTACGCTAAACGAAAAAGACACGATCTTGAACAACAGGTTCAATCTATTGAAGAATTCATAAAATCACTGGAAATTTTAGTTACAATTAGAAAAGCAGATGAGTTTGTTCTTCCTCGAGTTACCAATCTGTTAAACCGGACTAACCAATTTAACTTGACGACGAAGCGCTATACTGAGACTGAAGTTCAACAAATGCATGATAAATCTGGAAAATTTCTTCTTTATACTCTTCAGGCTCAGGATAAATTTGGTGACGAAGGAATTGTAGGGGTTGCAATCATTGAAACGAATTCAACTGAATGTTGGGTTATTGATAGCTTCCTCTTAAGCTGTAGGGTGATTGGTAGAAAAATTGAAACAATCTTTCTAAACAAGATCATTAAAGATGCAAAAAATCATAACGTTGAAAAAATCGAAGCTAAATACATTCCAACAAAGAAAAACTCATTAGTAAGTGATTTCTATATGAATCATGGTTTTCAATTAGTACAGGAACTTGATAATGGAGAAACTTATTGGGTACTTCATTTAAGAGATTTTAATATAGAATATGGCGATTATATTAAAGTAGTTGAAGAATAATGGTCGAATTGCAAGTCATATTTGATGACATAATTTCTAAGATACTTTTATTGGAACGTGAACAAATTAAAGACGAAGTTTCTAGAGATAATCTTGAATTGTGGGATTCTATGACTCATCTCGCTTTAGTTTCAGAGTTGGAACAGACTTTTGACATCATTCTCTCTGATGATGACGTTATTGAAATTAAAACGATTGGTGATATAAAAAAAACATTGAATAAATTCGACATTAAGGTAAAATAAGGCAAATCGCTGCCTACAAGGTGAAGTCAACTATTTTTTTCTAGAAATTCAATAAGGTAGTGAGCTGGTGTAAATATGAATGCTATCCGACGGCCATTAAAAAGTGCTGAAGGTGTTGGTCGAAGGGCAATAACAGCATGATTCTCTCTGGCTTTTTTCAGTGCACTCTCAAGTGAGGTAACCTCTATACAATAGTGGTAGAGACGATTATTTTGTTTTAAAATGTTTTCAATTGGAGATGACGATCCTAATGGCTCTACCAATTCAAGTAAACAACCCTCAGTGGGATTTTTGCTAATAGCTAGGAGCACAACCCTAACCTTTAATCTTTTGTCGTCAATAATGTTACTAACTTGTTTCATACCCAAAGTTTGAGTATGAAATTCCAAGGTTTCTTCAATTGATTTAACAGCAACACCTACATGGTGTATTTTAGCCATGGATTACTTCATCCTTTTAACAGTACTTTTTCTGGTCTTGGTAGCTCTGATACTACCCGAGCTGGATTGCCTGCAGCAACCTTGAAATCTGGGATATCTCGATTAACAACTGAACCAGCAGCTATGATAGAACCTATACCAATTGTTACTCCTGGAAGGATAATTGCTCCAGTTCCAATCCAAGCTCCTTTTTTGATACACACTGCTTGAGATGGTTGTTCAAAGATTTTTGTTTGATGGTGATATGGACTTCCTCCAGAATGAGCTAAAATTGATACCATGGGGCCAATACTGACATCATCTTCAAGAGTGATTAGGTGAGGAAATTCCCCATCAAAAAAAACTAAATTCGCAATATAGACTCGTTTCCCAATCTTTACACCACATTTTCGCCACACACTCGCCCTAAATTGGTATATAGGTGCAATCCAGGCAAGGATACGAAAAATTCTTCCTAGAGTTCTGCCCAAAGACACTCAACACCTAAGTTATAACTTCTTAATTACCGATTTGAGGTTATTTTTAATATTATATCTAGTATCATGTCAATTGTTTGTAGAATATTTTTCATTTCCTCCATCTCTTCGCAATCAGCGAGTTTTTGAACGAGAAAGTTTAATTTTCCAGTTAATATGTCTTGAACTATTTCTCTTGTTTCTGAGAAGGAGTGGGCTTGCTCAATTCGCTTGGCTTCCTCATCAGAACTCACAAATACTGCTTTTCTATTACATTTTGGACAAAAGATTTCTTCATTCTTTTTAAAAAGAGGAACTTTGCAATCTGGACAGGAATCAGCAAGCATTGTCGCCCCTGAAAGTAATAAGGTACTCATATGCTGAATATCAGATGAAGAATTTTTATCATCTTTCGACATGGGAATTAAGACCTTAGAAGTACTTAGAATTTGAGAGCTATTGATCCGTTTTGAATAATGTTCTCTTCATTATCATTTGGTTTTGTTGTAAAAATTGTTTCTATATTGTGCATTTCTTTTAGATCCAGAGAAAATCCCTTTAAACTATTTGGAATGAAAATTTTCGTTACTGGAGATTTCAATGATAGTTTTTGGTCTTTTTTTGCCTTCCAAATAAAGGAATTAAGTTTGATTAATTCATATGTGCAAGGGTCCTCTGTTTTCTGGTTATAATTACATTTTGGTAAAAGTTCTTGATGAATACTATCTGTAGGTTGATATACGCTTTGATAGATATATTCAGTTACAAAAGGTGTGATTGGTGCAAGTAACTTCAGTATTGTCTTTAGAATATAATGCAAAGTATAGTGTGCACTCTGTGCTTCACTCTGCCTAGATTCCGCCAGATTATATGCACGAGTTTTTACTAATTCAATATAATGAGAGGCAAAAACATTCCAAACCCAATTATAAATGTTCTCGGCGGGAATTGAAAAATCGAGTTTCGAATACCCATCTAAGCAACGGGAAATAAGTGCGTCTAGACTCGTTAATATCCATTGATCTGTATGAAATAACGATCTAGGTGCATTTACAATAGGGAAAGAAGAGATAAATCTAGCAATATTCCATAATTTCGTAATAAATTTTGCATTCCCATCTAGTTTTGTCAATGAAAAACGTATGTCAGAGCCATGACTACCTTGTAAACATGCAGTTAATCTTAAGCAATCTGCACCATAATGAAAATTGGGTTTAATTTTCTTGTTTCCTAATTTCATTGATTTTTCCATTTCTACGATTATTTTCCAACTATTTTGATCTGGTTTAAACATCTCTGGAGTATCTTTTGGTAAACTTGGGGGTTGTAAAAACAATAGAGGATCAATACTGTTTCCAAGAGACTTTGACATTTTTCCTCCATATGGATCACGTACAAGTCCAGAAATCCAGACCTGTTTAAATGCTGGTTTCTTAAAGAGAAGATATGCACGCAAGATAGAATAATATAACCAAGTTCTGACAATTTCTTTCCCTTGAGGGCGGATAGAACAGGGAAAGTTCATAGAAAAGAAGTTTTCATCTTCATCGAAAAATGAATTCCCATAATTACAGACAATTAACTCAGATATCGATGAATCGAACCAGGTGTCAAACGTTCGGTCTTCTCCATGTGCTTGGTCAAGTGAAGATCCACAATGATGACAATTATGGATTGGTGATTTTTCCTTCCATGCGTCATAATAACGAGTTAATTGATCTTCTTTAGGTACGTTAGGAGAGTCACATTTAGGACAGTACCATATTGGAATGGACGTTCCATAATATCTCCTCCGACTAATAGCCCAATCCATTGTTACTGAGTTAATCCATGTGTTAAGAATGTTCTTTGAAGATTTAGGATAGAATTCCATTTGGTCAATTACTTTTCCAATGTCCGTGAGGACATCTACTTGTTTTAAATAATACTCATCCATAGCAATGATTTCTATAGGTGTTTTTGATCTCCAACAAATTGGGATCCGACGTAATGTGGGTCCTGAATCAACCAGGAGTTTTTTCTCCTTCAGGTCAATCAGTATTGCATTTTTTGCCTCTTTCACTGTTTTTCCTTGGTATATTCCTCCAATTTCATTTATGGTTCCATCAGCTTCAATCATAGTATTTGGGAAAGTCACACCAAATTCTCGAAGTATCTTGACATCTGCTTTATCACCATAAGCACAGATCATCATGATTCCTGATCCATATTTTGGATTTGCTTCCCGATGAGCCTTGATTGGAACTTTTTTCTCAAAGATTGGAGTAATCGCTTTTTTTCCTTCTAATTGGGTATATCTTTCGTCAGAGGGATGAAAGATTATTAGTTCACACGTTGGGATAAGTTCTGGCCGTGTTGTTGCAATGACAATGGTCTCCTCAGAGTCTTCAATATTGAATTGAATATGATAAAGACTAGACTCGTCGTTACGATATTCTATCTCTGCATCAGCAATTGTAGTTCCACAATCAATGCACCAATTGTTTGGTCGTGATGCCCTCGATATTTTCCCCTCATGCCAAGACTTACAAAAGGTACGTTGAGTGTTAAAACGATATTGAGGGGAATCTGTCCTGTAAAATATTTCAGGAGAGCCATAAAACGTATTACACGATAATCCCATCCATTTCATTACCTGAATCGTATTTTCTTCGGCTTTGTCCAGTTCTTTTTTACATATTTGAAGGAATTCTTCACGATCAGTTTCATGCATGGATATACCTAGTTCCTGTTCCACTTTCACTTCTACTGGAAGACCGTTCCGATCTACACATGCGGGAAAAATAACATTGTAACCCAACATCCGGTAATAGCGCGCTATCATATCTATCTGAGCATAATGTATAGCAAATCCAATGTGAGCACGTCCAGAAACATAAGGAGGTGGAGTATCGATAATATAGGTGGGTTTGTTTGGAATCTCAGTGAATTGAAACGTTTTTTTCTTTTCCCATAATTCAATAATTTCACGCTCAGAGATTGATTTCCATCGTTTTTGCGTTAATTTTGGTATAAATTTCATTCATGTAACCTCAACCTTGGTAATGATATATGTTTCGAATGTAAACGGTTTTTTTGTGTAAAAAAAGTATGAATAATGGCTATATTGGAATTATAAAAGTGGCTATTACAAAAAACACAAAATATCACTATAGAAAAGTAGAAACAGAAAGGTAATTGGAGAAAATGTGATTTTCCACTAGCTGAAGAGACTAGAGGAAACAACAAAGTGATCCCAGCTGGATATCACCATTTATCACCCATTTCAGTTGGTTTAAGGAACCCTTTTTAAACTTTGATTTAGGTACGTTATGAGTATATTTCCTGTCTGAGATCTTCTCTTTCTGTGAATTGACATACAATTCTTTGTGAGAAAAACTATATGACTCCTGATATTTTAGCGGAAGAACAGCTGAAATTAGAACTAATCCGTGTTCTATCCAAATTTTTTTTAAACCAGATTGAAGAGTTGATAAGAAATCAGACTGGGGCCCTTTTTCCTGTAGAGAAAATTGAGAATCTATCATTAGGGAAGAGATTAGGGAGGCGAAAAGAGCTCCAATTAATGACTGTAGAAGTGGTAGATTCGTTACAGAATCAAAGATATGACGTTGATCTTGCGTTTAAGTTTCTATCTGATCCTAACACCGCATCAGAGGAAGGAAATGGAGCCATGTGGCTTGGAGAAGTATTGAAAAATAACGTAAAGGTTCAAACTCCTCAGCTTTTGTACTTTTCTCACGCTAATTCCTTGTTAATATATGAAGGGCTTAGAGAACCACGAGAATTCTTTGATAGTGAGCTTGATCAACCACAAAAGTTTTTTTTAGCAGGTATGGCACTTCCTTATGTCCATGGAATCTTTAAACACAAAGTTATCGTTGATAGGTATTTACACTTGATCTCTGAAGTGGTTAAAGGATTGAATATTTCTCCTGGAGATAAAAACGAGCTTTTTTCACTCTTTAAAGAAGAATTTCGTCGCATTGGATTAAGTGATAGTGGTGCAAATTGTTTTGGTGACTACCATCCTGGGAATATCATGTTTAAAGAATTACAATCATTAACAAGCCATACTGGAGATTTGAAAATTGACAGAACAGAAATATACCTAATTGATCCTGCATATCTAGATAGAGGAGGAAATATTGATCGTGCAGAGGACATAGGTACTTTCTTTTCAAAATTTGCATATAATGATTATTATCTGACTCAATCCTTTAATCAAACACTGTCTGATTTCGAGCTTATTTGTAAGGGTTATGATTTTACGATCTCTCAAAATGGGATCACATTAGAGGAGTATTATCCTGAAGGCACAACATTTGATTTTCACATTGCCCTTGGGATATTAATTGATACAATGTTTAAGATACAAGACCCAAAGTTCATAAATCCTGAAGTTAGACTTAACACAAGTTTAAAAGCAGCTAAATACATCTTAAAAAAACATCCTTTCGAGATTTAAGTCGAAGTTACTTGGAGAAATTTAATTTTTAAAATGGAAGAAGCTTTAGTTAGGAGGAGATAAAAAACAGAAATTTTGGTGTATCATAGGACTTTATTCGATCGACAGTAATTCGAAGCATGAAGTAATATTAGATTTAAATTCTTGCTTAATTCCTTTTAACTGCCTTTCTCGATGAGCTCACCTAATGTATGCTAAGGGAAAAAAAAACAGATATGACTAATAGCTCTTATACAGTTCTTTCACTGGATTTCGCCTCAAGAGGGCATCAAATTACACTTAGATGGATCCAAAGGTAATTAATCCAATCTTACATATAAATTAGCTTTTTCAAAAGGAGACTGAAAAAGGGGTTTTCATCATGGAACAAATAACAAATGACGATAAATGGAAAGTCCTTAAATCTATGTATAATGAATTTGGACTTGTAAGACAGCATCTATATTCCTTTAACGAGTTTGTAGAGAAAAAACTCAATGAAATTGTTCAGGAACGTCCAAAAATTGAACCTGACATTGAAGGTTTTTATGTTAAATTGGAGGGTATCGATGTCGGAGAACCCTCAGTAAGAGAAGCAGACGGCTCAGAACGGACTATATATCCTATGGAAGCTCGAATTAGGAATTTAATTTATTCTGCTCCATTAAATCTAAAAATGAGGCCTGTGTATGTAGATGCAGGCATTGAGAGGGAGGAAGAGATTGTAACAGCCTACATTGGCCGTTTACCTATTATGCTTAAATCAAAATCTTGTTTATTATACAATCTAAGTCGTGATGAATTAACACGATTAGGAGAGGATCCAGAGGATCCGGGAGGGTATTTTATTATTAATGGCTCCGAAAGAGTAATTGTAACTCAAGAATATTTAGTTTCTAATAGGGTTCTAGTTGACAAAGGACGAAAAGGTTCTTCTACAACTGCAGTAGCAAAAGTATTCAGCACGGTTGCGGGTTTTCGCTCACTTGTCTCCGTTCAACGCCGAAAGGATGGTAGATTACTAGTCAATTTTTTCAGTGTTCCAAGACCATTACCACTTACAGTCCTTATTAAAGCATTAGGCGTAACTGTGGATCGTGATATTGCAAACTTGGTTACTAATGATCCAGAGCTGATCCAAGAGTTACTCCCAACTCTTCGTGAAGCCGCGGAGATAGTAGATCAAGAAGAAGCTTTAGATTTTATTGGAAAAAGGGTTGCTGTTGGTCAAACCAGACAATATCGAATATTACGTGCAAAACAGGTGTTAGATAACTATCTGTTACCTCATGTGGGAAAAGATGAAAGTTTTCGTCATCAGAAAGCACTTTATCTCGCACAAATGGCATTAAAAGTAATTGAACTTAATCTTGGACGTATTGAACAGGATGATAAAGATCATTACGCCAATAAAAGACTTAAGTTGGCTGGAGAAATGCTTACTAGTCTATTTAGAGTAGCATTTCATTCATTATATCGAGACATCAAGTATCAATTAGAAAAGGGAGCTAGACGAGGAAAGTTACCCAATTTAAGAGTTGCAATGAGGGCTGATGTTATTACTGAACGTATTCGGCATGCTCTTGCTACAGGAAACTGGGTTGGAGGAAAAGCTGGGGTCTCACAATTATTGGATCGTACGAACTATATGTCAACATATAGCCATCTTCGCCGTGTTATTAGTCCATTAATTCGAAGTCAAGCACATTTTGAAGCACGAGACCTTCATGCAACACATTGGGGAAAAATCTGTCCTAACGAGACTCCTGAGGGTCCAAACTGTGGATTAGTCAAAAACCTCGCTATGCAAGCGTATATATCCATTGGAACGTCTGAACAACCGGTCCTTGACTTTATTTTTCAAAATTGTACTGTTCAGCCAGTTACAGAGGCAATAGATCATCAAGGAGTACATATCCTTCTGAACGGGAATTTAATTTCAACAACACGACATCCAGAGGAAACATTTAATTTAATACGTGAAGCTAGAAGATCCTCTAAACTTTTTCATGAAATTAATCTAGCTTATTTCGATGAAAATAGGGTAATTTCAATAAATACAGATGGGGGACGTGTTCGAAGACCTCTTATCATTTTAGACCATGATCAGGAAGGTTCTGTTGTACCCCGATTAAATTTGAATCATATCGAGAAATTAAGTAAAGGAGATATCAAATTTTCTGACTTACTTAAAGAAGGTGTCATTGAATTTCTTGACGCAGAAGAGGAAGAAAATGCGTATATTGCAATGACATTAGAAGAAATTCAACCTGAACATACACATGTAGAAATTTCTCCCTCAGCGATACTTGGAATCTGTGCATCGATTATTCCTTATGCAGAACACAACCAATCACCTCGTAATACATATGAGGCTGGAATGACCAAACAAGCTTTAGGACTATATGCCTCAAATTTCTATTTTCGTACAGACAGGCGCTCACATATCTTACAAGCGCCTCAAATCCCACTAGTTGGTAGCAAATCTATGGATATAATTGGATTTAATGATCGACCTGCAGGCCAAAATTTTGTTGTAGCAATATTAAGCTTTCAAGGCTATAATATTGAAGATGCAATAATTTTGAATCGCGCTAGTATTGAACGGGGTCTAGCCCGAAGTCACTTCTTTAGATCATATGTTGGTGAAGAGAAAAAATATCTTGGTGGACAAGAGGATAGATTTGAGATCCCTCAAAAAGGAGTCCGAGGATACCGAGCAAAAGAAGTTTATCGCCATTTAAGTGAAGTTGATGGGATAATCGAACCAGAAATTGAGGTGGGTGGCGGGGATATTCTAGTTGGTCGTACTTCGCGGCCGAGATTTTTGGAGGAATATATTGAATTAGAATCTTTAGAATCTTCAACACCCCAACGCCGAGAAACAAGTCTCGCGATCCGTCATGGAGAAAAAGGTATCGTTGATGGTGTTATTTTAACAGAGACATCTGAAGGAAGTACTTTAGTAAAAATTAAAGTAAGAGATCAACGAACCCCTGAATTAGGAGATAAATTTGCGTCTCGTCATGGGCAAAAAGGGATTATTGGACATATAGTGCCTCAAAGGGATATGCCATTTACTGAGGATGGTATAGTTCCAGATCTGATTATTAATCCACATGCTATTCCCAGTCGAATGACATTAGGACAAATTATTGAGTGCATGAGTGCGATAGTTGCCTGTTATGAAGGAAAACAAATCGATGCTACATTATTTGAAGCACCTGATCCTGAAGATATAGCTAGTAAACTCCGGGGCTTAGGTTTTCATCCTTATGCCGAATCAGTAATGTATGATGGAATGACTGGTCAGAAATTACCCGCACGAATTTTTATTGGCCCAACATATTATCAAAAATTGCATCATCTTGTTGCAGATAAGATTCATGCACGAGCAAGAGGACCTATCCAGATTTTGACTCGGCAACCAACTGAGGGTCGAGCCCGAGAAGGAGGCTTGCGGTTTGGTGAAATGGAACGTGACTGTTTAATTGGTCACGGTGCAGCACTTTTACTGAAAGAGAGGCTGTTAGAAGAATCTGACAAAACAGAAATCTTCATTTGTGAGAAGTGTGGATTGATTGCTACATGGGATCGTAAAAAAGACCAAACATATTGCAATGTATGTGGAAACGTTGATACAGGCATTTATAAAGTAGCAATTTCTTATGCATTTAAATTACTGCTTCAAGAGCTAATGTCTCTGACAATTAAACCCCAACTCATCTTAACTGATTCAACTCACTGAATAAAGTGGAAAAAATGTCATTAGATAATAGTAGAATAGGAACCGCGAGTTTCTATAAAAGAGCAATACGAATCTTGAAACTTGCTAAAAGACCTGATAGATCAGAAGTCTTTTTGGTGATTAAGATAACAGTTGCAGGGATGGCAATCCTGGGCCTGATAGCCTATGTGATTCGATTTGTACTTGCTGCCTTATTACAGCAAGAATTGTAATTATCAACCCATTAAATACATTGTTTTCTAGAATGTGATCAGATTGCTTGAGAAAGTTGGGATATATTGTTATAAAGTAAAGAAAGGGCAAGAATTCAATGCTGCTGAAGCAATTGCAAACCGAGCCGAAATAAACCAACTTGATATTAAAACAGTGTTGGTTACAGAGATCCAAGGCTACATCTTTATAGAAGGAGATGTCCAAGATATAACCCGAGCTGTTGATAGTGCTCAATACATTGGTAAACAACTAGGCCGGGTTCCAGTTTCAGAATTAGAAGGACACCTTATACCAACGCCTGTAATTGAAGGATTAAAGACGAATGACATTGTTGAGATCATTGATGGTCCTTTCAAAGGTAGTAGGGCAAAAATTTCTTCAATATACCACGCCCGAGAAGAAATTACTGTTGATTTACTTACTAGCAGTGTTACCATCCCAATTGTTCTTCATGCTGATTCAGTTAAACTCATTCAACCTAGCGAGGAAGAACATGATGAAGATTCTGTATTATAATACCTAATTTTTCCTTGGAGATAGAATACAAAGATTCTGAAATTATATGGTCAATTCGGTTAATAACAAAAAGCTATGATATCTAGATGCAGCAATTGACATAACTTATTAATATTGAAAAAAAAAGCCATCTTGTTGTGTATATCGCACAGGAGTCTTTAAATCAAAAGAAGTAACAGAGAAAAAGAAATTTCAAATGTGATCAGCATGGCTATCTCCGCAATCCGCTCAAAAACAAGACAACAAAGAAAAAAAGCACAGATTGATGAGATAGTAAACTTAGCAGAACAAAAATCAGTTATTGGTCTGGTAGATCTAAGTGGAATAAGTTCAAATGCACTTCAAGGAATTCGTTCATCAATGCGATCTGGGGAAGTTGAAGCGGCAATTAAAGTGGCCAAAAACACTATCAAGACTTTAGCTTTGGAAAAAGCAAGTAAAAAGGAAATTGCTAAGCTTATACCTCATATCAAGGGTTCTTGTGCCATAATTTTTACAGATACTAATCCTTTTAAACTCCAAAAATTCCTAAATCAAAATCAGGTTCCAGCTCCAGCAAAAACTGGTCAAATATCACCTGTTGATGTATTTGTGTCAGAGGGGCTAACGAATCTAGATCCAGGGCCTATTATAGGGGAATTAGGATCTATAGGATTACAAACAAGAATTGAGAAGGGAAAAATTAGGATTTCCAAAACAGCTAAGGTTCTTTCAAAAAACGATCCTGTAACAGAAGCTCATGCAACAGTACTTGCTCGTTTAGGAATTCAGCCCTTCAAGGTAGGTTTAAAACTTAATACAGTATTAGAAGCTGGGGAATTAGTTGATGGGAGTATTCTTGACGTAGATGAGGATCAAATTGTTTCAGACTTACAACAAGCGAATTTAAATGCTTTAATATTGGCGTTAAATCCTAAAGTCGTGTATTATTCTGAATTGTCAATTCCAGTTCTTTTGAAAACTGCAGTTTCTCAAGCTATAGCATTATCTTTGGCAAGTGATTACGTCACAGAAAAAACAATCGATTTATTGTTAGTAAAAGCTGCAAAACAAGCTGAATTTTTAAAAAAGCACGCCTTAAGTGAAAACTCGGAACTAGAGTTGTGACCTTTCTTTGTAATTTTAAGACAGTTAGAAATTATCCCTTGGCTTTTACTAACTCATCAACATACTTTTCAGGCTGAAATAAATCTAAATCTTTGT
This sequence comes from Promethearchaeota archaeon, assembly GCA_048939725.1. Classification (GTDB taxonomy): domain Archaea; phylum Asgardarchaeota; class Heimdallarchaeia; order Hodarchaeales; family Hodarchaeaceae; genus Hodarchaeum. The sequence goes on along the minus strand of JBHLPG010000012.1, from coordinate 9,733 downwards.
ATTCTTGGCCATTTCCTATAAATAGAACAGGAACTCCATCAGTAGCATAAGTGACAGATAACAGAGCTCCCCCACGAGCATCAGCATCCATTTTTGCAAGAATAATTCCACTTAGAGGGATTTCTTCATTAAAATCTTTTGCTTGTTCTGTTGCGTCATTTCCAGCTAAAGCATCAACAACTAATATTGTATAATCTGGATTTGTTACGCGATGGATCTTCTTCATTTCTTCCATCAGATCTCGATTGATAGCCATTCTACCAGAGGTATCAATCAAAACCACATCTGCATATTTGGCTTTTGCATGCGCAATAGCATCGTAAGCTACTGCTGCAGAATCACTCCCATACTTTCCTTTGATTAATTTAACGCCAAGTCTATTAGCATGGATTTCTAGCTGTTCTTGTGCACCTGAACGAAATGTATCACTTGCAGCGAGTACTACATGGAATCCTTCTTTCTTTAATAAGTAAGCTAATTTGGCTATAGAAGTTGTCTTACCAGTCCCATTTATTCCCAAGAATAATAGTTTAAGAGGTTCTTTTGAACCTCCAGAAGCCTGTATTTTGCGTTTTTCCATGACCTCAAAGAGATTAAAAGGATCCTTTGGGGTAATAATATCAAGAATAATACTTTTTGCAAAGACAGGAATCATCTTTGAGAGATCACTGAATCTTTTTGCACGTTTCCCAAGCATCTTGACAGTAAGTTTTTTTGATATTTGTTTAGCCACTTTTAAAGAGACATCATTTGCTATTAACAGTAATTCGAATTCTCTGATCGCTTTTCGGATATTTTTTTCATTGATTTCGTACGTTGATACTTTTGTGAGAAACTTTTCCACTCCTTTTTTTAAGGATGACAAACTAAAAAAACCTCCAAAAGTAGGGGCGATCTTGTTACATACTGATTTTCATAATCTCGTGAAAAACATGATTTATGGAATTCCTCACTAGAGGAATTGATATTGTTGAGCGATTTTAAGCAGTTCTTGTCTATTTGAGGCTAATTTTTGGGATAATTGAGAGTGTTGTTCTTGAAGTTGTTTCATACTCTGTTCTAAATTTCCAATTTGGGATTTGTTTCGTTCTTCTGAATCTGTTAAATCTGTATGTAACGTTATTCCTGACCCCAATGATATATACGTCTTTTGTGGTTCTTTAATGGTGCATAGAATGAGGTTAGAACCACCAATAGGGATCAAGATTTCATCTCCTGGTTTTTTAGTCTTAAGCTCATTTTGAGTTTTTATTGCATCATTTAGTGAACTCATAGCTCTGTAAATAAGATTCACTTGTTGTTCTATTGCTGCAATATTTGCTTGAAATTGGTCAATATTTTCTTGAAGATCCTTTACACGTGAGATTACTTCATTAGGTATAGCTGAATTTGACATCCATCAATCCTCGTATGGAATCTTAAAATCTGTAGTAACGATTTTTTGGACAAAGGGATCTGTAATATCGTCAGGGGAAATCTCATGAATCGATATGATTCTAATCTGTCCTCTTTTTAGGCGATTTTGACTCCCCAACTCCGAAAAAAGTTTGTCCTTGGCTTGTTCTTCTGTTAAGGCACATAATTCTTTAGAAAAAGATGTTGTTTGTCGTCTTTGCTTGAAAAATCCCGAAATTTTAAAGATTTTCACAGATACTTCTTCTTTCATGTTATCTCTCTCTTTACATGGACTTTGTTTTCAATTTATTTCTTTTTTTTACTTTCTTTAAATTAAATTCGCAAGTGGTTCAGGCTATCTATTTGAGGCATTAAGAGAAGCAGCGTGTTATTTCCATCGTTTCAATTCCTGTTGTTTCTCGCCCAATAAGTAACCCCTTCGTATTTCCAACTATTCCAGAGGCAACAAATTCAGAACCTCTGTTAACACTCCCAACTCCGACCTGTTGCAGATGGAGTATTTCTTTAATTTCAAGAATTTCTTCTTCGCTTGCGAGTGGCGTAATTAACCCCCCACAATTTGTGACAAATGCTAGACTTCCAACTAAGTCTGAATTAGCAATTGTTCTTGCTTCTAAGGGAATCTTTAGTGTATCAGATATAGCCTTTTGTATTGTAAGGGGGACCACAGGGGAGATTACTCCACCATAATCATTTGCTAGAACAACGTTACCAAATGCAAAGAATTCAGAGGATTGGAAAACTGGGAGATCTGCTGACTTCAACTCGTTCAAAATCTCTGAACTTAATACACTTGAAACAACACTTCCAAAAGAATTTCCAACAGCTAAGGAACCAATGATGTTGTCTGAAATTTTAATTATTTTAACTTTCAAAGTGTATTGTAAAAGATTTTGTAAATACAATGGTGTATTGAAGGGTATAAAGGCCAGATTTTCTGTACAAAGCATTTTGACTCCAATATGAATACTCCCAAGAAAGTCAACAAACTCAAATTCCATAAGCAAAACTCCCAGAAGTATAAAAAATAAAAGCTGGTTATTATCCAAGGTATACCGTTACAATATCATCTTCCGTTTTAACGGCACGAATTCGTATTCTCCTCGGTGGATTTTGAATTCCTCTAGCCCACATAAACTCATTCACTTCAGGGTCAATAATAACATCTTCACAGCGAAGATGTCGTTTGATAAAAGCCCTGAGATACCGTACTGCTCTTGGAGTTCTTTTAGGACGTGGGATTCGTCTGCCATAGACCATCTTGCCAAACGGAATCGTATAAATCCTCTCTTCTATGATAGAATCTGATGGAGTGTCGCTCACTGATTTTCCCTCAATTATGGTTTAATTTTTGATGATCGCCAACGTCGTTTCTTCGGATGAGTAGTCACTTTTCGTGATGTTTTCATGATAACCCATGTTGGAACCGTGGAATTTGAAGCTCCTTTCTTCGCAAGGCGTAATTTTTTCGCGTAGGGCTTATTTCGTGCCATCTATTAGTCTCCTCATCTTTTATCTAGTTTAATGGATGGTCCCATTGTGGTTTTGAAGTTAACAGAATTAATTTGGACGGTACCTTTTGGAAGAGTGGTTGTTAATGTCTGTAATATAGTATTTGCGTTTTCCGCTAAAACTTTGTTATCCTGATCAACCTTTCCAATCTTTGTATTGATCACAGGGGTTGATTTCAATCTTAATTTCACTGTCCGGTTATATCTCTCAACGAACTTGTCAATTTCGACTCTGGCAGGTATTGGTTTTGGCATTTTACCCCGAGGTCCTAATATTTTGCCAAGAAATTTCGCTACAATGGGCATAAGTTGGGGTTCTGCAAGAAAAAATGAGAATTCATTTGCTACTTTTTTTGCATTCTTTTGTTCTTTAGCTAGATTTTCTATTTCTTCGCGATTAAAAGTTGTTAGACCTGACTCCTTAGATTTGATGGCAAGGTCTCCTTCTGCAAAGATGGCAACACTAGATTTGCCTCCCAAATCATTTGGAACTAAGGTTTCTAGATTAATTCTGTTTGCAGGATTCTTCAAATCAATATCACGAAGGCCGATAGACATTTCGACTGTTTCAGTAAATTTTCTTTGTCTTCTCTCATTGCTTTTTATTTTAGCCCGAGATATTGCTTCTTCCAGTTGATTTGGTGTATATGACATGAACTATTCCCTTTTAGAGTACAATTTAGGCTTCTTTAAAGCTGATAATCCAGTACAAGGTTTTTTAGTAAAGTTTTTTGTGTCTTTTGAGAGAAATAAAAAATTGTTTCAAGATCTATAAGCCTGAATTGTACTTTTTAACTTCCTTATCATTTTGAGAAAATAATTTTGAATCAAAAACATTAATTTACTTGCTAAATCTCCGCCACTTATTGAGTAAATAAGGTTTAAATTGCTACTTGATGATTGTTCCTATTATTAATCAACAGAGTGATTGAAATGGCTAAAACTATTGAAGCATTAGTAGACGCGGGACAAGCAACTCCTGGCCCACCACTTGGACCAGCTCTTAAGTCGAAATTTTTTGCCTAAATTTATACTTGCTTCCTAATCAGCCCCTCCCTTTGTTTGTTGAAAATTTTTGATTTTAAATATGATTCTAAAGAATAGTTAGTAGAATGGTCTGAAGATCCTTTACTAATTATTAGGTTTTCCAATATAACGATGAAAGGAGAAGACAATGACTTTTGAGCAAGAACACACCGAAGAACATGAACAGGTTCAAAAACAAATAGAAAACGAACGAACCCAACAAGAGCTTGATTTAGCTATCGCCCGCATTCAAAACAAGCAGATCCAGCGAGCCTTGGACGACATTATTGAGAGTTTGAATCAAGAGATCTCCTATCAGGATGAAAATATAGAAGAAGAGGTCATCGATGATCATGAGTCTCAACAATCCCCCTCTATTGAAGAAGAACTAGCTTCAGATGAATCTATGATAGAAGAAAGATCCGATCAGCAACATTCTCTTGATCAATCAGTCGATACTTGGGAACTTACTTCCTATCAGGATAAAAATGCAGAGGAACAGGCAATCAATGAACAAGAGGCTCAACAATCCTTCTTGGAAGAACCACAAACATCACATGACTCTGTAATAGAAAAACATTTGGAAAAGGGATCACCTAAACAAGAACCCAATTTTACTATTGAACAACCAGACCAAGCATCTCAAACTCACACCACTGAAGAGGGAGAATCTTCACTTGGTATAACAATCGAAAAGGAGACAGATCATCTAAACTCTATTGAAGTTTTGCATAAGAGTTTTAGTAATCAGTCTGAGCCGAATCTTCAAAAAAGGAATGATAAACAGATTACATATTATCAGGGTTCGCTAAAGACTGAAAGCTTGATACAAGAGGAACGGGAATGTATTGATAAAGGCTTCATTGACAAAACCTTCAATTTCGCATCCTTAACGCAAGTTCCCCTTCAGGATCAAATAGAAGAACTCAATGAACTGCCTGAGATGGGAAAAAAAGCTACTGATCCTTACAAAAGCCAATCAATAAAAACACAGATTTTGAAATCCAAGATAAGAGATGAATTATTGTATGAAGAAGAAATATTACTCAAAAAAACAGTAGAGAGCGGAAACAAGGCGTTAGAAACTGGATGTATCAAAGATATTCATAGATTCATGGAATCTTGGAATAATGTGGTCGATTCTGGGATAGAACTGACAATCAGTATGATAAACAATTATAACTCAATTAAAATTAAGCACAATGTAAATTTGTATGTCATCCAAAAAAAGGATGGAAAAATGCATATCAGGGATTACAATGATTTGAATATCATTACCAACCCTTGGTTTACTGGTCATCGCCCTGTTTATCCGTTTAGGTATAAAGAATGGTTTATCTTTACTGAAAAGTTGGAAGGTAAGCCTGCTTTCATCAAAGTATGGATAGATGGTGATAGATCTGGATCAAAAGAATTATATTTGGTTCAGAATTGCCATCTCAATGGTAAGCCAGCTTGGAATGTAAGAGGGATAAAAAAAGGGCCTTGGAAAACAAAATACTCTTTGATTAAATCTGGCATTTTCGAGGAAGTGAATATTGGTGGAAGAAAAAATCCCCTAAAAATGAAGATTATCAAGGAACTAGAAAAAAGATATTCCTATCCTAATAATTGGAAAGGGCAAAAAAGATGGATTGACAAAGTATATCGATTGAAATATGATAAAAACCTCATTAATGAACATCTTGAGATAAGATATTCTGAATTGGTTGAACCAACTTCTTTTAGATCCCGATATCCTGGTAAAATATTCTTAAGGAATTTTTATGACAAACACGGACTGATAAACTATTATACTGATGGTGTGATTGATACAGAACTAATTCATTCTGGAGAACTAAGCCCTAATTTTTGCATTGTTTTCATTGATGAATCTTACGCTCTTAAAAATATCATAAATGAACTAAAAACCAATATAACATATACTTCTTGGGATAGATGGATCGATCAACTGTACAAAAAGAAACCTCTCTATTCTTTTGCTCAATCTATTCAAAGAGGAAGAATAGCTTCCATAATCAAATCAGATATTATGTACGATATATCTCACGCAGAACGAATCTTAGGACGTGGGAATTTTTTAACCCGTAGATCTCACAAGTTTTGGGATGAAACATTGGAAAATGGATTTAGTGGACTTGCAAAAGCTTTACTTAAAGACCCCACTATTAGAGAACGTATTTCTGGCTTTTCAAATTATTCTACTGATTTATCAAGAATTCATCTTAAACCTAAAGTAAATGTAGAATCCAGATGGGCACATACTACTACTAATCACAATCTTGCAAGTGTACCTGACATTATAGCAAAATATAAGGAAGATAATAGGAATATTGCAAGTGAGACTGTTCAGAATAAACTAGCAAGAAAGATTGGAAGAAAATCTGGAGAGATTAACGCTGAGCATTATTTTTTGGACTATCTAAAAACGATCGGAAATTATGATTCAATTCGTCAACCTTTAAACCTGCAATTTGAATTCATACCCTTTGGAAAAACTCTTGGTGGGCTTACTGATATCGCAAAAAAGAATAACGTAATTATTATTTCTTATTGGGGTAAATTAGATCCTGTTTTCGCACGGTTTGGAGAGATTATTTCGGCAATTCATCGAATAGGTAAATTTGGAAGAAGAATTATAAGAAAAAACACTTATATGAAAGAATTATATCAATATTTAGAGTATGGAGATTCAGCTCTTGGTTTTAAGCGTTATGTGGATGTTAGTACAGAGGATTTGATTAATGATATATTTGAGGTCGCAAAGAAAGCAAATGGCGAGCTTTCATTCTATCAAGGAGCTTTCTTAGAATTTTTACGGAAGTATAATGATAAATAGCTCCTTAATAAATGAATCAAAATTCTTAATTCACAAATAAAATCTCCACCAATTAGACAGTTTCAGGATAAATCTTATTTTAAAATAGTTATTTCAAACAAAAATTAATTGTGTGAACAAAATGGCTAAAACTATTGAAGCTTTAGTAGACGCAGGACAAGCAACTCCTGGTCCGCCTCTGGGGCCCGCTTTAGGCCCTTTAGGTGTTAATATTAAAGCTGTAATTGATGAAATAAACAAAAAAACTAAACAATTCAAAGGGATGAGAGTACCAGTTAAAGTTGAGGTGGGTGATTCCCGAGATTTTTCAATAGAGGTTGGGGTTCCTCCAACATCTTCTCTTCTATTAAGGGAAGCAGGCGTAGAAAAAGGGAGTGGCACCCCAAATACTGAAAAAGTGGGAAATCTTGCTTTTGATCAATGTGTTAAAGTTGCCCAAATGAAACATGAATCAATGTTAGCAGTAAGTCTACGTTCAGCGGTGAAAGAAGTTGTGGGAACGTGTGTATCCCTGGGGTTAACGGTAGATAATGAGGATCCAAAAGTAGTAATTGAAGCCATAAATAAAGGAAGCTTCGATAATTTTTTTGATTAGTTATGTTAAAAGATTATTCTGTTGAATCTATTATTGGAATTCATGGTTATAATACTACAACAGAATTCGATGGAACAGGGGGAACGATCAAGCAACAGAACAAAGATTTTATTGTTCGTGAAATTCCACCAAGTGGAAAACCAATATTTGACGGTTCAGAGATTGGTGAGGATTTAGGAGGGTTGTTCGTACATTGTGTTATGTGGAAGAGCGGTTTTGATACTTTTAGCGCAATAAAAAGGCTAAGTAGTCTTTTGAGGATTGCTGAAAAAGATTTTGGATTTGCTGGTTTGAAGGATGCCGCTGCTGAGACCTATCAAAGAATTTCAATTTGGAACATTGATATTGATTGCATAAAAAGTGTAAACTTTCCTAACATTAGATTATTTCATCCTATACGGCAGAAATTTGCTGTTAAGACAGGTGATCTCCTTGGGAATTACTTCAAGATCAAGATTCGTGGAATTCGTAAAAATTGGAATGAAAGTGATCTAGAATTCCTGAATCAAAATTTTGAAGTAAAAGGTGTGTTAAATTTCTATGGGCCTCAACGATTTGGGTCAACCCGGCCTATTCTCCATGTTGTGGGGAAGCTTCTCCTCCAAAACAGGTATTCCGAAGTAATCGATCAATATTTAGGTGCAATAAGTCCATTAGAAAATGAGAATATTGTTCAGCTGCGAAAGGAATATCATGATACGAATTCCTATGGGATTCTGATGAAAAAGTTTCCCAAATCGTATAGGATAGAAAGGCTATTATTAACAGGATTAGAGGCAAGACGTAACTCTAAGAACATTGTGTTTAGTCTACCTAAACAATTTTTAAGGTTAGCAATCTCGGCTTATCAATCTTATCTTTTCAATAAAGTTCTAAGTTTTTTGAATGAAGCTGGTTTCTCCCGTTCCAGTTTGAAAATTCCCTTACCAGGATATAAATCTGAATCTAAACAAACAACGGACGAAGTCTGGGAAAAAATACTCTCTTACTTAGAAGATGATGAACTAGACTGCCAAAGTTTCTATCATGAACAAGCAATATTACGTTCAAAAGGAACTTTGAGAGAAGCCATTTCATTCCCTACACATTTTAAATGCTCTCAATTAGGAGATAAAGATATAGAAGTGGTATTTTGTTTACCTAAAGGATCCTATGGAACCACAGTCATCAGAGAGATTATAAAAAACAAGGATCTGACGAGATATTGAATCTAGTGAGGATAAAAAATTCCAGCTTCAACTTTACCATTAAGTTTTCCTTGATTAATTAGCGTACTGATGGCTTTACCTACTGCAGCGGTAGAGATACCTGCAATTTCAATTTGGTCAATAGGAGTAGGTTCTTGGACAAGGTTGACTGCTTGTATCAGTAGTTCTTTCTTGGACTTTCCTGATCCAATTTCATCTCCCCGAATTTTTTTCAGGGAAGCTCGTACAGAAGCATTACACATTGGACAATGAAATGAACCCATTATAGTTAGTGTAACTCGGCCCTCCTTATCAGGCATGGGGCTTATAAGCTGCCATGTCTTTTCTGGAGGAGTTTCAACAGGATTTATTATATGACCACATTTCTTACACGAAATTTTCTTGTTTCTTTTCGCACGTGGAGGGTTCATTACTTTTACCTTCTTTAAAATAACTTTACTTGAAATTGAGGACTAACTATTGAAGTCCAGTTGCCTGAATAGAGGTTTTTAGACATGCGTGACAGATTTCACCGCCATAGGGCCGGGCTACATGTTTTTTACTTTTAGAGGTTTTCAAAGTGTTTGTATGTAACAATGTTCCACAAATTCTACAGTGAGCTTTGTACCTCTTTTTCTTAACATTATGAATTATTGTACGTCTTCCGGGACTTTTTTTCTTGCGAATATTCTTGGTCATTAAAATTTAGACCCCATAAATTTCGATTTTTTATCAATCAGGTTGTAATCCTGCTACTTTTCGGAAAATGGACCCAAAAGCCAGGCTACCACCGAAATACCACCAAATATAGTTGGGAATAAAAACATGTCCCCAACCAGGTACATCAGCCATCTTCCCAAGATCAAAAAATCTGGGGAAAGGGAAATACTCTGGGAGGGCGAAAGGAATTACTGCAGCTCTTGACCGACGAAGGCGCAAGCCAACTGGCGGAGCGACTGGACCGCCGCTGTCCCTGGTGCCAGCGCCTGATGGAGCCCAAAGTGATTGAGACCTGGAAAGGCAAACAGATCACCTGGCCCGACTTTTGCGGGTGCGAGGGCGAACAGGAGAGCCTTGCGCTGGAGAAACAGGCCGCGGAACAGGAAAAGCGCGCCTGGGAGCGCAGGCAGTGGAAAGAGGCCCTGGTCAACGCCGGCCT
>JBHLPG010000135.1:0-9930 GCA_048939725.1 Promethearchaeota archaeon | reverse complement strand
CTTCTACGATATTTAATGTTTATTTTCACTTAAAAAACACCAGATCAACGATGTTTTATTTAATGGGATTGTATCAGAAAATTTTTGGCACTTTTTTAATAAAAGACTCTTATTTAGAGTTTTTTACACTAAAGACGCTTACGGAATCCAAAATTTAAAAGGTTTGCAGATTCATGCAACAGATTACGATGTTAATCATTGGTCATCCTCGAAAATTACGCTTGAAGGATCTATCTTGAAATTTCAGTGGGTTGAATACTCGGTCAAGAGCATTTCCAATAAACATGAATGAAGCTCCTATCAATACAAGACAAAGTCCAGGGGGTATAACAGCCCACCATGCTCCAACAGAAATCCCCCCCTCATAATAAGCTTCAGCTAACATAAATCCCCAAGAAAACCAAGATTCTAGCTTCTTTTCTCTTCTTTCAATAGATTCATTTCCATATTGAATAGGATAATCAAGGAAAGACAACCCAGTTTCAATATTAATCGCAGTAGCGGCATTTATGGTAAATTGAACAAATATTAATCCCAAAATATTTGGTAATATGTTTCTAAACATTATATACAAGTCATTTGCTCCAGATGCCTTAGCAGATTCAATATATAGCTGTTCACGTTCTGTAAGTACTTTAGACCGAATGATTCGAGCTGTTGAGGGCCATGAGAAAAAAGCAATCAACAAAGATAAGAAAATTAGGGATACCTCGATTTGCATTGTATGTAAAAGTGCCATAAGTAGGAATATTATTAGTAAATTGGGATAAACTAAGAACAAATCGATAATTCGCATTGTTATGGTGTCAAATAAACCACCACGATATCCAGCGATGATTCCAATAATCACACCCAATATGAGAGAAGAAATTCCTGCTAAAAAGGCTATAAAAAAGGAAGCTTGAATACTATAACAAAGTTGAACGAAAATATCTTGACCTTGGTGGTTGGAACCTAATACTCCATAAGTAGGACGTGTTATATGAAGTTCTATTTGATCAAACCAGATTTCAACTTTTCCAGTCAAGGATGGGGTTGTTTGGCGAAAGTTAACACCAATCTCAAGATTAATACTACTATTTGGCTGAAAAATTAAAATCATTGGAGTAAATGGTATACCTCGCCAGTATGACATCCATTCAGAATGGGGAGGAGGAAAAACATTGAAGCGAGAAGCTTCACCATAAATTCCAGCCCATTCAGGTGGATGTAATTTTACATATGGAGTAAAAGAAGAGATACTGATGTTTTCAGTGTGAATTTTCATTTCCCAGGTAAGAGAAGCATTAGTTGGGGGATTAAATGGCCAATGAAATATTAAATTACCTTTAGCATTCCCCTGATGACTGAGACTGCTGCTATTATCTGTAAATGAAAATCGGATTGATCTACTCCCAGCTATGAATTCTTCTGTATCATAATTAAACTCTAAGATTGATGGATCTGAAACATTGAATGTCCAGCTATCAGTTTTCTCAAACTTTGGATCAGGCACGATATTCCCTGAACCAGGTATTAGACTTTGAGGAAGGACTTCAACCCAGTCAGGTGGAAGATTATTTGATGTTACGTAAGAATCAATACCAATTGGAGGTGGAATGACGTCAGCTTCAGCTAAAATAGGAATAAGAATCCCCATAAAGCCAAAGAAAAGTAATAGACACAATCCGAATACTCCACGTTTTTCCCCCAGAAAGCTACGAATGTAAGCACCATATCGCTCTTTCCAGCTTCTTCGATATTTTCTCGTCTTTTTCATTAGAACACACCAAATCCAAGAGAAAAACTGTCTTTCTGGGGAGATGTGTGCTTATTTTATGGTTGTACTTAAAAGGATTTTATATTATGAATAAGATTTCATCGTAAATCCTAAGCATTGAGTAGCTGAGTTCTTGCCATTCTCTCATTCCGTAATATATAAACAGCAGTTACAACTTGAAATAAACCAAATATTCCTGCTACAAGAAAAGGGACTCCACCGCCATAAAAACTATATTCCAGAATCTGTAAAACCTCTGAAACATAGATTTCATAAATGGCTGCTCCAATTAAAGGCCCAAAGACTGCACCCACGTTGAAAGCTGATTGTATTCGACCCATGATCTTACCCCGCAACATCGATGGTATTTTATCTGCCTGAAAGGCTCTATAAGCAGGTAAATATGCTTGAAAAGCTGAAGATCTGAAAATAAAAAAGACTATTGCAACAAAAATGGATGTAGAGAGGCCAACACCAATGAAAGCGAGACCTGTAACAATCATACCAGCTACTACGATTACCATTCTGTCATTCATCTTATCACTAAGCTTACCAGCAGGATAATTCACTAGAAGGGCTGAACTCCCACTTATTGTAAAAATAAAGCCTACTGTTCCTTCATCCAAGAAGAACGTATCAGTCATGTGCAAAGTAAAAATAGGAATGATTAAACCAATTGAAAAGCCACTTAGTATTCCGATAATTAGAAAAGAGTTTAGATGGGGAGTAATTGAGCTAGGAATGTCAACAATTTCGTCAGTGATTAATTTATCAAGAGTATCTTTAGTAATGATATCCTCAACAAAGAAGATCACAGATACTAAAGAGAGAAAACCAAGGAAACCTGTGAATAGAAAAGGAATGGAGAAAGCCGTTAGTGTATCAAGCTGCATAACTGTCTCTCCGAATGTAAACAAAACACCTCCTAACGCGGGCCCTATAATGAATCCAAAGTTAAAGGTTGTAAAATATTTACCCATCCACGCACCTCGATCTTTCGTTGGAACAGAATCTACAAGTAATGCCTCAGCTGTAGGAAAAACTGCTCCTGCTGAAGCTCCTTCGATTATTCTTAAAATAAACAGCCAAAAAAACGACCGAGCAAATCCTAGTAAAGCAGTACTAGCTGCATAAAAAATTAATGAAATAATTAATACTATTCTCCTTCCAATTTTGTCAGAAATATCTGGGACTATTGCTGATGAAATTGCTCGAGCAACCATAAATATAGAGATAATTATTCCGATTTCAAATGGACTGAGTTGAATTTCATCAGCCAATAATGTAATAAATATCGCCAATAATCCAAATCCTATATTCACAATCTGGGAAGCGAAAAGGAGCATATAGGCATTACGTATTGAAGTTTTTTGGGGGAATGTCATTGAATCACTTTTTAATTATTGAATCGTTGTGGTTTTTGTAACTGGACTTTTCTCTAATCTGTTAATTTTAAAGAATAATGTGATAGCAATCAATGTACCAATAAATGTCACAATGAGCAAAGGAGAAAATCCAATCAAAGGAAATAAGAATCCCGCAACAACTGCGGTTGGGATTCCCCCTAAGCGCTGTATAAATGAAAGAATACCAAAATTTGTAGAAACCGCTGTTGGATCGATTTCAATGAAACTTAAAATAACAGAAGGCCTCCAAAAGGCGACACTTACTCCCAGCATTGCATAAGCAAGGATTAATAATTCTGCTTGACTAATTGCGATAGAGATTAAGGTTAGAATAATCCATATAATACCTGTAACTTCTCCCATAATAAGACCAAAAAGCCTACCAAAGCGATCAACGGCAGAACCAGCAGGGTATTGAAAGAGGACGAGGACGATATTTAGTATTAATGACAAGGCCGCAATAAAAACCACATCAACTCCAAACAGAATAATATATATCCCATTCGCAATAGAAAGAGGAAGCCCCCACGAAAACGTATCAATGAAGAAAGCGATTGCGGTTAACCGTGATAATGGCTTCTTAAAGATCTGAACAAATGGAAAAGAGATATGATCTTTATTTTGGACACGATCACGCAAAACAATAAAATTAATTAAGATAGCAAATGCAAATAGAACACAACTTATTTGAAAATAAATGATAAATTCTCCATTTAACATCTCATTCTGTATTATAAAGGAAGCAATAATACCAGCAATCGAAGAAGAATTATAGACAATTGAGTAGGCTAAACCTCTTTTTTCAAGAGCTGATTCATGAATCAACCCTTGTAATGGCGAATCGTAGAACCCAATTCCTAGGTTAAAAATAAAAATACTAATAATTGATAACCAAACCATAGAATTTCCAAACGAAAGGCCTATTAATCCTAAAAGGCTGATTAACTCCCCAATAACAATCAACCTTTTCCTTCCATGTAGGTCTGCTAAAAAACCTAGTAATAAGGGAATAACTGCTGATAAACTTCCGATTGTAAGTATTGTACCCAGAATTTGAACTGCTTCTGGAGTAGTCCCATATATTGATAATAAATAAGGTTGTATTTGGATTGCATAAACATAATTGACGAAGCCCCAAAGAAAGTGTGTCACTATTAAAGTTATTATGTTGGGGTTAAGTAATTTCGCTGTTCTCACTGATAATTTTCTCCTACGGCATTAAACTATATATACGCCATCTCTGGGTTTGATTGGAACGGAACATAATCTTTTAAGGTGGTAGGAGGTCGAATCTTTAGTTATTAAGTGATTTGTGATTTACTGTTCTCAAAACCAAAGGAAGTTTTATTAAGTGACTGCCTTAAATAAGAAAGTTGTTTCTTTCTGTCTATCATCTATTTACTATAAAGATCCTTAGCTGGGTATTTAAGATGGCAAGTAGGACAATAACAGTTTTGAAAGCTAATATGATCAGAAATCTGCGTATTGACTGGAAATATAAGTTAAATTTCATCACAGACCTCGCATGGCTCGCAGTGGATGTAATAACGTTTCTTTTTCTCGGACAGGTGGTAGCTTCGAGTGATATTGATAACTTTCTATACGAGGGATTTTTAAAAGAGTTTTTGGTGGTAGGGGTGATTTACTGGGTAATATTCACCAGGGCTTTCAAAGATGGTGTTTCAGTCATTCCTAATGAAGCAGCTCTTGGTGCTCTTGGATTCATCATTACAAATGACATCACATTGAGCGATTTGATTGCAGGACAGTTTTCCTCAAGCACAATAAAGACTTCAGTAACTTTAATCATCTTTGTTTTACCTATAGTATTTTTCCTATCATTAATTCCTCTTGGTGAATCAACAATTCTTCATCCCCTTTACATTTCACCTGAAATACTTATATTTACTCTTGTGATTATTGGTATATCTTGGATTTTTATGCTTGGAATCACTATTCTTGCTTCAACACTAAATGTCATCTTTAAGAAAAGTGGTCCTTTGACTTTCCTCTTATCCTATTTATTGACAATGTTAAGTGGGTATTTTTTCCCCCTAGAAGTACTTCGGACGTTTGGATTGGTTTCATTAGAAGAAATACTAATGCTAATTCCAACAACAGGTATGCTTTACTCATTGAGAAGAATGTTAATTTTAAACGAAATTCCTGAAATGATCTTTCTCATTATTCTTGTTAATGGACTTATAGCAGTAATTTTACTGTTTTGTGCAATCTTTATTATGCGAACAATAACTAAAAAAGCGGCTTACAGTGGAACATTAGAGTTTTATTAAGGTGAGATGACATTATGACACAAGGTGACAGAGAGATTATTGTAGAGGACGTTCACAAATTCTTTGGGAAAGGAAAACACGTCTTAAAAGGGATTGACTTCCACCTACCCGATGGAGAAAATTTAGCGATCATTGGCCCCAATGGCTGTGGTAAAACGACTCTTCTTCGAACGTTAGCTTCAATCTATCTACCAGATAAAGGCTCTATTCGAATTGGCTCTTATGACCTTGTCACTCAAACAGCTCAGGCAAGAAGATTGTTATCTTATGTCTCGCCAAACTTGTCTTTCCATAAGAAATTAACTCTTCGAGAAACTCTTGATTATTTTTCAGATTTACAAGGTGTTTCATGGAGAACTCAACAAGAGTTAATGGATGATGTAGATCTTACAAAAATGCTCGATTCACCCATAGAAGGATTTTCTGAAGGTCAGAAAGCTATGACCCGATTCCTTATTGCACTCATGAAGAATCCAAAAATTTTAGTTCTCGATGAGATCACTGCTACCCTAGACGTAAAGAAGAAGGAAGCAGTTATACAGTACATTTATGAATTAGATAAGAGACGTGAGTTAACTATCCTTCTAATTGATCATGATCCTAGTGTTGTTGATCGACTTTGTGAAAAACTCCTCTTACTTACTCATGACGGTAAAGTAATGAAATATGGAGATACTACAGAGATCATCAAACAAATACCATATTCGTATGATATCAAAGTTGTACCACATCCCTCTGTTAATATAAGTGAATTTGTTAAAGAATTAGGCTTCTCTCATAGAGTTATGGGTCAAATGTGCCAGTTCTATGCTAAAACAAAAGAAGAGGTTGACGAAATAACGAACGAGCTAATTGATAGACAAGAAAAAGAATTATTAGAGTTCAGTGTTTCTGGTTTAAGCATGGAAGATGTGTACTGGCATTGGCTTCTCCTTCTAGGCATTCCAATAGAAGATAGGACAAGAGACATCAAATTTAGTTAGATCTGATTCCTAAACTGAATTAATTGCCACATCCCAAAAAGAGATAAGATACAATGAATTTTTTCTTTTGATTTGAACGTAAGGAAGTTCTCTTCCATTCATTTTTTTAAGTGAAATCCTCATGACTGAGCTAGCAGAGAAACCAGTGATAAAATCAGATCCTAAGACGAGATCTCTTCTTATTCGTTATGTTCTGACTGATTTCACAAGATTAATTGCTTTCAATATTTCCGGAATGTTTGTGGTTCTATATGTTCTCGAGACAGTAGAACCAACTCAAGCAGGTATATTGTTTGCACTCAATTATCTCATTCTGGCATTAATTGATTATCCTACAGGGGTGTTAGGAGACATTATTGGATATCGCAAAGTGATGTTAGTTGCCTATTTTTTTTATGTACTCTCGTTCATCTTCTTATTAGTCTCGAATTCGTTCCTCACTCTTTTAATCTATAGCGGTTTAGTAGCCATAGGAGCTTCTCAAGAATCTGGGGCGCTCGAATCCTGGTTTGACAATAGTTATAATCACTATGCGGGGAACAAGGACCCTGAGCGGCAATTATACAAATCTTTTCAAGCAAAAAAATCGTTGGTTGGTCATTTACTTTATGGAATCTCTATTGTTGCAGGGGGAATAATCGCTCACTATTTTTCAAGAAAGCACTTATTTGCAGTGACCTTATTTCTAATCGTGATAATTTTTATACTTATAACGGTAATAGTCAAAGATAGCTATTTGAGTAAATCAGATTTTACCACTTCTTTATATTTTCAACAATTCCAGTCGGGTTTTAAATTCCTTTTATCTCAAAAAGGGATATTTCTATTCTTCATTGGAACAACAATCATATGGGCAGCTAATAACAGCATTTGGGTAAACTTTCTATTATTTCCAATATATGGCAGCTACTCAGGAGGGCAGGATGATATAACTGCAATGCTTAGAGCGTTAATGTTTACCTCAGGAGTATTTTGGCAAATATTTATTGTCAAATATATATCGAAAATACAGCGTATTAAACTCTGGATATTTATTACAACTGCTTTCTCCAATTCAGTTTTTTTTCTTTTTGTTTATTTTTATTACCTTCGATTCCCTCCTACAGGTTTAGATCTCTCTCTCGTTCTAGGTTTATTTATTATTTTCCAATTACCTGGGATATGGGAACCACTAGAGTTTATTCTACGAAACCGATTAAATCTAGACTTAGTTCCTGATGAAATAAGGAATTCAATCTATTCCCTACTTCCAACAATTACAACAATAATTGGAATACCTGGAGCATTAATTGGGGGATATATTTTGAAGACTTCTCCCTTTTCATCTGCAATCCTTGTCACAGCCATCTTCAGTGGTATCGGAGTAATATTAACTGGAATGGGGTTATCAAAGTTACCTGAAATAAGAGGAAACAACTTTAATGCGAAAAATAATACCAATCAAGGTGTAAAATGAATCAATGTCCTCATTGTGGTGCAATACTAGACACCCCAAAAGCCGCTAAATTTTGTACAAATTGTGGATCAAAATTAGCAACTCCAATGCAAAAAGAGTTCAGTCATATACACCAAAGAAGACGCATACGAAGACCCTCACCATCTTATCGCCCAGGAATAATCATAATAGGGATTATTGTAACAATAGGAATAGTTTTGTCGGTCATTCTGATAGGTACATCCTTTTTGGGTTCTCTCTTTGGACCCTCACTTGGATCAGGCATTGAAATTTTCTCCGACATTGATTTTCTTGAATATAGTTCAGCTGGAACGGGCACAAAAGAAGATCCTTACATTCTTTCCAATTATTATCTTTCAGAGGAGTTCATTGGTTTTACGATACAAGACACGAGTAAACACTTTATAATTACTAATTGTACAATAGATATGTGTTACGAAGGCATTCATCTTGAGAACGTTGCATCTGGAACTGCAACTATTTGGGGTAACTCAATATTCCATCAGGATTGTTGGGTATGGGAAACAGGGCCACGGGCTGGAATTACAATCCGTTCATCCCCTGGAGTGAATATTTTCAACAATAGTATATATGAAGCGGGGAGTGAAGGTATTCTAATTGAAAATTCAAAAAACTGCTACATAGCAAACAATGTAATCACAGGACAGTATATCGGAATATTTTTAGAAATCTCAGACTCAACAGTAATCTATAATAATTCACTAACACGTTGTATTGAGGCAATATCATGTATTGAATCCGATTTCATTAATGTAACCCAGAATGACTGTATTAACAATGAATTAGCTATTAATATTATGATTTCAAATTTTGCTCTAATAGAGAACAATTATTGCCTAAATATTATATGGTACGATTGGTTTACCTCTGGTATTATATTAGACTCAAGTATGAATTGTACTGTTAAAAATTGTAGTATTATAAATTCCTCTCATGGAATATTTACATCTTACACTTCCAATTGTCAGATTTATTACAATCATATTGAGAATAATTCAGAACATGGAGTTTACCTTTCTGAAAAGACTGAATCCGTTTTGATTTTTCTTAATACTTTTATTGATAATAATTTAAATGGAACATCCCAGGCTTCCGATAATGGGACATCCAATTACTGGTACTATTCAGATTTAGAACAGGGAAATTACTGGTCAGACTGGAATGGTACTGGCTCCTATTCTATTGCTGGATCCGCAAATGCTGTAGATTACTATCCATTAAGCGAACCCCCTGTCTGAAGTTATGCATTATCTCTTTTTCGCGTCTTGTCGCTTCCAATATTCCATCATATGTTTGTCTACCAAACCAAGAACCTTTAAAATGACCACCAAAGCAATTAAAGCCAATATAATCGCATTATAATCCCCTCTATTCCATAAATCAAAGCTTTTGTCAAAAACTGCAATAAGCAATTCTACTCCATAAAGGATTGATACAATCCAAACAAGCTTAGATAACGTTTCTAAGAGTATTGCTTCTGCTTTAATTAATCGAGATTGAGGATCTTCGTCATACATGACCCATAATTCCTTCAATGTTTTGAAAAAAACAGCGTCACTATTATTCAAGTGAAAAACTACTTAAATGTTTGCATTGAAGAACAAAAGAGCCTTGAACTATAATTGCATTTGGATTCATCAAATTTTTCAAAAGTCTTCTATCAATCGGTTTTCTTTTTTTTTGAAGAACATTAATGACGCAAAATTGACGTTTATCAATTGTCAGTCATAAATGAATTAGGATAGGCTAGAGCTTTCATTTTTTTAGAAATAGTGCTATTATATCTAAAAAATTCCTTAATACTGTTTCATTGTCCAGTCTGATCCTATTTAAAATTGATTTTCGTAATTCCAACTGTTCATTTAGTCCCAACATTAGTATATACAAGAATTCAACAAGTTGGACGTCTTCCATATCAATCGTAATCGTTTTGTCTATTTTTCCTTTTCTTACTGCTCTCATCCAGAAATCTCTGTGTTTCTGTAATTATATATATAATTCTATTAGATAA
>JBHLPG010000134.1:0-9957 GCA_048939725.1 Promethearchaeota archaeon | reverse complement strand
AATTAATATAATCCCATTAAAACGTTTTTAACAAATATATATACCATTAAAAACAATATGAATTTAGAAAATCCCAGTATTTCCTTCCATGGAATTGTTTCAATGTTTTTGAGCCCTTTAATATTAATTCTCCTGATTGGTAATACGCTTAATACTAAAGCTGTCATCATATAAATCAATTCAAAGGCAGAATTATTCATTGGTAACGAGGATTCTGTAAATGGATGATACAACATATTTGATACAAGGAGAAAAAAAGAACTGGCTCCAGTAATAAAACCTAGAGATATTAAGGCAAGCACTTGAATTATAGTTCCATGTAATTTTGCTGCTTTAAGTTGTGCATCACCTTTACTTAGAAATTCATTGATTTTATTTAATTCATTTGTTATTGCTTGTAATTTTTCTCCTGCAATGATTACATTGATCATTGAAAATTTTTTAATCAAAAGGATCAGCTGGATGATTCGTTCAGGAAAAAAGTCAGCTAAAAGATTCGCACTGATTTCGTTTCTTTCTTTAATACCTAATCTAAAATTGGTATATGGATCCGTGATTCTTGTCCTTGCTTTTTGTAAATCAATCTCCATTATATTTAAGGTATTATTAAGGCTTTTATTGAAAGATTTTCCTCTTAATAAATTTTCTGAAAGAATAACTAAGAGTTCTAAGGATCTTACATCATAAGATAAGAATAGTTTATTATTTTTCGAAAATACTGTCAGATGTTTTTCTGGATGGATAAAAAATGATCCAATTATGATACCAATTATGATTAAAATCCCGAAAAATATACTCATATTCCCAGAAATTAATAGAAAGCAATATATAACTGGGGGACTTAGAAATATTATTCCAGCCGATAAAGAAGCCCAAGAGTCAATTTTATTTGTTTCCTCTGTTATTTGATCGGATATCCTGCCAAGGATCCTGTTCTTTGAGAGGAGTGCAATATTTTTTCCATTTTCCCAAATTTCTAAAATATATAAGAATATTGTTTGAATTCGTCCAAAAAGCCTTTTCTGAATTAGTGTTTTTAATGCGAAATTCAACGGATTGCCGAAATGTGTTAAAATCATTGCTTCTGAAAATATTTCAGAAAAAAGAGGATAGTTACTCGATATAATGAATTTAGTAGCCTCTTTCAAAGATACTGAAGTATCTAGTATCATTAATAACTCATTTACAACAAAGTACCCAATGGTTTCTATTGTAGTGCAATAATCCTTGAATTCAACATAAATGATGTAGTTGAAGAGCCTCAACAGAGTTATGATTAGTATAATCTCAATCAATATTACTTCAAAAATGACCCTCTTGGTAAGAAATATCTGAAATCCAATGAAGAAATGAGATAAGGCAAAAAAAGAGAAAGAAATCAAATGAACCTGCTTTTCACCCAATTTATATTTCGATTTGAAATATTTTTCAAACTGATATTGGGCGAAGAAATTAAAATTTCCAAATAAGAGGGTCTGAAAATTCTCGGAGATGCTACTCATAGAACATCAATTTTTCGAGAGTTCCTAAATTAGAATGGAAATTCTCGTTCTGGAATATGATATCATAAAATTCCAAAATCCTTTATTTGAACCTAACAATTGTCAAGGAAATCAAATTCATTCAAAAGAAGCCAATTCACTTGATATTTGATACGTCGTATTTAACGTAATTTAATAGTATTTTTCCTAATGGTCTCAGAAACGTTTATCAGAATGTTATAGACAAATTTCATATCAATATCAATATTAACACCTTCAAATGATTTTAATGAATCTATTTGTTGTGGTCTTGCATCCCCGCTCTAATACTAATCATTACTGCTAGTTTTAGAAGGGTTGTTTAAGTTGTGTGAAACTTGGGTTTTTTTATTCTAAGTCTCAAAATTAATTTCGGGAATTATATTGCCGGTTCTTCAAATGCAAAAAACTGTTATTCAAACAACTTGTCCAATCTGTGGAAAGAAGGAATCGATTTTTGTGTCTGAGTCTGAATTAGTCAACGCTCGAGAACAGCATTCTCTTATTACCAAGGCAATGTCTCATTCAAAGGAGGGCCACATTCTCACTCTTTATATCGATGGTCAAGGTATAGTTCGTAGAAAATATTGTTTTGATATTGCAGAAAACAAGGAAAATTTGTTAAGAGATTCTCTTCCGAATAATTTAGGGGTGATTTTTTCTCAAATGCTCCAGGAGTCGAAGAAACCAGAATGAAATTTTATCAGGAAGTAAAAAATGAATTCCCAATTAAATTACGACACTAGATTTAATGAATATGATACTATAAGGATAGATTCTTATTCATTTCAGTCTTATATTGTATCAATATTAAAAGTCCCCTATATAAAGGAATTTGAATATCAGGTTCAGTTTGATCCTCTAACCTATGATCATTTAAAGAATTTTAACCGTTATGAGAATGAGATTAAATTTTTCCTTAAAAAATTCATTTTACAGCATAATGACTTTTGTTCTTTTAACCAAATTTATGAGTATTTATCAGGAGATATTTCTAACCAGTTAGAACTTCCAAAACAACTTTTAATCCCTGTATTATTACGTATTCTCGATCTTGAAAAAATAGGCCCACTTTTGATTGATGATCAGATAGATGAAATATATCTTGATTCAAGTAAGAAGAATCTATATATTGATCATTCAAAACATGGAAGATGTATTACATCAATTAAGCTTACAACAAAAGAGATTGAATCTTTTATTTATCGAGTTGCTTTAGAAAATGATTTTTCATTAAACAAAAGTAATCCAACCATGAAAACAGATTTTGTATCTTCTTTATTTCACACTCGAGTTACAGTAGATATTCCACCTTTAACGATTGAAGATTATCATATAGATATTAGAAAATTTCGTTCAAACAAATTAAAAATTCCAGATCTAGTTAATAATGGAAGCATGACTATAAATCAAGCTCTATTATTGATTTTCTTGATTCAGAATCAAGTCTCTATTTCGATTATTGGCCCTCCAAATTCAGGCAAAACTACTTTACAGAATGCCTTAATTGAATATATTCCTTCTCATTTACGACTTCTATCTGTAGAAGATGTTCTTGAAACCACTGAAACAAGACAGGGGAATACAGTAAAATTTCGGTTAGGATATGATCCACAAGAAACCTTAATTTTTTCGAAATCACTAGAAATGCAAAAGATATTACATAGAAGTCCAGATTTTATAAACTTAGGGGAACTTTCAACTAAAGACAATTTCTCAGCTTTCTTGAATGTACTCTCAGTTGGAATTCCATCAATCCAAACAATTCATGGCAGAAACCCTGAATTTTTATTCAGACGCTTGAAGGATATCTATGAAATTCCACTAGAACTTTTGAAGACTTCTTTCCCTCATATTTTCATAGAGCTAAATGTATCTTGGATTAGAAATGTAAAAAAACGTAAAATCATGAGAATTACTGAATTAACAAATGAAGGAAAGATTGAAACCCTATCTGAAAAAAAATTTGAGTCTTTTCTTTCCCATCCAAACTCTGAATCAGGTATATCCACTTTGGATTTTTTAATTTCTCACAATCAAATTGGTTTAAATGAAGCAATAACCGCTTCAAAGAATATTGCCTTAGAATTATGTCAGGAAACTGGTAGTGGATTCTAAGTTCTTATTTTCATTATTATGAAGAAGGAGATTCTTCTCAATGAGAAAATATGTCTTTCATATTATTGGGAGTTTATATGGCTTGTTGAATTTTTAATATGGATTCAGATACTTCTAATAACTAGTTTTAGGGATAATCTTGATTCATCTTGATTTATTTTTTGTGAAGGTTGATAGAGATTTCTTCTCAAGTGAGGTTATAAGTTATTTAGAATTAATTTCTAACAAGATAAATGATTTTTTTTTATCAGTCTTCCCAATTCTAATATGTATCACTATTTTTACAGTAAATCTTTCAATAATATTAGGAGCAATAGTCTATCTTTTGGATTATAACGAGGAAAATGGAAAAATGATGATTCTAAGATCATTAGCTATCTTAACACTCCTATTCTATATTTTTAATCCAAATTTTCCTAATATGGGAGAGATAATTGAACCATTTGACGGATTTCAGTCTTTAGCAACCTTTATCACAGCTTACCTGCTGTTTATTTTCGCTTCTTTATCTCTTATCGTATTTCTTGGAAATCTTGGTCTTTACATTATTTCGTCTGATATGAAGCGGAAAAAAAACTTGAAAAAAAGCGTAATCTGTTTATTATGTGTAATTTTCCCATTGGGCTTTCAATTTCCTAATATGCCGATATGGAGGACATAATTTAACTTGGTTGAAATCATCACAATAATAATTTTCACCTGCATCGAAATTATTGTTTCTGTGCAATTTGGAGCTTGTTTAATAGCTCTTGGCTCAATCATCTATGCCCCCACTGGCAATCGGATCGGAAAATTCTGCCTATTTGCTGGTCTTTTCATATTTACTCTGAATAATCTGATCCTTCATAACTAAATGAATGATAGTAACAGAAAAAGCTTATTTGTGAAAGTTTTTTTAATTTCATCAAGTATATCTAAATATAATTATGTAAATGCGATGTGAATGAACACGAAAACCTAATTTTTCATGCCATATTGTTTTTTCTGACCATTAGCTTTCTAAAATTTTTATCCCTCTCCTTTAATTCTGCTATTATTATTTCAATTGAAGGAAGCAAACTTCTGGCTGGTCTTAGTCAAAATACATAAACAACTATGCAGCTAGCGTTAGTTGAGTAATTTTCACATTCATTACCAGTACCTTTCCTTAAAAACTCATCAATATTCCTAAATTCTTTATTTTGCTCTATCTGTTATGTTACTGGGAGACTACCTTATGTGGACGCCTGAACTAAAAAAAATTAACCAAATCCAATTTGGCATTCTTTCACCTGATGAAATTAGAAAGATGGCTGTTACAAAAATTATAACTGCAGATACTTATAATGAAGATGGAACACCTATTGAAGGTGGTTTAATAGACCGTCGTCTTGGTACGATCGAACCTGGCCAACGCTGCAAAACTTGTGGAAATCAAGTGGGGGATTGTCCAGGCCACTTTGGTATGATTGAACTTGCGAGACCCGTCGTTCATGTGGGGTATGCGAAATCTATTATATACAAGCTGCTTCGTTCAACATGTAGGGCTTGTTCACGAATTTTGTTAGATTCACTAATAATAAAGAAATATCAAAGATTAATTGATAAAGCTGCTTCAGAAGATGATATTAAGACTAGTTCTGAGACGATTAAAGAAGTTGTTAAAGAAGCTAGGAAAAAATCGGAGTGTCCTCATTGTAGTCAACCCCAATATAAAATAAAATATGAAAAACCAACTAGCTTTTATGAGGAAACTCCTGAAGGATCCGTTCGTATTACCCCTTCAGAAATTCAAAAACGATTTGAAGGGATTCAAACACAAGACTTAAACTTATTAGGTATTGATGCAAACCATTCTCGCCCTGAAAGAATGATTTTATCTGTTTTACCAGTCCCTCCTGTTTCTGTTCGAGCTTCGATTACATTGGAGTCTGGTGTGCGTAGCGAAGATGATTTAACACATAAATTAGTAGATATTATTAGAATTAATCAAAGGTTAAGGGAAAATATTGAAGCAGGAGCTCCTCAACTCATTGTAGAAGATTTATGGGAGCTTTTACAATATCATGTCACAACTTTCATGGACAATGAAGTTGCAGGAATACCGCCTGCGAGACATAGATCAGGTCGAGCTCTAAGAACACTTACCCAAAGGCTGAGAGGAAAGGAAGGCCGATTCCGAGGAAATTTATCTGGTAAGAGGGTTGATTTCTCTGCTAGAACGGTTGTTTCACCCGATCCAAACATATCAATCAATGAAGTTGGAGTTCCAGAACAAATTGCGAAAATTTTAACTGTTCCAGAAAGAGTTACCGAATGGAATATTGAAGAAATGAAAGAACTGGTTATGAATGGCCCCAATCCAGAAATAGATGAGAAAACAGGTGTCTCTAAAACTGGATCCAATTATATCATAAGACCAGATGGAAAAAGAATTGATTTACGATTTGTTGGCGATCTAAATAACACTGCAGAAATGATTGATCAAGGTTTTATAGTTGAACGTCACCTTCGTGATGGCGATATGGTTCTCTTTAATCGGCAGCCATCTCTTCATCGTATGTCTATCATGGCTCATGAAGTTCGTGTGATGCCATTTAAGACATTTAGATTACATTTATGTGTATGTACACCTTATAATGCTGATTTTGATGGAGATGAAATGAATCTCCATGTCCCACAAAGTGAAGAGGCTCGGGCTGAAACTCGTGTGTTAATGAGAGTTCAAGAACAAATCCTATCACCAAGATATGGAGGACCAATTATTGGTGCACTTCATGATTATGTGTCTGCTTCTTTTTTACTTACTCGAAAAAAGACTTTAATCTCGAAAGAAGACGTTTGGCAACTACTTCTCGCAGGAAATTATGAAAGGGAACTTCCTCTACCAGCAATTATCCATCCCACTGAATTATGGACTGGAAAACAAGTTTTTAGTCTATTATTACCTTCAGATGTCAATGTGACTACAAAAGCTAGAACCTGTCGAAAACATGATGTCTGTAAAGCAGAGCTCTGCGAATATGATAGCTCGGTATATATCAGGTCAGGGCAGTTGCTATCTGGAGTAATTGACCGACGAGCAATAGGTGCAGATGAGTCTGAAAGTGTGTTACACGTCGTAGTCAAAGATCACGGAAGTGATAGAGCTAGAATATTCTTAGATTCCCTGACTCAAATGCTATTAGAATTTCTTTCACATGAAGGATTTAGTTTGGGGTATTCTAATATAAACATGCCTGATGAGGGTAAAAAAAGAATTAGAACTCTTATCATGGAGAACGAAAATGCTGCGAATGAAATCATTGAAGCTTACCAGCGAGGAGAACTAGAACCTCTTCCAGGAAAATCTCTGGAAGAAACTCTGGAAATGCGTATTATGAGTGTGCTGGCTAGAGCTAGAGACAGCGCTGGGAGTGTTGCAAACGATTACATGGGTATTTCGAATTCAGCAGTTGTAATGGCATCAACGGGTGCAAAAGGTACTCAACTTAACATCGCTCAAATGGCTGCATGTGTTGGACAGCAATCTATTAGGGGAGAAAGGATACTAAGAGGATATCGGAAACGTTCATTACCACATTTCAAGAAAAATGATATTGGACCAGTTGCACGAGGTTTTGTGCGCTCCAATTATCGTATTGGATTATCTCCTACTGAGTTCTTTTTCCACGCACAAGGAGGGCGTGAGGGATTAGTAGATACAGCAGTCCGAACTTCTACGAGCGGTTATCTCCAGCGGAGATTAGTAAATGCTTTGCAGGATCTCCACGTCAACTACGACATAATTGTCCGAACAACTGAAGGAGATGTAGTACAACTACGATATGGAGAAGATGGAGTAGATCCAATGAAATCGTACCATGGAAGACCTGTCGACATTGATGCGATTATTGAAGAAGTCCTTTCCACAGAAGAAGATTGAGGGGAACATTAATATGGCAAATTTGTCAAAAGATCAGCTTCAGGCATTAATCAATGAAAGAGAGGATCGATTTCCTAAAAGTATTCGGTCTGATATATTTCGCAAACTATCAGAATTACCAGAACTGAATAAAAAAATTGTAAATAAAATTCTCGATTCAGTTGAAGACGCGTATCTTCGATCTCTTGTCGAACCTGGAGAAGCTATTGGAACGGTAGCAGCTCAGTCAATAGGAGAACCTGGAACTCAGATGACATTAAAAACCTTTCATTACGCTGGTGTAGCTGAATTGAATGTCACTCTAGGTTTACCACGTTTGATAGAGATTCTAGATGCACGTAAAAATCCTGCGTCTCCCTATATGACAGTGTACCTCGAAGAACCCTTTTCAAAAGACAAAGAAAAAGCTCAAGAAGTTCAAAGAATGATCGAGCTATCCACAGTTGAATCAATAAGTGATGACATTACAGTTGATCTTGCCTTAATGCAAATTAAAATAACATTTAACGATATTTTAATGAGGGATAAAGGTTTAACCCCTGAACTCATTATAGATAAGCTATCAAAGCTAAAAAAGGGTGAGGTGACGTATAACAATAACGAAATTATCATTGATTCAAAAGATTTGACAATTGATGATATCTACAAATTAAACGAAAAAATCAGGGATCTTAAATTAAAGGGTGTAAAAGGGATTACACGAGTTATCATATCGAAAGACCAGGAGCTAGATGAATGGGTTCTGTTTACTGCAGGAAGCAACCTTCCTGATGTATTAAGTATTCCTGGTGTTGATCCAACAAGAATTAAAACTAATCATATTCAGGAGATTCGAGATACTCTTGGAATCGAAGCTACAAGGCAAGCAATCATTGATGAAGCTACAGCGGTCTTACAAGACCAAGGATTAGATGTGGATATTCGTCATATAATGCTAGTTTCCGATATTATGACTCAAGATGGAAATCTTCGACAAATAGGCCGCCACGGAATTAGCGGCGAAAAAGAAAGTGTTCTTGCTAGAGCTTCTTTTGAAGTAACAGTAAAACACTTATTGAATTCAGCTGCCCGTGGAGAACGCGATAAACTCCGAGGAATTACAGAGAATGTTATCATTGGCCAGATAATACCCCTTGGTACTGGTACTGTTGATCTTATTATGTGGTCTGGATATCAACGCGACAATAAAAGTGTAGAAGATGTATAACCATGAAACAAGAAATAGAAAAAGCCATAAGTATGGCTATAAGTACTGGAAAAGTGAAAATAGGATATAGTGCTACGATTAAAAGCGTTTTAAGCGGGAAAGTTAAAGCAGCCCTAATTTCAAGTAATATCCCGTTAGACTCTAAGAGAAAACTATTAAGAAATTGTGAACTCTCGCAGATCCCAGTCATTGAATATGAGAAAACTGGATTTGATCTTGGTGCAGCATGCGGGCGTCCTCATGTCGTCTCTACACTAGCGATTTTAGATCCAGGGAATTCCAAAATTCTAGATTATATTTGATAGGATGTTTTTGCTTGTCAAATATTAGAATGTCCCAAGAAGAACTCCGATTTATTTCCATTCTCGAAGGACTTACAGGTGCTCTCGCTGTCGATTGCGTTTGGGATAAATCTGAAACTCGCGTTATTTTCGTGGTTCGACGAAATGACACAGGAAAAGTAATTGGTCGTGGAGGCACAACTATCAGACGTCTTCGTGAACATTTTCAAAAGCAGATTGACATTGTTGAATATTCTGAAAATGTAGAGAATTTTGCAGCAAATACACTTGCACCTGCTAAAGCAAAAAACATTGAGATTCATGAGAAATCAGGAAAGAAAACAGTTGTAGTTACAGTCATTCCGCAGGAAAGGGGAAAAGCTATAGGCAAGAATGGGAGGAATATACAGAGGTCCCGTCTTTTACTGAAAAGACACTTTGGAATCAATAACGTAATTATCCAAAGCCCTCCTTGAATTTTTAAGATTAATTAGAGTGACAAAACTCTTCATATATATAAGAAAAAAAAAAGGATAACAGCCCTATTCGGTTCAAAGCTGAGAATATATAGTTTGATTATACATTTTAGAATTTTAAATTAATTTGGCGAAGAAATATGACTGGATTGAAATCACCACGAGGAGAATTTGCTGCTAGTAAATTATTACGGAAAAGGAAGAAATTTCGTTGGAAGAGTACAACTTATAAGAGAAAGGTCCTTCGATTGAAGGAGAAATTCGATCCTTTAGAAGGAGCACCCCAAGCTCGTGGAATCGTCATCGAAAAAGTTGGAATTGAATCTAAGCAGCCCAATTCTGCGATTAGAAAGTGTGCTAGAGTACAATTGATAAAAAATGGAAAACAGGTTACAGCTTTCATACCTGGTGATGGGGGCCTTTTATTCATCGATGAACATGATGAGGTTAT
>JBHLPG010000478.1:0-2509 GCA_048939725.1 Promethearchaeota archaeon | reverse complement strand
AAAATGTCATTTGTATTTGCTAAACATCCGAGACTAAAATCGTTGATACCATCACTATTAAAATCAGTAGCTAGTACTTCAGTACCATCTCCCCACTTATGAGGATTGTTGTTGGTAAAGTCCCAGTCTGCCATAGGACCATCGGTTTCAAGATCATTATAGATTGCTGTAAGATTCCATGAGGTTTCCCAATCAATATATACTGTGTCATAGACTCCAGATGTGGTTGAATCCGTGACAATGAAAAGGAATAATTCCACTGCGTTTGGCATACCTGGGGAGAGTGTTCCAGCTATCCCTACTTTAACTGTACCAGATATACTGGGAATACTGCCAACGTAGATATCTTCGGATCCAAAAAAGTCTCCTGATTCAAACCAAGATGCTGTATCTCCGATCCAGATAGAAAAGCTATGGTTATTGAGAGGTAAATAATTTGTCCCATTAATAGCAATTGATGCATTAGTAATAGCTAATCCTGAACCCTCACCATCAAAGCTTGTTGGGTAGCCTGATGAATCAACTGCATATGCAGTACTGAGATCAGTTACACCAAAATCGGTACCTGAATCGACAAGACCGATTGTAACACCGGTTCCATCGATTGGATAGGTAAAATCGCCTTTTCCTGTAATATCATTAACTCGGTCTGCACTCATGACTTCCTGCATATCGAATTGTCTAAATGCTCCTTTCTCTGGTTTATCTGCTCGAAAGTCTGCTAATCTCTCAGACATGATTACTCCAACGTCGGGTCTAGAGTAAACACGTCGTAGCGCTTTACTATTGGTGACATACCCTTGGATAATATATCCACCACCAACTTTAGCTACCTGAACGACTTTCATGTGTTCATTAAGAGCAGAAAAATCGACATCTGTAGTTGCACCCATGAGAAAATAGACTCGATCGTTATAAGATCTAATTCCCTCGGGAATTCGATTAGTTTCAAGATATGTCTGGAGGATTGGATCAAGAAATTGATAACGATCAAATTCGGGTTTTGAAATACCAGTAGTAAAGGAATCGTCTGGAATATCCTGAGAGGAGATGTTTGTAGGAGAACTTAATCGTGGTACTGTTTGATTTTGTAAAATCAACACTGGTATATTGATACAGATTGCAAAAAGCAGAAAGGCAACGAAAGTAACTGGAATTACATTTTTCTTTTTGTAATTAAGAAAATAATCATTCATGTTATTCATCTCATTCTTTTGATAGAAAAGTGATTCTATCTTGATGATAGAATTAGTAATAATTTGAATAATTTCTTACTTAAGTCATTAGTGTTTTCTTTGAATCCGAACTTCATTGTTTATTATATGCAAGTTTTACTCTTTTAATTTAGAAATTATCTTTCTTTGATCCTGTTGGTTGATGTTATATAACCTAAAGATAAGGGAGTCGATTATTTTCCTTTGTTTTGTTAATTTAGATAGTTCTTCAAGAATGGAAACATGTATT
Organism: Promethearchaeota archaeon; assembly: GCA_048939725.1. Classification (GTDB taxonomy): domain Archaea; phylum Asgardarchaeota; class Heimdallarchaeia; order Hodarchaeales; family Hodarchaeaceae; genus Hodarchaeum. Next base: position 1,045 of record JBHLPG010000478.1, on the reverse strand, counting down.
TGTTTGATAGTATCTCGTTCTGGTAGAGGTGTTAAGTGGTCCCTTTCTAAATATATTTTCAGAAATTGACGCGGTGATATAGGTTCTGTTTCCAGATTAGCCCATAGATTGGTTAATGCGGCAGTAATGGATTCTCCAATATTCAAACATTCTTTCACGGCAACCTCGACTTGGTTAATTATGGAAGTATCTTCTATTTGATTAATGTCTATTATAGGAAAATTCTTTAAATCATTCAACCTTATCTGGGGATATCTACTAGATCCCTTTCGCGACGTTCGAATGATGTTAAAGTGTTCGCCAATATAATTTCCTAATGAAGAGCAAAATATTCCTAGAATTAGGTAAAGAGAATAAGGTGGTTTTGGGTAGTAAATTAGATGTGTATTTCTCAAAGTCAAAAATTTCTGCGTGTCTAGAGTAGCAATAAACCGAGGTGCTGTTTGCCTTAGGATTATTTTCTCTGTAGAAAATCGATCTAATTTTCCTGAAATCAAAATAACTTTTTTCTTTGTCCTTGAAACGTTTTTATTTTCGTCCTGAAGTTTTCTCTCATATTCTTTGTCAAATCTGACGTAGGAATTGCTTTGCTCTGGGATCCAAAATAAGATAAATGGATGTGATAGTCCATTTGAGCCATCTATGCATTTATGGAACCCTTTGCTGGGTTTTGAAGATAAAAAATTGGTTTTAAGTAAAGCTCCGTATTCTAATCCACAAGAGACGGAAGCAATCTCGCTAAGTGGTAGTGTATAATTATTAAGATAGAAAAGAGAGGAGAATTCCTCTTTATATTGATAACTACAATTTGGTTGTGCGAGAAAATGTTCTTTTGATATTATTCGAGTTTCTTCTTCAAGTGTTTCTTGCCATATGGTTGGTTGACTACTTTGGGAATTCCTGATTACTAAAAGTGATAAATCCACAATTGCAGTTTTTCGATAATTATAGTTTGATAAGATGAAACTTACGTGATAGTTAGATAGTAGATATTCACGTACTTCCTCATAAGAAGGTAAATCTAAAAATGAATGATCAATAACAA
>JBHLPG010000133.1:0-10027 GCA_048939725.1 Promethearchaeota archaeon | reverse complement strand
TCCTGTAAATATCGAGGATCAGTACACCGATTTTCATTGTAAATCAGTCTTTTCGGCCAGAGCGTGTATTCAGATTTAATAGGAACTGTAAAAATTTGCATCAAGCCTGGATTGTCATAAACAAATGCGATCTCTCGGTTATTGGGGTGCCAAGTAGGTCCACCTGCTGTCTCAATTGATAGATATTGTCTAAAATCATTGGAATCGACTAATACCATGATATCACCTCATTCAACTACCATGATTCAGTCTGAAAACTAAGATAATATTTTTGTCAACTTGCAGGAAAGAAATTACCCAGATCATTTAATGGGAGGATTGCCTTCTAAGATGATGATGATGCTTCAGGAATTACAAATTAATCAATCCATTTGCTATAATCCAAGCAGTACCATAGTGGTTATTCTAGAAGGAGGGTCAAGTATAAGATTAAAGAAGAAAGTTTAAAATTTCATTTATTGAGAATGACCTTCTCTGAGTTAAAAACAGAGATTAAGACAACACAAGAAGAAAAAAGGAAAGGAATGTAGTTGTTAAGAACAACTACCAGGAACAGTGATCTAGGATGGCGTCGTTGGGACAAACTCCGTCACATGCCGCACATTCTGAACAATCGCCGATATTTGGCACAGTAACCTTCCCGTCAACTATTTCGTAAACATCTTCTGGACAAACATCCACACATTCTCCCGCGCCAGTGCATAGGTCTAGATCTATATCAACCCAGAGGTCTCCATCTTCAAAACGCTGTTTTGCCATTAATTATTTCTCCAATTGTCTTTTTAAGTCATTTAGAGTATTTATTAGGACTAAAAACTTGCTCAAAACCATCCAATAAATAATTTGTCTTTAAAAGAATTTTCGAAAATTTATCTGATTTGGCTAGTTAACAGAATTCATGATTAGAAAAATAGGAACCAAATCACCAAGAGCAGTGATTAAGAATAGCATCGTTGGGACAAACTCCGTCACAGGCTGCGCACTCGATACATGTTCCAATATTCTCTGCGTTAACTTTACCATCTACTATCTCGTAACAATCTTCTGGACAAACATCTACACACTCTCCCTCGGCTGTACACATGTCAAGGTCTATTTCAACCCAGAGATCACCATCAACGAATTTCTTTGCTACCATACCAATTCCTACTTCTCTCTATAAGATGCTTCACTGATTTTTAAGGCGAGATTCTCTTCTTCAGCCTTCAAAAAATTCTTTAGCTAGTAGAAATCTCACTCATCTAACCTTAAAAGGCTTGCTGATTACTTTTTCATTACAGTTTATAGCTTTGAAAGTACTCAACATCGCAGGTATAGGAATGGCGGAACTCTCCCAGGATCAATTAAGGCGTCTTCAAGCCGAACGAGCATCTCTGGTCAAGATAAAAGATTACATCAAAGAACCCAAAATCCTATTAGCAGTTACTGTTCTCCAGAAAAACCAAGAATTGAGAGCAGGTGGGATTCTTTATGATCTTGAATCACGATTGCAGCTTGGGGCTCTATTAGGAGACCTTATTCCTATTTCCTCTCCATACGTAAGCGGTTTTCTCAGTTTACGGAATAAACAACCAATGCTTCAAATTGTCACCCAATTTCATAGATTTGACCTCCTAATGGTTGAAGGAGCTGGAAGACAACACCCTAGACATTATGGCCTCGCATGTGACTTAGGAGTGGAACTAAATATTCCCACAATTGGGATTACCAAATCCTCCTTATTTGGGAATATTGATTTTTCTCAACCTTGTAATAAAGGGAGACCAAGCTTTGATCTATTCCCAGTCTTTGATGGGAATGATATAATTGCTTATTTCATCAGGAAGAAGGGGAATAAAAAAGGAATTTTTCTATCAGTAGGCCATAAGATCTCATTAGAAACTGCAATTGATATAACTCTACCTCTCCTTATATACAAATTACCTGAACCTTTGCGTCTAGTCAAAATGCTTCTTAGAAAGTCTAATTAGTTAAGCTACTGCTGGAATAATTGCGTATAACAGAATGTTAATATATTGGATACAAGCAGATAAAAATGTGGATGTAAATGTTCCCTGAAACTTTTTCTTGTCCTGACTGTGATAATGGTATTATGCGGAAGATGAAAGGAGGAGCTCTTCCAGAAACTTTCAAGTGTTCATTGTGCTACTCAGAGATTATTATTTCACGTAAAACAATGAAATATTTAATTAAAACTGAATAAAATCATTCTCTACTCCATCATTCAATTTTCACAAACTAGATATAGCTTATTAACTTATTTTTAAAAATTCTCATAGATTAAGTATTGAGGGATCTATAATTTCGATTTCAAATGTAATATATGAGATTGATACACAGCAAGGATTAGCGAAACTTCATCATAGAACACCCGATTCAACAGGTCCTCCTGTTTTGTTTATTCATGGATTTGGCTCTAATGCAGAGATTTGGTTCGCATATGATGATTCTCTTGGTAATTATTTCAAGGTAAATCATATGGATTGTTGGGCTCTAAATCTAAGCAATGCAGTCACAGGAAATATTAAAACGTTGGCTCATGAAGATGTATTAACTGCTGTTGATTTCATTTACAAAGAATGTAATCAGGCTGTTCTCATCGTATGTCATTCGATGGGGGGAATAATTTCCAGATATTTTACTAGCCCATACGTTGACCATCCGTATCCTCTTAAAACAATTGTACAAATGATTAGAGCAATAGTGTTACTTACTGTCCCTAATCATGGAGTAGATGCGGGGGACATTTCTCGGATTGAGGAAACTGTAAATGTTCTTCGTAATTTTCTTACGGATGACCAAGAACCTTTAGCAGCTGATCTAGGACTTGGATTCTTTCAATTAACCAGGAATAGTAAGTTATTACAATCTTTAAACACTCTACCTCCATTAAATCCAAATTTAAAATGGCTAAATGCTGTGGGTACTTATGATAAAGTTGTCCCAAGGAACAGTGCTCTTTTTGAAGAATTTGAATTCTCGAATTTACCAAAATTTTCCCAACAGGAGTTCCCATGTGATCATATGGTTTATCCTTTTACATCTACAATTTCTAAAGTTATCAAGGCCATTCCCCAGTTCATTGAATCCGCAAAGCATGTGATTAAAATTTATCCTGCGATTCACAGATACGAACCTGTAGGAAACTGGATATTGAACCAAATCTAATGGAAATCGTGAAATGTCTGGCCAATATTTAGAGGGAGCTGAACCTCTTTTTTTGGATGGATCAAATACTGGGTATTTATTATTGCACGGTGCTGGAGGTGGGACAACCTGGGATTTGAAAGAATTCGCCCAGCTTCTTTATTCGAAAACGGGAGCTACCGTTTTACTCCCTGCATTAAAAGGATTCGGTACCCAACCAGAAGATCTTTTTGATGTATCATTTTCAGACTGGATGACTGACGCAAATGATGGACTCAAGAAGCTTAACCAAATTTGTGACACGATCTTTGTTGTTGGCCATTCTATGGGAGGAATTTTGACTCTTATCTTAGCTGCGGAACATACAGAAATTTCTGCGATTGCCACCTGGGCGGCTGCCTTAAATGTGAAAAGCCGTTTATTGTACTGGTTACCAATAATCAGCAAGATTCCTTTCGTTAAAAGATTTATTCCCAATAAATATCCTAGCCCTGCCCCAGTTGAGTTGAAAGAAAAAGGTTGGATTGGCTATGATTGGATTCCAACTTCTCTTGGATTGATTGTCTTAGAAGGATTAAAACAAGTGAAACGATCACTTCATAATGTAACCTGCCCTGCATTTATCATTCAAGGGACTGCTGATGAATCAGTCTCAGATGATAGCGCAGAGATGATTTATAAAAGAATCAGATCTTCAAAAAAGGAGCTCTGGTACGTGGAAGGAGCGCATCATCCATTAATGAATGATGAGTTATACAAGGATGAGTTATTTTCTCGTACAATTGCATTTCTTGAAGGATCGAAATAAATTTTTCTGATGTTTAGATGACCGCTCTTGAAAAATAACTAGATCCCTTTAAATGAAAGAAGAACCTCTTTGGTCGAATATTTTGGGGAAAATCCTAATTTTTTCATTTTTTGGTTTGAAGCCACAAACGGATAAGCTACGAAGTCTAAATAGGACGGAGGTGCTCGGGAGAGGTGTAATTTCCATTGGAACCAAAGAAGGAACTTTAATAGACGTAAAGGAACCCGTAATCCACGTCCCAGTAAAATACCTGGGATTTGACCGATTTTAACATCTTCGTCTGGGGAAACATTGTAAACACCCTCTAATCTCTGATCTAACATGATCCTAAACCCCTCAAGTGCATCATCTAGATGTAGAAACTGAATAGGAGTGTCTTTATTTGGGAAAGGCATTAAGAAAAATGTTCGCCAGCCTCCTCTCAAAATATCGGCGACAAAATTCTCAATGTCATATGATAATATTGCTGAGGGACGAATCTTGCCTATTTTCATATCCTTGTGCTTTGAAGCGAACTCATCAATAGTATGTTCTACTAAGGCTTTATGGTATGAATAGTGAAATTTTCGATTACCTCTGAGAGGATCGGATTCTGTTAATGGATAGGGATTATCTGGATGTGCACCATATGCGAGGGTGGAAGATGTGTGAAGAAAATAGTCAATTTTTGCGTCATATGCCTCTTTTAATACATTTTTTGTGCCCTCAACATCTGTGTAATAAGCTTTCTTTGTATTATGAATAGGATTGAGAATCCAAGCTAAGTGAACTAGATCTGTGACCCCATGCGCTTCAAGCACTGAAGAAAACTTCTCTTGAATATCAATTCTGTGGAAGGATAGGGGAATTTCAGGATCAAAAGGCTTCCAATTTTTGATATCCAAAGCTACAAATAGATCGATATCAGAGGATACTTGATTTAAATACTGAATTAAGTGTTGTCCAAGATAACCCGCCGCCCCTGTGATTGCTATGACACGGGACAAGGAATTCTTTCAACTCTCATGATACTGTTCAATCTGACAACACTAAAAGTAAATTATTTAATAATTGTAGCCATTTAATCTTTCATACCGAAAGAACCAACATATAACAAAAATAATTTATGTTGAATCGGATTGGTTTGACAAAATAGCAAAGACTTATAGTTTGCTGAATATATCGTAATTTAACTCTCCTAAATTAATAAGACGATAGATAGGGTGAAGCACAAGATGGAATTTCAGAAACGCAGCATTACACCACTTTTCATTTCAGAAATGATAAAGAGACGAAAACAAAAACCAACTAAAGAACAAGAACTTCTTATTAGGAATAAAAGTCTAGTTCAGCGAACTCTAGAAGCAGTGAAAGGAGTTCCAGTTAGCGAGCAAGAAGTTAGTAGTACGATTGAATGGTTAGAAAAAGTCTCAAATTATGTCCCAATTGATTCTGAACACGAATTAGAAGAAATAGTTAAGATAATGGTGCTCTTAAGTCAAGAAAGAGCGAAATTAAATGATCTTTATGATTATCCTGGACTAAATTTAATGAAACGAGTCCGAGAGGGAATGATTCGCTATATGGTCGTTTTGAGTGAGATTCGTGCACGACAACAGGAATTCCTTGAATATTGGTTTACAGATGAATACTGGTTGACCGAATGGAGCCGCATATTACTTGACTTACCCCTTGAAGGTAATATGGAAAAATATGGATTTACAGATGTTAACGCAAAAGAATTTCTGTTCCTTTTAGAACTTGAACTGGCTACAGCTGATGATGCATCTAAAGTGGAAAAACCGATGGTAAGACTTCAACTGATCGAAGGTAAGGATTCTTTTTTGATCATCCCCACTGAGGCAGCCGCAGAAGAGTACGAGATTACTGTTGATCGTATTCTAAACGAAACTGTAACATTTACCGAATGGGTTACCGATTTTCTAAAAGCTCTCAAATTACCTAAGTAGTTTTTATCGCGGACGACAATCTTAACAAGGAAGGAGAGGGATTTCTTCCATTTTTTCAAGATAGATGAAATTTTGTCTCAAAAATTTAAAAAAAAATTTACTGTTTTGAATCTAATACTAAAGCTCCCCGCCTATAATAAAAAAAAAAGAAAAAGGGATAGAAGGGAAAGTGTTTACTTTCTTCTCTTTCTGATAACAACTGCAGCGGCTGCTACAACTGCAAAGGCTGGAATAAGCTCAAAACCAGGCGATGTCCCAGTTTTGGTCTTGGTCTTTGTTTTGGTGTCTTCGGCTTCAGTTGCAGATGTCTCAGTTGTTGGTTCAGGTTCCTCTGGAACCTCTCGGATATCCCAGCGCCAGTCTTCGTGCCGATCAAGGCGGACATACTCGCCAGGTACGTGAGAAGCCATTGCGTAAGGACCAGTTCCAACCATTTGTGCTGGAGTTGGATTGAATGCAGTAATGTTTGCGACGTGATCAAAACCGTAGATGTGATCTGGTACAACGTATGGTACTTGTGTATCAGCGAACTCGAAGAATCCAGTTGTGTTTGAGTACACTATGATAGTGTAGTCGTCAGGGATTTCTGTCTTATAGATGTGTTCCATTTCTGGACCACTTCTTGGACAGGCTGTCCATTGGTAAATAGAGGTATTGATGTCCGTAGCAGTGAAGGGAGTTCCATCGTGCCAAGTCTCGTTCTCGTAGAGGTAATAGGTGAACTTTAATCCGTCAAGAATATCCCCACTTGCAGTTGTTTCTTCGATATCCCAATCATAAGCTAATCCTGGTTCAAGATCCCATGTGAATGGATCTACGTTTACGACCGCATCATAAACATATTGGTTTACGGTTGCTTCGTATCCTGTTGTCTGTAAGTAAGGATTCAAGGTTCCTAGATTATCTGACAAACAATAGTAGAAGGTTCCACCATAGGGGCCACCAAGAGAATCTTTGAGATGGACTTTGGTTGCACATGCCCAGTTGTCACCACTGGCGACACCAGCGCCAGCAAATTCAAACCACCCGTCGAATCGATCATTACGGTAAGCACCAATATTAACGTCGTTATATACAACGATTTGCGGCTGTTCAAACGCTAGCATCAAGCTTGCTTCACGAGCATATTGCTTTACTTCATCTACATCAGAAGTTTCAACCATGTCTGCAAGGACGTCACTAATTGTGGTATTCTCGAAGTGATAGTAGTTGTAAGGATCAATATTATATTGTCCTCCAATACAAAAGTTGTCGTAAAGTAACTTGACTGTGTTCACGTATGGGACACCTTCAGTCCAGCAGGCAACCCAGGCTCTACCAGCCCATAATTCATCAAAGATAGCTAAGAAGTCCATCTCGACTGTCTCTGCGCGAATGCCCATAGCTGCTAATCCTTCAACCATGATATCACAGGCGATAATAGCTGGATCATATCCGGCTGTGGCGAAGAGTTCCATGATACCACCGTCAGCATATTCATCATCGTCTAAGTCACCAGGAGTCCAGTCGCCTGAACCATCAGCATCGTATTCTCGCCAGCCATCCTCATCTAAGTTGATAAAGCCAGCATTTGCGAGAGATGCATTACCAGAGGTGTAATCAGCCTCATAGAAGTGGACTGGTAGTACACTTTCTACTTCCCATTCGGTTGAGATCAATGGGATATAACTATCTTGGGGTTGTCCAACGCCTCCAATACATTCCACGTTTGCTCGGTATTTATCGAATCCAAAGGCCATTGCACGGCGGAATGCTGTTATATTTGTTGGGAAGCGGTCACAGTTTAGGGTAAGTGCACGATATCGGACACTTGGAGTGAATGTGACTTCAATGTTTTCGTCTCTAACGAGAGCAGCTAAATAGTCTTGTAGGACTCGCTCGTCGTATGCATCGACATCCCCATTTTGGAGTGCTAGCATCGCAAGTGGAACCTCAGTCTCAGTGAACACTACAAACTCTATTTCATCGACGTATCCTCCATAAGGACGCCAATCTGTAGGCCACTTGGTACTAGTAACTTGGACTGAAGCAGTACCAACGTTACTAAAAGACATTATTGATAGGATTGCGAGAGCACCTACTAAACCTAGTAGTTTCTTTTTTCTCATTTGAAGATCTTCCTATTTCATATGTTAACCTATAATGAGTATAAACTCAGCAATCAGATATACAAGAGTATCTTGGCTGAGTGAATATCTCACTTTCGTCAATATCCAAATTTCATTTTATATAATCTCTGTTAGATGAAAAGATCAATTCTTACTTTAGAGATAATCTCATGCTTAATTACTGAGATTATAAAATTATACGGTTATATTACACAGGAGAAAAATGTCCTTTCGCTTACATTTCCATTTTAGACCGAGAATATCGACTTTATTTTTTGTAAGCTATCCGTTCAATGATTTTGAACTTGAAAAGCACAGTTATTCATCTCCGTAATAGAGTTATTGATCGTCTTTAGAAGATATACCCTTTTGTTCAACTTGTTCACGAAAAGTTGAACGTGTCTCTGTTTTTTTGGCAAGGGTTCTCGCTCCCATTTCGATCCCAACAATGACAGCTAGAAGAGTTCCAAGAATTAAGATTCCTATAAAAACGATCATCCCCCCAATTAGTCCAATCGAACTATTGTAGGGACCTATGACTGCCATTAAAGCACTACCAATTATTATCATCAAAATGGGTATAAAAATAATCCAGCGACGATAAATTACTTTGACTTCTTGTGAGTCTTGTATCATGGCCATTTCCCGATAAGTTGATTGAATCTCCTAATTTGAACTTATAAAAATCGCCTTTAGTTTAATATCGTTGTTTTAAGCTGAACTCGTTGATGATAACTCCTATCATCGTCCCAACGGTTATAAAAGGAACTAAAAGGAAAATTAAAGGTATGGTTTCTGTAATCTGCTGAAAGATAAAAAGATCACGGCTATGAGGAAAAATACCTATAAGTGCTGGCATTGAACGACCGAGAGACGTTAGAAAGATAATCCCTACAATTGATATAACCATGGAAAGCATTGATTGTTTAATTTCTTCATTAAGAACTCCAATATATACTGCTGGAATCAACAGAAATAGTGCTGCACCTATTTCGTCAATAAAATGGTTATAAAGAATATGCAGGATAGTACTACCAACAATAATTGCTCCAATAGTAGAAATGATGAAGATTGTTACCTTGGAACGAAATTCTTCATCAGTTACCATTTTGAAATCTCATATATTGAAGGTTTCTAGTGTATCTTACCCATACTTAATACGAGGATCCAATACACCATATAAAATATCAGCTATTATGTTTGCAGCTATAACACATATTGCAATCATATAGAAGATCGCTTGACATACAGGCCAATCGTAAGATAAGAGAGCTTCGAAAAGCAATCGTCCCATTCCGAACCAAGCAAATACAGTTTCGGTTAAGACTGCACCACTGACAATAAATGCGAAAGAAATCGCTATAACTGTGATAAGTGGAAGAAAGGCATTACGTAATCCATGTCTAAATAACACAGTCCGTTCATACAGTCCTTTAGCTCTAGCGGTCAGAATGTAATCTTCAGTCAATATTTCCACTAGTGTATTTCGCATTAGTAGCATATAACCCCCAAAAAATGCTACAGTGAGTGTGGTACAGGGTAAAACCAAGTGCCAGAGGAGATCCACCACATAGGTAAGTCCACCAGCATCATAAACGTGGGATCCACTTACTGAGTGGCCTAATGGGAAAATACTTAGGTAATATGATAAGAAAAGGAGCAGCATCATTCCAATCCAAAATACAGGGAAACTATAAAGGGAAAGACCTATCGTAATCATGGCTGTATCAAATTTACCTCCATGACGACTAGCAGCAGCTATACCAATGATGATTCCTATGAGAATTGATAAAAAGGTCGACGTTCCCATAAGTAGAAGTGTATTAGGCAGCCGTTCCATAATAGCATTGTTAACTGGAGCAAATGTTTCGAAACTAAAACCAAAATCAAGAAATATCATGTTTTTCATGTAGAGGAGGAAGTGGTTTAACCATTCCCAAAAATCTGCATCACTACTAGGAATTCCATATACTTTTCTAAGATCTTCTCTTGTACTAGCTTCCATCTCACGATCG
>JBHLPG010000477.1:0-2522 GCA_048939725.1 Promethearchaeota archaeon | reverse complement strand
ATTGAATCATCAACTTCTACAAATATCACAGGTGACATTATTTCATATGCTTTTGTTTGGTTTCGATGTTCGATTGAATACAAAATCTGATAAATTCGCCGCACAACATTGTAAGAAGGATTAAGGGTTCCATTTTCGATTTTAGCTATCATTGATTGAGATATTCCTACTCTTTGGGCCAATTCAGCTTGTGTTAAACCAATAATTTTCCTCATTCGTCTCAGTTCAATCAGATCTGGAAGGGCTGCGCCGTTCATTTTCGTCTGAGTTCAATATCAAAAGAATAATGTGTGTTTCTATTATTCCCGAGAGGAATATTTCTTTCAGTAACATATGAATCTACCCTCCCAAACTTTCATGATGAATCGTATTGCCACAATATAGTTCTATTCTAACAGGGATTCATCCGTTTTCAGAATCTCTAATCAAAAAAATCTTTGATTTTAAGTATGGTAGGGCATCTTCACCCACTCATGTCAGAGAAGCCTTTGAAAAGGATATTAAAGATCTTGTTAAATTATTAATACAAATTTTCCCCATTGCTGTTTCAACTGGCAATTTAGGATGGTGGGATCTTTTTAGACCATTCTCAGAGAAATTAAAAGGGCTTATCCATCAAGAAAATATTGGAAATCTGCCTGTAGCACGTAATCCTTTGACAAATACTTTTTATCGCCAACCAATTGTTGAAGGAGAAATCTCCTCAGAAGGTTCAGTTTTACAAGCAGCGAAACATCCATTTCTCGATGGAAACATACTTCAAACAAAGTTATTAACAGATCAATCCAAGAATTATGGTAAAAGTTTGTGTTTACCTGGCCCCTTTACCTTCTCAAGAGCTGTTTCTATCAGCTCTAATGGTTCCAAAGTGTACAAAACACAAGATTCCCTGATGATAGATTTCTCAACCATCCTTCAAGAGGAAATTAGTTACCTTTCAACAGAAGGTTATTCTCATATTGTATTAGATGAGAGTTCGATAACATGGGAAAAGATCAATAGCGATACTAGCTCTTTGCTTCTTGATTTATGGAACCAGATCGTATCTAATTCATCGTTAAAGATAATTCTTCATACTTACCATCACTTAACTGAAGCTAAGCTTCAAATGTTATTAGAATCCAACGCATGGGCTGTTGGTATCGATCTTATCAGAAATTCCCCCCAAAAATTGATGGAGCAGAGCTTCAACGGGAAAACCCTCCTAGCAGGTTTGATAGATAGTCAAAGTTATCTAAGAGATGCCGATAACAAACTTGTCGTGGAAGAAACTAGCGATTTAGTCAACGTAGGGAGAAAGTTAGAGGAAACACAATCATCTCATATCATTCTCGCTCCATCTACTCGTTTAGAATTTGTACCCAGATCGGTTGCAGATCTAAAGTTACGGCAGCTAGGAAAAGCCTTACAAGAATTAGAGGAGATGTGAATGGTTCTATGACTTCTGACCAACATGACTCATATAATCTTTTGTTACCCACTCATGAGATAGGCTCAATGCGCAAGTTAAACGCAACTATCCTCGCTCTTCAAGGGAGAGAAATCCCTGAACCCCATTTAGAAGAAATTCGCTATTGGTGGTATAAGTTAGAACTTGGGAACCCTGAAGATGCCATATCTCTCCTTTTAAATAGGCCTAATAATGGCACAACAGATCTGCAAGATTGGGAAATGGATGTTTTAAAGCTTAGATTGCAGTTCAACCTTCGTTTTTTAGAAAGCACAGGTTTAGACTTTGTTTTTAGTGGAGAGGCATGGAGGCGGGAGATGTATGAACATGCAGCCAAAGAAATTAATGGAATCTATCTAGAAAAGGAACATATTCGTTCATTCGACGATCGTTTTTATAAACCAGGTGTCAGGATCAAAGGTGTCGAAATCAGTCGTAAAAAGGCAATTTATATTGATGAATTTGAATATACTCAAAAACTTGCCAAAAAACCTCTTCGGTTTTGTTTTACTGGCCCGTACACCATTTTTAACTGGACAATAACTGCTTCAAGTGATTCTCAATTTCTATTTGATCTGGTTGACAACGTTTTCATCTCCGAAACGAAAGAGGCAATCAAAGCAGGAGCTCGCTTTATCACATCTGACGAACCCGCATATACTACTATTCCTGACGATAGGGAAATTTATAATGAGGCTTATCACAGATACTTCAAGGGAGTCGGTAGGTATGCAAAGGAACACAATTGTAGACTAGGGTTTCATACCTGTTTCTCACACCGCTATGATATTTTATTTGAAGATTTATCAAGAACTCCTTGGGATTTTGCCAGTCTAGAGTATGCTAATCGGGATTCGAAATCTCTCGGAACCTCTCACACCGACAGACCTTCATATAAAGAGGGATTGGAAAGCGTACTCCGGATTTATAATGAGGGTAATCGCTGTAAATTTGCATTGGGAGTTTTAGAAGTTCATGCTGATCGTCATTTCTCTGACAAAGAATTAGAAGCAGGAACCGCTTATCAACAATTACGTGATCTCGTTAGAGATAGACTTCTCTATCAGGCACG
>JBHLPG010000476.1:0-2524 GCA_048939725.1 Promethearchaeota archaeon | reverse complement strand
GTTCTCAGTTCCCAATCCTGTCGAAGATGGGACTATAATTACTCCAGAAGGACATTTTTTTGTGCTATTGATAGGTGGTGGAGCTTTCATTCTTTGTGGAATAATTGGATTTTTAGCAATAGAAGAGGTTTCTCCCTCTGAATTACCTCCTAGACGATCTTTTTTATCTGAACTAAAACAAATCTTTAATTATAGTGAATTCAGGAAAAATAATGAGTTTTTCAAGCTAACACTGGCCTATACCATTTTTAGATGCGGAATTGGAGTTATTATGCCCTTTTTATTTGTATATATTTTTTCTCTCGGTCTTTCCACTCTGGCATTGGTTCAATCAATTGGATTTGGCTTCCCAATTCTATTTATAGTAATTTTTATTTTAGGTCGGTTAGCTGATCGTTATGGTAGGAAGAAGTATGTACCTGCTTCCATAATCATAACATCAATTGGATTAATTGGAGTCCTGTTCGTAAAACAAGGAACAGAAGTCAATTTACTAATATTTGGATTGACACTTCCTTTCATATTAGTTGCTTTACTAGGATTAGTAACACCACTAAATGCATGGGCACAAGATTTAATGCCAGAAGAAGAAAGAGGAAAATTTTATGGATTATTAAATATAATTTTTACAATTTCACAAATAATTGGAGCCTTTGTAGCGGGATTTGTGACAACAAATGAGGCATTAGGTACTGCTTGGATTTTTCCACTAGGAGCTGTCTTTTTCTTAATCTCGCTTCCATTCTTTATGATGGTGAAAGAGACAGTTCTCCAAATAGAGGAATAGTCTAAATTTCTTCCTTTTTCTTTTTAGTGTATTAGGCTAATGGATGCTTCAAAGTGGATATTGAGGAAAAAAAGATTTTTTTTGTTATGTCACCCCACATTAACTACTATCACTCCTATCGGGGAGATTCCAGAGGAACAGATGGTTTTGGTTTAGATCTGAAAATCATGCGTAAAATCCTTGAAACTGTCCATGATTGTGAAGCTGAAGGATTATGTGATGGAAAGATTAAGATTTCCTGGGACTATAGCGACTTATATTGGTCTATCCAACTACAACAAAAATATCAACCCGAAATTCTAGAACAAGTAATAAATAGAGTGAAAAAAGGAAAAGATGAAGTAATTGTTGGGAGCTGGGGGAATAATGCACTTCCAATTTTAGATACAGAAGGATTTCTTCAGCAATTCAAGTGGAATATGAAAAATTCTATGGGGATCGGATTGAATCAACTATTCTCTGGCCGAATCGCCCCTTATATCCGAGTGCAGGAAACAATGTTTACACAAGGTATGATAGAGCTGTTAAGACAAGAAGGAATCCAAGGTATTCTCAATTATTATGCTGCCATCCCATTTGACACAACACGGCCCCTCATTAATCCCCGCTTAGACTGGAATCAGCGTTATGGACTAGTTAATTTCAAATCAACGGTTTCTGATCAAAGTTTTATTATGATCCCTATGTATGGCATTGGAGATTTAATAGATCATTTATCTATTGAAAAGTGGTTTAAATTTATACGGGGAAGGCAAAAGTCAAACGATATTGAAGGTCATGCTTTAGTTGTATTGAATCATGATATGGACAGTCCAGCGTGGAAGGGAACAAATGTGCCGCGTTTTATGAAATGGATGCCAAACACTGGAGGAATTCGTGAGATCATAAAAGCAGTTGATAAATTTGAATATGTTAATCTTGTGAATTTATTGGAGATTGTGCCTAAACTCAAAGTTCATGGATCTTGTACTATCAAACAGGATATTGCCGATGGCTGTTGGTGTGGGTATTATAATTGGGCTCAAAAACATACTAACACAGAATTTTGGACTATTGGACAACAGGCGCGTTGGTTAAAATGTGCCACTGATACAATATTAGCTCAAAAGATGTCTCAATCAGATCCTGGTAGAATAAACCATTTATTACGAAATTCTGATGATTCAATAAATTCTTATCTAAGAACTTCAATACTTTTTACATCAGCAACGCATTTTGGTATGTCAATGCCGTTACAACATCCCCATCGCCAGAAAACAGCTTTGAAATATGCTGTTGAATCTTTTAAGTTCGTAGAAGAGTCCTTTAGTTTGGTTTTAAATGGTGTGTTGAAATCTAAACAGAAATCCACTAAAAAAGGCGTTGATATGTACTTCCTCCCCATTAGGACGCGGGGAATAACAGAAAAAGAAAATAAAGATGTAAAATCGTCAATTCTGATTACAATGGAATTACCACCAGAATTAGCGAGCGATCTCTCTATTACTTCTCAAGAGATATCATTGAATATCTTTAAATCGAAAGCTGAAGAGGTATGCCTTTTAGAAGCAATTCTTCCTCCCTCTTTATTTAAGGATTTAGGATATGCTAAGCTCAGTTTTGTTACCAATGAGAACCAACTTAGCTCTTCTCTTCAGGATAAGGAATTAATCGCAAGAACAAACATTTTGAAAAATAAATTCCTTGAAATTAGATTCGATGATCGAGGGAAAATTGTATCTTTCAAGTTTAAAGGGA
>JBHLPG010000011.1:890-38361 GCA_048939725.1 Promethearchaeota archaeon | reverse complement strand
ACACCTTTCAGGCGTATAGATTCTTTTTAACACTGGTTTATTCAATTTTGCTTAACGTAATTTACCATAGCAATGAGGACAAAAGAATGCTGAGGCTGGTACTGGTTTTCCGCAGAATTTACACGGTTGTTGTGCTCCTCCTGCTGGAGCAGCCTTTTTAACTACTTTTTTTACTTTCTGAGGTTTAGCTGTGGTAGATTTAATTGCCATTTTGGGTTGTTTAGCTGCACCACCGCCCCATTGTAATGTAGGTTCCCATCCGCCAGGAGTGGGTTTTGCCTTGGGGACTGATGGTTTTCGACCTTGAACAACTCCGAAGATAGTAACAATTAACCCTGCGATGGCAAGAAGTGCTGGGATTACCTGAGCAAAAAGAGTGTAGGTGATATCTACTCGGCTGGCAAGCATTGTTATTCGGTTATTTCCTGTATTATCTATTTCTACATATAAGTCATAATCACCTGATGCTGCAGCTGAATTGAGAGATGTATAAATGTTAAACAATTTTTGTTCTCCCTGATCACCTGAATATGAGATTTGAGTACCAGGAACATCAATACTATCCTGGTCAGTTCTGTACACAAGCACAATATCACACTCCCAGTTTCCACCAGTTCCTTGCAGATAAAATGAAGCCTTTATTTGAACTCCTCCTATAAGTGGAAGTGGGAGAGGAGATTTTGGGATATCAGGGTCGTTTGGGGTCAGATCAATCGTGTCTCTATTACCTGACCTGACATCTTCATTTCGACCTTGACTTCCCGTAGTAGCATAAAACGGATAAAGTGATATTCCTAGCACTGGGAATAATAATGTAAATAACACAAATAAGAAGCCACCTAGGATTAATACAATGATTCCTACAACCATAACTCTCGATACCATCTTGCTCACACTTTTGCTTAATTTTTTAACGAGATTCTATTATCATATATCAAGCTTAATGTATAAACAAGACTCCGCGCATATCTTAAGAAACTTTCGAATTGTGAGAGATTAATCGTAAAAATGAAGAAAATTGATTATAAATCTCCTGACTTCACCTTGGGTTGAAATTTCGTGCAAGAAATTGAGGTTAATATTCATAGATGTGTTGGTTGTGCATATTGTCTCATGGTTTGCCCTGTTGAAAGTTTTAGGGTGGAAGGAGTATCACATTTCTTACAGAAATGTAGTAAGTGCGGGCTTTGCGTATTAAGTTGTCCTGTTTCCGCAATAAAATCAAATTGGGAGGGATAAGTAATTACAGAACAATATAATCAATTCATCGCAGGTGCAGGAATTGGCGGATTATTATCAGCAAGCTTACTCGCTCAACAGAATCAGAAGGTTTTTCTTGTTGAGAAATTACCCTTCTTCGGGGGACGATTCACAGCTATCAAACATCACGGATTTGAGATACCAACTGGAGCTGTTCACATGATCCCACATGCCAGTAATGGTCCTTTAGGCATAGTTCTCTTGCGGGATTTGAATTTACCTTTGAAAATCATTGAAAATGATTATTTTACAGCTTGGTATTGGTCTCAAAATCAACCCAAACGACATAAAAGATTTTGGGGAATTTTAAAAGCTTTTCCCAAAGCGAGTCAACGAATTTTTGTGTTTCGAAAGTTATTTCCTAGTGCACGTCATTCTGATGCTCATAATGAATCGTTTCAAGAATTCTTAGAGACTCGGACTGAAGATCAACAAATTTTTCAATTTTTTAACGCCATAATTGGATTTGCGTTAAGTATAAATATTTCCCAGATATCTACCGCAACCATGTTCCGTTTTTTTCGGAGATTACATCAAAATGGAAGGCCAGGAGTGCCTCTGGGGGGTTGTAAGGCCGTTACAGATGGATTAGTAGATCATGCTCGCAAAAATGGATCGATTCTTAATAAGAGCTGTGAAATAATCAAATTAGAAATGGATGGGACGAAAATTGAATCAGCGGTCTGTCTAGATCGAAAAACAAATGAAGAATTTGAAATTCAAGCGAATCAATATCTCCTCAATCTCGGGTCTCCGCAAGTCAATGATCTATTATCTAGAAGTAATATTCCATTTCGTTTGCCTGTCATGCCAATCGCAAAAGGTGGGGGTTTTGCATACCGATCCAAGGTATCCATCCTCAAATCATCCGTTGTGGCGCAGTTTCCCGAAAATAAATATGTCAAAGGGGCTGTTGAACCCACAATTTCGTCTCCTAAGCTTGCCCCAGAAGGCGAACATCTATTATTAACTCATCAAGTTTTCCATTCTTCTGATATCATCCGTGATACCCGTCGTGCACGAGATGAGTTAATAGAGACATTTCCTCAATTGAAAGAGGAGAATGAGCTATGTGTCCACACTTTTCACAAAGAATGGCCAGTGAATAATGCTTGCCAAGGAAGTGATCTATCCAATTTCTCATCAGTTATCCCTAATCTCTTTTTTGTTGGCGACGGGTACAAAGGAAATAACGGTTGGATGATGACGGAAGGTGTTACTCACGGTGTGAAACAAGTGGTCAGAGAAATTCTTACTAGGTACAATTAATTTGTTAAGCACAATTTTTTTTTCTTTACCAAGAGTCATTTCATCGACAAAACATTTAGAACTAGTAACAAATAATTAATGAGTTACCAATTTATAATTAAACAATCAAAAGAAATTATTTTTATAGCAAAAGAAAGATCAGTCTTACTATCTAAGTCATATTGGGGCACGCACATGAAATTCCGACTCAAGAAGATTTTTACAATATTTTTATTGTTTCTCTGCTTTGTTTCCACAAGCATTCATATTATCCTTCCTTATGAAGGAGCAGCTAGTAGTAACCAAGCAATTAAGAATATCGCCATAATCTTGGATTCCTCAGAGTTTTACGATTCTCATTTCATTAATGATGTTCTAAATGGGTTTGATCTCGTCAACCAAACCTATAATATAAATTATACACTATTTCAACTCACAAACTATTCTAGATCACCTATCACCTACTATTACAACAATAGTATGACAAACCTGTCTCAGATGGTAGAGATGATTAATCTTACTGAACAATATGATCTCATTGTATTCATGGGTTATGAATTAAGACGAACTCCCCTAGATCATTCTGAATTCCCAACCACTAAATTTCTTTATTATGATATTTCAGCTGAGAAACCTAACAGGTTTCCGAAAAAACCTGAAGATTTTCCCGAGAATGTCGCACTAGTAAGTTTCAATGAAAGTCATAGTGGTTTCATTGCTGGAACTCTCGCAGCAAAATCAATATCCCCTCAACCTAAAAAAATAGCCATGGTATGTACTTATCGAAATAGCTGGCCAAGTGATATAGACCATAAATCAGACCCTCGTACATGGCAACTGATTGCAGGATTTCAGAGTGGTTTTCTTCGTAACACTACAGAAGTAGAACTATCAATAGTCTATATAGACTATTTCTGGGAGAGCTGGACTAATTCTAAAAAAGCCAAAGAACTAGCTGAGGAGTTAGATAAGCAAGATTTTGACTTGATATTCTCACCTCTTCAGAATAACAATACACTAGGAATTCTTGAGGGATTTACAAAACCTGTTGTCACAGTTGATTCCAATCGGTCAGCAATAGATAAGACAGTACGAAGCGTAGTTAAAAACAATACAAAGGCAATTTTAACAATATTTGAAAAATTCAATCAGAGTGAGGATAACTTTCCAGGGATTCACACTCTAGGTTTAGAAGAAAATGTGTTCTATCCAAGCGGATGGGGAAATGTAACCAGTATCATGGATCAAATCTATACCGACGTCGTAATTAGTAATATCGTTATACCAACAGACATGAAACATGCCGAAAATACCCCTGGATTCGAAGTTTTTGCCCTATTAAGCATAATATTATACGTACCCTTAAAGAAAAAACGGAAGAAGTAAAGGATCCTATTTAAACAAATCACTTGACTTCTACCAATATTTGCCTTCCAATGAAGTATAATGGGGATATTTATCCATGGAAAAACCGAAAAAATTCTGTATCATAGGAGGATCAGGTTTTTATGACTTCCTCGAAGAACCATCAGAGCTCTCTATTACCACCCCTTTCGATTCCAAACCAGTAACTGTTTACCAGCAAGAGTTTGAAGAGAAAATTCTTTACTTTTTACCGCGTCATGGTGGACATCATAGTATCCCACCGCATAAAATAAATTTTAAGGCAAATATCTATGCTCTCCATTCTCTAGCTATCCCCAGAGTTATTGCTACAAGTGCGGTTGGTAGCTTACGACCCATAATAAACCCTGGAGATTATGTAATTCTTGATCAGTTTATTGATTTTGTCCGTCCAGTGACTTTTTTTGATGGGGACTTTAGTGTAGAATTAGAGAAAGGAATTACAAAATCTGGGGTTATTCATCTTGATATGAGTGCCCCCTACTGCCCCGAGATCCGTAAAATTCTTTCAGAAGTACTGAAAGATGATCATGATACCCATAGTGCAGGAACTTACGCAACTACAATGGGGCCTCGTTTCGAAACTCCAGCTGAGATTAAAGCGTTACAACAAATGGGTGCTGATGTAGTTGGTATGACGAATTCATCAGAAGCAATATTATGTCGTGAACTTGGGATTTGTTACAGTGTTTTAGCTGTGGTAACAAATTTGGCTGCTGGCCTCCAAAAACAACTAAGTCACATTGAAGTTCTTGATATTTTCAACTCTCGAGCAGCAAGTCTGAGTCAAATTTTTCATGAAGCTATTAGTCAGTTACCAGAACAAAGAAATTGTAGTTGTGCATGGTATCTCCAGAAATGAACTATTGAGACTCTCTCCACTTTTTGTAATTCCTTAAACAGCTAGTACAACAAAAATAGTGTCGAGTTTCTTTGAATTTTTCTGTTTCATAACTGTCACTAATCTGTTTACCACAGTATTCACATCGGACGTTTAGGAGCTGACTCTGTTTAGGAATGCGATGGGGATTAGCAAAGACCTGTTTTACAAGTATATTGATCTCTGCGTTTTCAACATAAGAATGGGCTTTGATTTCTTCATATAAGATATGATGCATATTAAGTGGTTGATTTTGTGTTATCATCATAAGATTAAACTCATCCAAGACTTCAAATACCTCTCTTACCTCATTTACTGAAGTTAAGAACTTAATGAACTCTTCCTTTTTTTCTTTATCAACTTTAACCTTTATTAATGCAGCACTCTCGTTTGTCAATGAATGTGGGTTTAAATAGACACCAATGTGATGGATTACCCCAATATTTGTTAACTTATCAATGCGAGATTTCACAGTAGGAACTGTAAGATTAAGCTCATTAGCTAGCTCAGAATAAGTAATTCGACCATTCTCATTTAAACGATTTAAAATAGTTAGATCGGAATTATCCAACTCAATTTTTAACATTGAATCACATCAACCTTCTCAATTTTATGTTCTATAGTTTGATTTTAAAATTTAAAGCTAATTTATTCAAAAGATAGAATTATGATAATCTGGATTTTTTTATTTTCATTCAAATCTTGTCTTATTTTGGTTTCTTTTTATGAGGAGTGAAATTTATTCCAATTATTGATAATCTCTATTGATTGATAGATATTTAGAATTTAATTTCGAAAAAAACAACATAAGGCTTTTACATATAACAGATTAATGTGAAATAAAGCAAAATTTTATTCTAATCCCACATAACTCTCTTCTCAGAGAGTTACAAGAGGTTTAATTTTTAAGTACATAATTCCTTAAGTTAAGGAAACTCGAGGTCATTTAGCAAATAATGCCTGTTTGATCTTCGGAAGGCTTTAATAACCAATTTAAGTATTTGAATTCAAAAAATGAAGAATTTAATATATGTAAAATAACAAATAATAAGTTAAAATGAGATGATATTAATGACCCAACAATTAAAATGTAAAATATGTGATTATACAAAACCTGTTCCAGTTCATTGTAATCAACCAATGCATATCGAAAAGATTGATGGAAGTGAGAAATTGGTCTGTTGGATGGGAGTTTCATGTGGAGTACAAGATTTACCAGTTCATCACGACAAACCTATGCATATTGAGCCTACAGGTTAACAAAGTAGGAGGTAATCTTAATGCCCCAACTGTTACAATGTCAGATATGCGAATACACAGAACCTATTCCAATGCATTGTAAACAACCAATGCATATTGAGAATGTTGATGATGAAACGAGGCTTGTCTGTTGGATGGGGCCCGAATGTGGAGTCCAAGATATTCCCATTCATCATAATAAACCTATGCAAATTATAAAAGATGATGAATCCTTAGAAAAAGAGCAAGTAGATAATATTCAAAGCTCTTCATCTCCAGATACAGTCAATTATATTGTAGAAAAAATACCTGAAACACAAATACCAACTCCTGAGCTTCAGCTAGCAAATTTGGGCATCACAGGGATGACATGTGCTTCCTGTGTCTCAACGATTGAGAACGAGTTAAAAAAGGTAGAGGGTGTCGAAAGTGTTTCTGTCAACATTATGACTGAACGAGCACAGGTTCATTACAATCCAATAAAAACTAACGTTGAATCTTTAGTTACAGCAGTGGAAAATGTAGGTTATGGAGCTAAAGATTTGTATCAATCTTCACATACAATTAATCTAGCCATAACAGGAATGACTTGTGCAAGTTGCGTTAATACCATAGAAACAGCATTGAATAAACAAGATGGAATAATTAAACAAAGTGTCAATCTTGCAACAGAAAAAGCTCGAATAGTCTTTGATCCTGAATATATTACAGAAAATCAAGTTATCGAGGCTATTAAGAATGTAGGGTATGGAGCAAGGAAAATATCTTCTTATAGAATGAGTTCTGATGATAAAGAAAGCCTTGAAAGAGCCAGAGAGCTTCAACTCCAAAAATTGCGACTTTTGGGAGCACTCATCTTTAGTGTGCCCATTTTAATACTCAGTATGGGACCCATGATCGGGTTATCGATTTCATTACCTTTTCCGGAAAATATAGTCCCAGGAATAGCAAGTCAAATCTTGATAATTATGCTACTCACTGTTCCTGTGATGTTCGTTGCAGGATGGCAATTTCATTATGGTGCTGTGAAAGTGCTTCGTCACGGACAGTTTAACATGGATGTCCTTGTATTCTTAGGAACTAACGCTGCTTTTTGGTATTCTGTACTTGGAATACTTGTTCAAGATCCCGAGGCAATTTTTTTCGAAACTGCGGCATTACTAATTACGTTTCTTCTCCTAGGCAAGTATTTGGAGGCCAGAGCAAAGGGACAGACATCTCAGGCTATTCGAAAGCTAATAGATTTGCAGGCTAAAGAGGCTACGCTAATTCGTGATGGGAAAGAGGAAAAAATTCCAATTGAGGAAGTAATGGTTGGGGACACATTATTAATTCGACCTGGAGAAAAAATTCCTGCTGATGGAGTTGTTATTGAAGGAGTATCTAGTGTTGATGAATCAATGATTACGGGGGAATCAATGTCAGTTAAAAAGATCGTCAATAGTCCTGTTATCGGTGCAACCATCAACAAGAATGGATTACTCACTATAAAAGCGACTCGTGTGGGAGCAGACACAGCGTTAGCTCAGATAATAAAATTGGTTGAAGATGCTCAGGCTTCCAAAGCTCCCATTCAACGATTTGCTGATATTGTTGCAGGCCGATTTGTACCTGCAGTAATAATAATCTCATTAATTACTTTCATTTTCTGGTATGCAGGCAGCTTAATTGGATTATTACCAACCTCATTATGGGGGCAGCAGATTAACAGTTTTGTATTTCCTTTTAGACTTATGATAGCAGTACTTGTTATTGCTTGTCCTTGTGCTTTAGGTTTAGCAACTCCAACTGCTATTATGGTAGGTACAGGGAAGGCTGCAGAACAAGGAATCCTTATCAAGAGCGCAGAAGCATTGGAAGGGGCTCACAAGATTGATTCGATAATTTTTGATAAAACAGGCACCTTAACAGAAGGGAATCCAAAGGTAACAGATATTGTCATGTTTATGGAAGGTAAAGGAGAAGAAGAAATCCTCACGTTAGTCGCTTCTGCAGAAAAGGGATCTGAACATCCTATTGCTCAGGCTATCATTGAATCAGCAGAAGAGAGAGGATTAGAATTATTTGAACCCAAAGATTTTGAATCAATTCCTGGACATGGTATTCGAGCTCGAATAAATGGAGATATAATCGCAGTTGGAAATCGTCGTTTTTTTGAAGATTATGGAATAGAAATAGGTAAGTATGATCAAGATATTCAACAATTAGAAAGTCAGGCGAAAACTGTTGTTATCTCAACGCTAAACAATAAAATCTTCGGGATTCTAGCAATTGCTGATCCACTGAAAGAAACAAGTAAAGAAGTAACGCTGCAGTTACAAGAATTGGGCATCGAAGTTTTCCTTGTAACAGGTGAT
The DNA here is from genome assembly GCA_048939725.1 of Promethearchaeota archaeon. Lineage (GTDB taxonomy): Archaea > Asgardarchaeota > Heimdallarchaeia > Hodarchaeales > Hodarchaeaceae > Hodarchaeum. The sequence continues at coordinate 29,973 of JBHLPG010000011.1, read as the reverse complement.
AATGAACGTACAGCTCAGGCGATTTCCTCGCAAGTAGGGATTTCAAACGTTGTTGCTGAAGTTTTACCTGAAGAAAAAGCGAAAATCGTGAAAAAAATACAAGAGGAGGGGAAATTCGTAGGTATGGTTGGGGATGGTATAAATGATGCCCCCGCCCTAGCACAAGCTGATATTGGTTTTGCAATTGGTAGTGGAACCGATGTTGCTATTGAGACTGGTGACATAGTCCTTATTAAAGAGGATCTCCGCGATGTGGTGGCTAGTATCCAGCTCAGTCGAAAAACCATCTCTAAAATCAAACAAAACCTATTCTGGGCTTTCATATACAATATTATTGGTATTCCCATCGCTGCTGGAATATTATTCATCCCATTCGGGCTTACTCTGGTTCCAGAAATTGCTGGCTTCGCAATGGCATTGAGTTCTGTTTCTGTTGTTACTAATAGCCTTTTACTAAGGTTTTATACACCACAAATACAAAAAAGTACTGCTTCTATGTTAAAGTAGTTGGAAATTTATGCGGGTTAATGATTCTAGCTTCATTTAATTACGACAGAATTATAAATTCCAATCCTCAAAGGAAAATTGGACATCACTAATATCATAGTGTGATTGATTTCAAAAAAAAACTCTCCAATGGCTTTTGAGGAATCTTTTCACATTGTAGGAACGATCTTAACAATGTATGAAGCAGACCCTATACAAAGATTAGCTGATGTTGACTATTCTAGAGCTGAAACTTTTGGGGAAAGAGCTTGTTCTCTTTCTCGTCTGATATCTAAAGGTTACAATGTACCTAAAGGAGTAGTTATCACTACTAAGATCTTTAAACGATTTTTGAATAATATGCCAGGCGGTAAACGCATTGATCATTTAATTGCTCATGCAACTCCTGAGAACTCAGCAGAAACTGCTCAGGAAATTCAAGAAATTATGGTAAGTTCTCCAGTGCCAATGCAAATGGCAAATCCAATCGCAGAAGAGATTTATAAGCTACAAGATGTAATTAAATCTGACTCTGTAGTAATTAGAACCTCTGCACATGTTGAAGACTCTTCTAAACATATCTGTTCAGGCCGAGGAGTGTATTTTCATCTTAAAGAAATGCATGATATAATGCGGGTTATTAAAAGTTGCTGGGCTTCGGCTTTTACAGCTGATGTACTTTATGATTTAATGCGTGCTGGTTTACCACCTGACAACGTAAGAATTGCAATCATTGTTGAAGAAATGGTTTCAGCGAAAGTAAGTGGAGTTATTACTGTAAAAAATGATATTAAAGATCTTCATATTAAGGCTAATTGGGGCTCTCATGTTTATGCAGAGGAGAATGGAATCTGCTGTGATCACTTCATAGTTAAAGAAGGGAAAATTGGAGAGCCACTAGAAACTTTTACTTCCTATAAGGATAAAATCTCTCATATTCCTCCTGATACTCGTCATGCTGTTGTTATTGACAATGTGCCAGAGAAGAAGAAGGCGCCGTCTTTGAATCAACAAGATATAACAACACTTATCCAGCTGGCGAAGAAGATTCGTCGTGATTTTGAAGTCGATTATGATATTGAATTTGTTTTTGACGAAGAAGGCACTCTATGGTTATTAGATGCGGTTCCACGAACAATGCATCGCAACATTCATCGAATTGGAACCTCTGTAGTACAATTGCATGAAACAATAAATGATGAGGATCTACCTTCAGGTAGCAAATAATATTAATTCTAGAGCTTCTTTTATAGGAGTTCTTAATTGATAAAAAACTTCTCGTCCCTTTTTTGAGTATGTAATGATTTTTTCTTTCACAAGATTCTGACATTGATATGTTAGAGAGGATTCCTTAATCCCAGTTCTTTCTTGTAATTCTGAACGCTTAATTTCATCATTTTGTTGAGCTAAAAGGAGCATTTCTTCGAGTAAAGGTTTCCAAGAAGTTGTTATGCTTTTTAATTGATTAAGAGATTGTATTAAAGGTGAGGAGTCAAGATTGTTACCTTTATGTAATTCTGGCCAAATCTTCTCATCATCTTGTTGTGAAGACTTGAGATCGTGTTCGTAAATAATTTTCAATGCAGGATTAAATCCTAAGTATTCGCTTGTTTTGTGAACCAAGGAAGGTGTTATTTCCACTTTTTCTTGATTTTCTAGATCTAAAATTGTATTTCTGATAAGCCAAAGTGCTAATCCAGGTAATCCTAATGATCGTTTTTGAATTGCGTCTAATACTTGTGATGAAAGAAGATTTGGTTTTCCTAAACAATCAGCCCGCTTCTTAATGATCTTTTTGATTTCAAGAGTAGAAGGACGTTTAAAATGGAATTCATAAGGTTTTATATCAAAAATTTTAATTCTAGAAGTATTTTGATAGAACCGTAGCCAATGGCGTTCTATAGAATTCAAAATAGTTACAATCAGGATCCGTTCATGACTTGAACGGTTAGTTAAATCTTCAAGGGATTGCTGTGTTAAATGGCTCCATATTGGGTAGATATCGTCGAAAAAGAAGATTTGAGATGAGGTGAATTCGGTTTCTTCCCACCAGCTCCAGAAGTGAGAATCATAAGCTCTGTATTGCGCATAATCTTTTCCGAGATTTTTATTGAGCTCATTAGCAATTTGTTGAACCGAGGTACTTTTTCCACTGCGGTATGGTCCGATTACAGTAACCTGTGTACATAATTCATCTTTGGAAGAAGAGGCATTCAGGATCTGCCCCAGTAATTGGCTTAATTTTTGAACCTCATTGGTCAAAACAAACGAATTAGGAGATTTTAAAATGAAGTCATCTTTAAATGCATCAGCTAAAGACCGTGTTTCTTCAAAAAGTTGCTTCCAATCATCTGCACGTGATTTTCCTTTTTTGAAAGCGTCATAAATAGAAGACAGATTAGTATTTCTCCTTGATCATTAAATACAAGGGGAATTTTCAAGAAATCAATTCCCAAAGGAGCTCACATATTTTGTATTATCTAAAGCTTTTAAAATATTTGAAATTTGAAATATCCGACAATATTCTATATCTACATAATATGCCATCAAAATATGAGAATTATTACATTCATTCGAAAAAAAGTTTATTGATATCCATTTTAAGGCTATAGATCATCGTCTGTGATCGATAATAATCTGTACTAATATTTCTTCCCCGCTCTTACCTAAATAAGGGAAGGTACTAAATCTTTAGTGCCTATGTAACTCAATTCTGGACAAAATAAGTAAAAACTTAAGGTTCACTTTTTAGGTGAACCAGAGTCCCTTATTAGAATGTATTATATGTTATAAAGGAACTCTCTTTTTTTCAAGATAGCATTTTTGGGATCTTAATTATGCAGAACTCAAATCAATCAACGATGTTTTCTCATCTCAATACAGTAATTACTGAATTAGGAGCGTTAAAACTCCTAATTCCAGTTCTTCTAATTCTGCATATTATTGTAGGATTGCTAGTTCCTCCCTTAGTAACAAGTGATTTTGAAAGGAATCTATTTTATGGGACAAATTTCTGGGAACATGGTTTCAAAGTTTATGATATGACACCCTTAAAGATAGATCCCTCTTATGACGTTAGAGATCCTCTTACAGGTGAATATTCTTATCCCAATACCACTTATGACTATCCTACTCTACAGCTGCTATTTTGGGCGGGGATGTCCGTTGTGCCTTTTGCATCAATAACTGCAAAGTGGATTCTATCATGTGTGGACTTTTTTAATTTCTTCATTATTTATTCTTTGATGAAAAGTAGAGAAAGAAAAACTACTATATTTGAAAAGCGGCTTGCAATTTCTTACCTATTTTTCTCTATCCCTTTCTCTGCTATTGAGGGACAAGCAACCGCAGTAACTATTTTATTTCTCCTTCTCCCGTTAATCCTGCATAGACAGTATCGGATCTATAGTTATTTGAGTATTGGCCTCGGATTTCATTGGAAATATGTTTCTGTCCTTATTTTTCCATATTTATTAATACAAGATCGTGCTGTAATTAAATATGCGATCAGAGGCTTTTTAATTGTCATAGGTAGTATTATTCTGCTTTCATTTCCCCTTTTCTGTTCGAGCTTCATTTTGCGATATTTTTCCTCATTCGGAAATTTGGGAGAATATTCGGGTCAACTCCCGTCGAATCCCCTTTATGTATTCCATCTAAGTGTTTCATCGTTAATTTCTTTAGGGATTCTTATTCTCGCGTTGATATACTGGCTAGGTTATCTTCCCAAGAATGATACTAGCAAAATAAACCTCCAGGGAGTCTTAGAACGAGTATATTGGCTACCCTTCGTTTTTCTCCTTACTTTTCTTAAAATCTATGCCACAGCATTTCCCTGGTACTGGATGTGGTTTTATGCCTGTTTAACCATTCTGCCACATAATGATCGTAAGTTATTTACAATTTTACTAGGGATTTCATTTACAATTGGTTTAATAGACTTCGTTCAGATGACGGTTGGAATACCTAGCTTTTTTGAACTATTTTTGTAGATAGATCATTTTCTATATTAAAATCTCCTTTCCTCGGGTAGCTAGTAGTATCGGTATATCTATGATTTCCTGAAACAGCTCTGGATGTTCTGTATGAATGGGTATTACCAATTGAGGTTGGATTTCCTCTATTATGCTTTTAAGATCACTTCGTGGAGCATGTCCGCTTGCATGATATTGTTTAAACTCTAGTTGAAAATGATTAATCCATTCTTGAAGCCTCCTGAAGTCAATAGCTCCCTCTTCGTCAAAAGGCTCTCCGTGGCTGTAGAAATAGGTTGATTTCTTAGGGTGAGGTTGAATATCTATTAGATCTGTCAAGTTCCAAAACTCACAATGAAAGATATATTCAGTTTGGTCAAAATCTGGTGATTCGACCATAGAGTGGTTTTCAAACAAATTATTCTCCCATTTGTAATATTTTTTCTTGGGTCGTTTATATATATCAATATACGGGTCATCTAACAGGGGGATTTCAAGATTAGGATCATCTTGTAATAATTGTAATAAATAAGCCTGTTTAACGTTTATCAGAAGTTTTCGTGCATTTTTCTTCGCAGCTAAATAGAATGATCGAAAACGGTCGATGTCTCGTAAACTATAATTAGCAATGGCCAAGCTTTCAGTCTTTTCGATTGCTTGTGCCAGATCTTCTTGTACCTTTCTCTCATTCATATCAAAATCTTCATTGATATTCGTACCTTCGATTAAAAGGACATCAAGGTTCTTTTGTTTAGCAATTTTCACAAAATCTTTAGTTAAATCCTCTCTCCATCCGTGTAATCTAAGATCACCTGTATATCCTATTTTTCGTTCTTTCTTTCCTTCAATAACAAAGCCATAGGATCCAGGCAAAGAATGGTCTACATGTATAGGAGTGATTTCTAAATCCTTCATTTGAATTATATCCCCAGTTCGAAAAGTTCTAGAATTTGAAGGATTTTCGGCTGTTGCTTGGCGTATATAAGGCCGTCCGAATCGAATTCTAGTTGTGTCCTGGATGGATTGAATTATTGTTGCTGTGGTTTCCCCCATGTAGATGGGAATACCGTTATCTATAAGATTTAAGTTACCGAAATGGTCTAGATGAGCATGGGATAGAAGACACGCGTCTATTATATTATCAGTAGATTCATTGCCCAAGGCATATTCTTGAGCGTAGAGACCTTGGATTCTGGGTAATATATTAAATTCAAGGAGATCTTTGAGACCTTGAAAAGTACGAGGTAATAAAAAGCCTTCAAAATAGGTTCCCTCTTGTTTGAAAGATCTGCCAAAATCCAACAATATTCTCGTACTAATCGTTTCTACAAGAAAGGTGTTTCCACCGATTTCATTAATTCCACCATATGGGATAATTTTCATAATTAGATCAATCCGTTAAAAGCTACGGCTCTTAATTTCACCTTTTTTGAAAAATTAATGCATAATGATGATGAATGTTTGGTACAAAGGAATAAGGATACCCATAAGGACGTAAAGTCTTCTGATTTTGAAGCCAGATGCGTTCCCCTAGGAACTTATAGTCTTTTCTTAATTTAAGGGCCAATTCAAAGGCTAGAGGATTCATCTCCCCCTTATCACGAACATTTTGAACGAAAATCACTAAATGTCCCTGATCATGTAGAATTGTTTTGATTTCTTTGAAAAATGAAATTAACTCCGAGAGAAAAGTTGTCTGCTCCTCAATCATTCCTAAATCATTCGGGTGTTCCCCATATTGAAGATCTAATCCCTTTTGAAGACGTTCTTGTTGATTATAATCCTTTTTTTTCTTTAATATCCGCCAGTACGGAGGTGAGGTGATGCAAAGAGAGAATTTACCACCTTTTTTGAATAAAGATTTTATGATCTTCCGTGCATCACCCTGGTGGATTGGCAATTTTGTACGAGCCTGTGCAGTCTTAACATACTTCTCATATAGTTCTATTCCCACTCCTTGGCGTCCACATTCATCACAAGCAACTAACGTTGATCCTGTGCCTAAAAATGGATCTATTACATGATCGCCAGGCTTTGTAAAGAATTCAATGAATTCTTTAATCATTGGAGAAGGAAATGACGCTGGATGGAGGTCGATCTCGTGTGAAATATCACTTGGTTTTCCATCTGCAATATACCAAGATTTAGTGAAACGAATCCATTCGCGTCCATTAAGTGCATTAAGCTTGTTTCGGGAGTCAATCTTTAATTCTTCACCCATTGTTAACCATCTTCAGTCAATTGGGCTCGTGTTTAAAAATATTTAAACCATCCTATTTTTAATCTCCTAAAGGATGTTAATCTGTTATGAAACTCAGTTGTCTGGTTTTTGATGTTGATGGGACGCTTGTAGACAACGCAAATCTAATTATTCAGCTATTCCAAGAAATTGTATTGAAGTATCTTGGCAGAAAAATATCAAAACAGGAAGTTATTTCTCTATGGGGGCCACCTGGAGATGAAATATTCAAAAGCGTCTTTCCAGTAGATATTTTGACTCCCGCTTGGACAGAATTCTTATCTCGATATAACTCCATTCACCCAACTGAAGGGTTCTTTACTACTGATCAATTAAATGACATGAAGAAATTTGTCCAATATTTAGCCATCTTTACAGGAAAATCACGAAAAACTATGGAAATGACTCTGAATAAGCTTGGATTGATAGATGTCTTTGATATAATATTAACAGGAAATGATGTAGAACGATCAAAACCTTATCCAGACGCGTTATTTAGGATAATTAATGTCTTAAGCTTAAATAAAACAGAAACCTTATTTATAGGGGATAGTCCTTTAGATGTAATAGCTGGAAAAGCTGCTGGAATAAAAACGGCTGCTGCTTTATGGGGAACAATAGAAGAGTCAAAATTAATTGAAAGTCGGCCAGATTATGTCTTCAAAACTCCAGAAGAGCTGCTGAAATTTATTTTGACAAAATAGGTCCTGTTAAATGTCTCATCGATTGATTGAACAAATATTCCCTGTTCGTGAAATTAGCCAACTAGCCATTCCCGAAAGAAGTAGCTACAAACCAATATATCAAATATCTAAATGGTTTGCTAGACGATCCTCCTCTACATTTAGAGCGTTATTATTAGGAGCGATATTACCGCCATCAACAGACCTTATGGCAAATTTTTACTCCAATCATGACTTTACTAATATCACAATCCTCGATCCTTTTGTAGGTGGCGGGACAACTATCATCGAAGGCCTGCGTTTGGGTTTAAAATGCATTGGTGTTGATATTAATCCCATCGCTTGGTTTATTACGAAAACAGAAGCAGAGCTCGTGAATATAGAAGAACTTAAAAAATTGATAAAAGACTGTGAAGAAAAAATTAAACCACAAGTCAAAAAATGGTATGTAACCCACTGTCCAGTCTGTAATCATCAAGCTGACATTATTTATGCGCATTGGGTTAAATTAGTGCCTTGTAAGACTTGTGAGCAACATATTTCATTATTTCGAGATTTTATAGTCACTAGGAAAGGTGAGATCTCTTCAATACTTTGTCCTTCTTGTTCTACTATATTCAATTATTTAGGTTCTATTCCCCCAACACTATCCTGTCCCTCATGTCAATTCGAATTTAATCCTCTATTAGGGAATCGTATTGGACGCAATGCCTGTAAATGCTCAAAGTGTGGGAAGATAACTCAAATACTTGATATACTAAAGAAAACTCAACAGAAATTATCATCTAAATTATATGCTATTGAAGGTTATTGCGTACATTGTGCTAATACAAACAATAAAGACTCTTCTCTTAAAATTACTAGATATAAATTCGTTAAAGGAATCTCTCAATCTGATTTGGATTTATTCAATCGGGCAAAAGCACAATGGAAACTTTCTTCACTTAAATTTCAATGGCCCAAAGGTCCTATTCCATTTGGAGTAGCTACAAAGACTCTTCATAATCATAATTATAAGAATTGGGATGAGTTGTACAACGATCGTCAATTATTGACTCTCACAATGATTCTCGATTATATACAGAAAATTTCCGATATTCGTTCTCAGGAAATGTTCTTAGCAGCCTTTATTAACCTTTTAAATCATAATAATGTCTTTACCCGATATTCTCCTAAAGGCCAGAAAGTAGAGGGGATTTTTGCTCGACATGATTTTCATCCACTTTCAACTTTTGCTGAGAATAATGTTTGGGGTACAAAATTTGGGAGGGGAACATGGATAAAATGTCTTAATCGTCTGTTGAAGGGAAAAGAGTATAATTTAGCTCCTTACAATTATCAGAGGGGTGTTTCCCCTACTGGAAAATATGCGAAAAAGAAAGTCATTTCTGGAAAAATTGATGGAAGAGTTATTTCTGATTATTCCAATGACTTTCCATCCATAAAAGAAAATTTATTATTACTTTGCCAAGACTCAGAGGATCTTAAAGACCTCCCAGTATCCGTTGATCTTATTATTTCGGATCCTCCCTATGCTGATAATGTAAACTATTCAGAGTTATCAGATTTCTTTTATGTATGGCTTCGTTTAGTTCTTCAAGATAGGTATAAATGGTTTAAAGCAAAAGAAACACCTAAGGATGCAGAAGCTATCATTAGCCCAGATAGGCCACTAAACTACTATGATAAGCTAATTGAAATTTTTATAGTAACAAAATCAAAGCTTAAACCTGGTGGATTATTAGTTTTTACCTTTCATCACTCAAATAAGCGAATATGGTTCAAACTAGCTGATATTCTATTGAGATCAGGATTTCAAGTGGTTAAAACATATTCCATTCCGAGTGAAGCTCGAAATGTCTTAAATATTCAAAAGAAGAGAGCAATCGCTTTTGATTTAATCATCGTTTGTCGGATAAATACTCAAGAACAACTCCAACGCGTTCCTTTAGATAAATTCCTAAGAATATTCAAACAACAGTACAAAGAACGGTTTGAAACTTATAGAAAAGCAGATATTGTTGTCAAGGATTATGATCACTTAGCTATTTATTCAGGAATACTCCTCGAAATGGGTTCCCGATATCGAGTGATTGAGCGCTCGGGGGATACTCTTGATTTAAAAGAAGTGTGGGATTCGTGTTACGAACTCATTGCTCTATCATCATAATGGGATTGAAAAGATGAAGGAATCGAAGTACGAACTCATTATTGGAAATGTACTCGAAACTTTACCCTTGAAAGCTAAAGAAAGACCCTTCGACCTCATCATTGCTGATCCTCCCTTTGGAATTTCGTTTAACAAGTCCAGTCATGAATATGGAGCTGACGATTATGACCTATATGAAGATAGTTTTACTCCTCATTCCTATTTCCAGTTCTCTAAGGCATGGATTGAATCCTGTTTCGAAGCATTAACAGAGAACGGGAGTCTGTACATCATTTCAGGATGGACTAACCTACAATATATCTTAAACGCAATCGATGAATCACAATTCCACATGTTAAACCATGCTATCTGGTATTTCTCTTGGGGTGTGTACACAAAAAGGAGATTCGTGACAAGTCATTATCATGTCCTCTTATTAGTGAAAAATAAGAATAATTATCAGTTCTATAAACAGAAACATTATGATGAAGATGTTTTTTTCTGGCCAGATTATAATCGTGGAAATGATCCTCACCGAATAAAAGGACATCCGTGCCAATTACCTATTGTACTCTTAGAAAAATTAGTTCTTACTTCAAGTTCTTCAGGGGATCTCGTCGGCGATGTCTTTTCTGGAAGTGGAGGGACAATCTTAGCTGCACGTCTAGCAGGCCGAGACGTTGTAGGATTCGAAATTAGAGAAGAGTATCAAAAAATAATTTTTCAGAAAGCACGATTCGGTAAACCAGTAACCCCTTTAAAAAAACAAGTCACTTTAGAGAAGTATTTACCTGATTAATTTGGTAATACATTTTTTTCCCAAAGGAATTTAATCAAAACCTTTATTGATTGGCAGATCTATTTCCTTAGGTGGAAATTTTTTTCATGATTTTCTATATATTCTTATAGTATAATAGCAAAATGGACTAATGATCACAATGGTCAAAGAAACAGATTTGGTAATTGTAGGAGGAGGCCCAGCTGGATTAACTGCAGCAATCTATGCGGCTAGAATGGGGCTAAAGACAACTGTCTTCGAAGCTGAGGCTGTAGGGGGTGTTGCCTTAACCGCGAAAGAAATAGCAAACTATCCAGGATTTGTGTCAATTACAGGGCCAGAACTAATGGACAAGATGAAAGCTCAAGCCGAAAATTGCGGAGCAAATATTGTTCTGGATACAGTAAGTACAATTGACAAAGTAAAGATGATTGTAAATACTTCAAGGGATAGTTGGAAAACAAATGCTATTATCATTGCCACTGGATCTAAGCGTCGTAAACTCGGATTACCAAACGAAAGGGAACTAGAAGGGACAGGATTATCATACTGTGCCATGTGTGATGGCCCATTACATCGAGGAAAAGTTGTTGCCCTTGTTGGAGGTGGAAACACTGCTGCTCATGACGCTATCTATTTAGCCGGCGTCGTTCGAAAAGTCTTTCTTATTCATGAAGGAGAGAAACTCGATGTTGATGATGCTATTGCAAACCAAGTCCTATCGCATAACGAAGTTGTTCCTATGTTCAATAGCAAGATTGAGGAAGTTATAATTAAACATGAGAGCATACGAAAGCTAGTTGTCAGAAATCATAAGACTGATGAAAACTCCGAAATTAGAGTAAAAGCACTCTTTGTTGCCATTGGAGAAGACCCCTTTAAGCTCGCAACACTAATAGGAGTTGAATCAGATCCCTCTGGTAGTATTATAGTTAATAGTAATCAGGAAACAAATGTTGAAGGTATTTATGCTGCGGGGGATGTAACAGGTGGAATTAAACAAATAGGAACCGCAGTTGGAGAAGGAATCGTTGCTGCGCAGAAAGCAGGTTACTATATTAAAAGAAAAATCAGAATGAGTAACCCTGATTAATTATTCAGCTATTTTCCAGTAGTGAGATAAGTAAAATGGTAAAAAATCGTTTTCCAGATATCATATCTTCTCTTCCAATAGCAGATATTTCTATTGAAGGGATTAAAGGGTGGATAGCTCAAGGTAAAGATTTTCAAATCGTTTTTTTTGAGATAGAACCTGGAAAAATTCCAGCACATAGCCATTCTGCCCAGTGGGGGATTGTTATAGAAGGAGAAATGACTTTAACTATCGAAGGGGAAACGAAGAAATATGAAAAAGGAGATAGTTATTATATTCCAGAGGGAGCTATCCATTATGCGGAATTTCACACATTTATTCGGGCACTTGACTTTTTTGCAGACCCCCAAAGGTATGAATCAAAAAATAAAGATTAGGATAGGGAAGGGGTCTCATCGATTTGATAATATCTTAGAATTAACCTATTTAGGTCTGGGATTGCTTTATTTTCCTGAATATTATCACTAGTGATTTTCTTAGCAAGTTGTACAATCTGGCGGAATAATGAATCACCAAAATCAGGATTCTTGACGGGAAGACGCCGTAGATTATGAATAGATATTGCATTGGTGTATTTTGATCCCAAATTGAATTGACTTTCGTAAAACCAACGATAGAGAGACGAATTGAGGACTGAAAGAATATAATAGAGTAAATCAGGATTATCATTATAATTTGACTTTAAAACTAGATTATAGACATTTTGAGTTGTCCAGTGACCATTTGAATCATAGGCTGCACATAAGTAAGGTTTAATTTTTTGAATTACTATCTTTGGGGATTTATAGATAGAAGGATTTTTTTTGGATCTGAATTCAACTGTAGGGTCAATGAAATGAGTGTTATGGATTGAGAAGCTTTCAAAATCGTCTCCAGTCAAGATAGGTTGTGTATGACAAGAAGTAGGCTGCCTTTTAATCAAGAAATTAGTTTCTAAGCTTCCTTCATTCAAAGACTGTTTGCATGAAGAACAGGTTATACTAAGCTTCCTGCTTGATAAAGGAACCCATTCTCTACAATTAGGACAATACATAACCCCTCCTCGTTTAGAAAGTTCCTCTCCTCTCCGAATTTTCAAAAATTTTCTCAATGGGATAGCATTCTTATTAATTAGCTGAACTAGCTTTTTGGATTGAGGATCGAAATCTTTTGTAAAAATATAATCAACATTCGTCAGATATAAATCTTGGGGAACACGTGTCTTTCCATTAATGACAACAAAATGATCTGAGGGGATATTTCTATTATGTAAACCTATTATTGAAATGAATTCTTGCGTAACGTCTTGAAAAAGTCCATGAAAATCAATAGAAAGTATCTTAAAATTTTTCACGAGAAATTCTCTAAGATGGGTGTATTGGTTGGATCGTGTGACGTTTTTAGGAAGAAAATAAGCTAACATTCCGATATTTGGATTTAATAAGTTCGTTGTTTGATAAACGAAGAGTGAGAAAGTATTGAGATTCCGCTTTGGACTCTGAAGCTCAAATTTATCGTAATAATAGTCTCTTTGGTCTTTAGTCAATTTTCCTCCCCACGGGGGATTACCAAGTATAATATCAAATCCATTTGAAGTTGAAGGAAGTTGAGTCCAGTCTGAAAGTGAACTTTCTAAAAAATTGCCAATAATGATATTATTATACATTATCTTATTCATAGAGGCTAGATTAAGATTAGAAATGACCGTATCAAGGGTATTGTAACACATTGAGGCTGTTTCTGAATCGATCTCCATCCCGAAAAGATTAGAGTCAATTATGTTAAGTAAAGTTGATTCAGGGGTCTTTTTTTCTAAGCCTAATAAGGTGTCAATTTCTTCTTTAATCGGAATAATAGTAATCAAACAGGCTTTTAAGAATCTCCCGTCCCCTGCTGCCCCATCAAGTATTCTTATTTCTTCTAAGATATTTTTTAATTTTTCAATATAAAATAAATTGGATGTACGTAAAACTTCTTCCAGAGAAAGAAAATTTGAAGAAGTTTGAGAGTTTACTTGGGTAATTAGAAACTGTTCGATGGATGTTTGTGTCAGTGAATTTACAAGATGGACTGGAGTGTAGAAAGCACCTAAATCCTTCTGTTGTCTAGTCTGAGGATCCATTTCGATTTTTTTCGCCCTTTTCAGTCCTCAATCTCGATATCAAAAAGATTATCAATTCGAGGCATTCTTTCCTTAATTTTAATTTCTTTTGTAATTGTTTTTAAATGAATGGTTTTCTTGTGTTTGAAGGCTAAAATTGTATTTTTATCTCTAAGGGAGACCTTGTTAGATAATTCTTTATCTACTAATCTTCCTCACTAGAGGGGGATTTTTTATCACGATTATGGATGAAATTAAAGCTTAAAAATACTTTAGAATTTTGTAGGAAATAATAAAAGCATTTTCAAAACAAAAAAAGACTAATTGCTTTACTTTCAACTAATAATTGTACAATTAAATTTAGCTGTTATTATCAGAGACCTTTATTTAATGTCAGATTATCTGAATTCGTGATTGACAAATAACACAAGTATCATGGTAATCTAGCCATTCTTGAAGATGATCCACATGATAGGCTTGATTACAGATCGGACATCTTAATTTTTCCAGATTTTCTACGGATTCTAGGCATATAACACAGATACTATGATTAATATTGTGAATAAATTCTTTATTTATATCATCTCTACTTAATGATTGAAAGGAAGTATCAACCTCAATTCGCTGTTCTTTTTTTACTTCTTTTTTTGTACCTAATTTTGGTAGAGCTAGACGGATATGTGAGAAATTTTGCTTTAGGAATGTATATAGATCTTGGAATAGAGTAATAGATTCTTCTGTTGGGCTGTTTCCTATAATTATTAATTTTTTCTTAGCTCGTGTTAAAGCAACATTCAGTCGTCGTTCATCCTCTAATATATGAGGGCGAGAAAGAGTACAAAGAGAAAGAATAATCATTTCTTTGTCTGATCCTTGGAATCTATCAATAGTATCTACCGTAATTCCTGAATCTATTCCTACATGGCGGATAATTTCAGCAACCTGTCCTCGGAAAGGGGCAATAATCCCAATATGATCAGCTTGAATGCCCATTTGTAGGTAAAATCGCACTAATTTATTGATAATCTCTGCTTCACGAATATTTACTCGGCGTTTTCGATCAAAAACTGAATTAACTTCCACGTATACTAAAGGTTGATTTGGATCTAAAATTGCTTGAAAAAGAGGATCTGGAACGCTATGTGTATCTTCAGGTAAAAGATCCCAAAGTAACTGGCCAGCTACTTTAGGTGTAGCTGCTTGAACACAGTTACCATAAAAGGAGCGGTTACTAAATTCCATTAGATTCGAGTGCATACGATATTGATATTTCAAGAGAACACTTGCTTCAGGGTGAAGTTTTTTCAAACGCTCAAATAAGCTTATACCAAGCCCTAATTTTTCAGCTTGACCACTCTGGACTAGTGGAGGTAGTTGCTTGTCATCACCTACAAGAATAAAACGAGAACCTTTAGTTACAGCTGAAAGAATAAAAGGTTCAGCCATCTGTGATGCTTCATCTATAATCACAGTATCAAAATTAAGATCATCATAGAGACTACGACTAATAGTACTTGTGGTTGCTGCAATTATAGGCGTTTTTAACAATGCATCGTAAGTCAGCTTTTTTTGTTGCAATGAGAATTTAACAACATTAGGACTCATTGCTTGTTCTACACCTAACCGTACAATCTCCTTAAGTGGATCACCATCTTTAATAATTTCAAGATACTGGTGGACGATATTATCAACGGCTGTATTGGTATATGCTGAGAGGAGTATAGTTTGACCTTCCTTGCGAAGGAGTTGAATCAATTTGGCAATCGTATAAGTTTTACCTGTCCCTGCTGGCCCTTGGATAAGGCAAAAATCATTTGCACTCAAAGCTAAGTGAACTGCTTTCTTTTGACTCTCATCCAAGCCTTCCAGCTTATAGGTTTTCAGCGATGAAAAAGTGGGTTTTTTCCCTAAAATTACAAACTGCTGAGATTTGTGTTGACATTTCAACCCAAAAGTTATGTCATAAAGGTTCTTGTTTAATCTTCGGAAAGTAAAATCGGAAGAGTAAGCATCAAGATAAGCCTCACTTGGTAAATCGTTTTGACTACTCAATGAAATGTTATCACGTTCAATTGACATGATTGTTGCCATGGTCGTGACATCGACGATAGGATTACCTCGACTTAAGATGACAGGTTCGCCAGGCCGTAATTCAGAAAGATTTCGACAAGAATATTGATGTATATCCCCATCTTTCTTCATAAGTTTAATCTCTTTGATAGCTTTTCCAGTTTTCACACGTCCTTGAGAAGAGATTTTCCATAGTAAAGTAAACTCATGTCGATTTTTTAGATGTTCTAACCTGATTAATGAGAGAAAGTGGTTAAAATACTGATATTCTTTTGATGATGAGGACTTTTGTTTATTCATGATGTTATATATAGAAATGCATGTGTCCCGAGAAAAGCAGCGATTACAAATCTTGATTTCTGTCTTTGGTGGAATATATCCTTCAAATTGAATTAGATAACAATAATTCCGCGCCATGTGAATCCTTTGCAATAAGTCTAGATTTATTGTTGTTTGTCGAAAAGAAGGTGTACCCTCACCAGAGTATATTACGGAAGATTTTGTAACTGCTTTGGGAGTAGAACTCAATCCATGCATATAGATAACAGTTTGCATAAGATCCGAAAACCATGTGTTGGTTTCTGGAATTTTACGACCTGTCTTTAACTCATATAGCTCTTTGGGTGACCAATAATCTAATCGGCCCATTATACCAAAGATAGGAGCCAGAAATGTCATTTCTGGTACCAAATTTTCTTGTAAAGTAGCTACTGATTGAGCTAGCCCTCGTAAAACAGGGCTGATATCTGCAGAAATATCTTTGAGATTAGCGGATAAATAGGAAAGTTGAAACGCATATTTATCAAATACTTCTTTAAGGGCTTCTGATACAGGCATTTTTCTTGCCACTATTACAGAAAAAGCGTCATGAATGATGGATCCACGTATCATAGGAAGATTTGGTTTAGATTCTCCTGTGAGAAATTGAAGAAACGCTTGGCGTGGACAAGCACTCGCGCTAGTAATGACTCGTGAATTTATCAAGATATCTGGATCAAGTAGGATCAAAGTGTCTGGAATAGTCTCATATTCATCATTATCAATATAAAATGGATTAAAAATACGAATAGGGGTTAAGTAATTGACTTCCCTAAAGGGAAAGAAAAACCAAGGTTTGTGGAGGGTTAAATGGATTTTACGTTGTCTTTTTGGGTCATAAATGAGTATTTGATTCTCTCCACTTTCCAAGAAAAGTCCATTCGTCACTTTCATTCTATTATTCGCCGTGTAAGCTCGGGCAATTTCAATGTTATGTCTGTAATAAAGAACTTTTTAGTAAAACCGGATTATTCGGGCATTTAAAGTATTCTCAAAATATCGATAGAGATAATAGAATCTCACGAGTATTTAATGAGATCCACCAATATTAGGATAGAGTATTACTGAATTATGACCTTAATTCTAAAATTAATACTCTTCAAGAGTCAAAGATATACATGGGATCTATTATGAGAGGTTTAACTCATGTTTTTGTCGGGATTGGGTTCGTCAGTCTTTTGTTAGGACTCCTTAAAACGCCAATCATACTATGGGGAGTTGGATCATTCTTGATTGCTCCTATATTTTCTCGACTACCCGATCAAGATCAGAAAATTGCACGAATCACATTCAATCAGATTCTACCACACCGCGGTAAAGGAACACATAATCTACTATATGGTCTTCCATTAGTTCTTTTGGTTATCATCCAAAATTTACCTATAATTGGCTCTTTATTGGTCATGGTGATTGGATCAATTTTTGGAGCGATTTTTATTCATGCTTTTGTTGATGCATTTAATTACGGTGGAGTTTGGATTGCTTTTTTGAAAACGAAAGGGTTCCTCAGTTGGGATTCATTTTGGGGAAACTTTTTCTTCAAAATATTTGGGATTCTGTTATTTCTTCTATCCTTACTCTTCTATCTATGAATTTCTCTAAGATTATTATTAGGTTTTGGTGTTGCTATTGGATTGATTTCCATAGTTATCGCTCCAAACGTATTGATTGGAATGAGTTAACTTCTGTTGGGAATGAGATTATATTTAGGTATAGGAATAAATCGAATCAGATCGAAGGATATGTTGATTGAATGCCAAGATTGTTTACATACTATTTCAGTCAGCTGTCTAGGTTTTACACCTTTCCATATGAGACAAGATTCGAACCCTTATGTTGATAAGAGAATTTCTTAGGCTATTTAATCACAAACGAAAAGACCTTAACATTCGGGGAAAATTAATATTAGAATAACCTAACTTCATTCTTGAAGGGACTAAAATGGCTAAAGCACTCTATTTAGATGATATGATGTTAAAAGAATTTGAAGCTGAAGTAACTTCGATAAAAGACGGTAAATATATTGTTTTAAATCAAACTGCGTTCTATCCAAAATCTGGAGGGATTGCAAACGATGAGGGAACTCTGACTAGAGGATCTGAGATTTTTAGTGTTGTGTATGTAGGTAAATTTGGTAGCGAGATTTCTCATGAGGTTGATAAAGAAGGGCTTCAAGTCGGAGACAAAGTCATTGGTAAACTGGATTGGGAAAGGCGCTATAAATTAATGAGGTATCATACTTGTGCACACGTTCTAAGTGGTGCGTTCTATAAGAATCTCGGGGCCAAAATCACAGGTAATGATATTGCCTCCACAGAACAAGGTCGAATTGATTTCAATCTTGAAAACTTCGATCGGGCATTAATTGAGGAACAGGTGGAAAAAAGTAATGAAATCATTCAAGAGGATCATCTTGTAGAAGTATATTATATGAGCCGCTCGGAAGTTGAAAAAGACCCTGATCTAGTTAAGCTTGCAATGGGGATTCCTAAGGGCATAAAGAATCTTCGAATTGTTGACATCAAAAATTTTGATCGTCAACCAGACGGAGGATGTCATATCCAGTCATTAAAGGAAATAGGTAGTATAAGTATTAAAAAACTGGTGAATAAGGGAAAAAATAATCGAAGACTCTATTTCACCATAGAACCTTAGCTCGACTGGATGATTTAATGAAAGTCTGTATTTTCGGGGATTTACATGGAGAACCCAGAGAAGTTCCTCCTGCTGAAGCATATTTATTGATTGGTGATTTTTCTGAATATTTTGATACAAGCGAACCAATATGGAAATTCTTTGTGAAATCTCTTATTTCCCGCCCTGTTGAAGAAAAGAAAGAGATGTTCACTTCTGGGAAAATGGTTCAAGCTCTTCCTCTGTGGCCTTGCTCATAATTTTTATGAAGAAAAATAAGTCAATGGAACGCTTGTAAAGAATCTAGGATTTAGGAATTTTGAATTCTTAGAGTTATAACCGCTGCTGATACAATTGCTAGAGAATTCGTTATTTAATTTTGCTAGCTTCAGTTACTAGAAGTGAATCTCCTTCCTTAAAAGGAGAAAAAGAATAATCACTAAATTCATTCTCAATTGAAAAACCTGTTTCGTCTAACAATACGTGGATTTCAGTTCGGGTTGTGATATATGCTGTTGATTGTTGTTCAATTTTTTCAACCAATTTTCCTTGTTTATAGGTTTCATAGATAAGTAGCACATCTATTGTCTTATCTGGAAGAACTTTGGTGCCGATGAACCGTTTATATTCATGATTTCCCTCCTTAACAGTATCCACTAGCGATAACGGAGAATCCCTCATCCCTTCAATATAGACATCGAAAATAAGTTTTCCTTTAAGTTGTAGATGACGATTAATATTTTGAAAAGCCGGAACTCTCTTTTTGTTAGGTATGTGGTCAAAACTCCCAGAAAGGAATGCAGCTTCAAACATTTCGTTCACTTTGAAAGTTTGGGCATCACCAGTTATTAGAGTGATATTTTTTCCGAGCTCAGGATTCATCTGAATTTTCCTGAGAAATTCTCTTTGCATTGCAGGAGAAGGTTCAACACAAGCCACTTTTATTCCCTTTTCTGCCAAATAAAGTGCGATTCTTCCAGTTCCCGCACCAATATCCAGAATCCCTCCAGTTTCCTGTCCATACTTCAAAAAAAAATCCAAGTTTTCCTTCTTATCGAACAGGTCATAGAAACAGGCACTTTTCTCATATCCTTTATCATCTGCCATATTTACTCCATTTCCATGTTTTCCATTAAGGTGATCTAATTAAATTTCCCCATAGGTACTATTCTTATAGAGATTAATTTAAGTTCTTTAACAGTTTTCACTAAGTTTTCTAGCACAGTTCCTCCTGATTTTTAGAAAATAAAATTTGATGGTATGTAAAATTATGTTAACCAAAGAGGGCATTATTCAGTTTCTTGCCAATCTCGCAACGCTTTCAGTATTTACATATGTTCCTGTTTGGGGAAATACGATCGGACTTTCTGATCCAGAAATTGCCCTTGCTGCGCTTCTCTATGGTATAGTTGCATTTAGTTGTGGGGTCTTATCAGGCCGTCTTTCAGACTTGATGGGGGTAAGGAAGATTTTTGTTATTATCGGATCAATTGCAGCTTCTCTTACTATTTTTGGCTTAATTATACCTTTCAAATTTGAGTTCATTCTTTTCCGAACACTCGGTGGTATAGGTATAGGGATGTTTGCCCCAGCCCTGGTCGCATTGGTCTCAGATAAAGGAGATAAAATCGGAAACTTCTCTGCATATGGTTCATTAGGGTGGGCGTTAGGAGTTCTTATCAGTGGTGTCATCGGTTTGTACTGGATAGAGGGAATATTCGTTTTTGCTTCTCTTGCATTCGTAGGAGCAGCTATTATAGCATTTACTCTCATGGAAGAAGAAAATGAGATCAAAAAGTACAAGGATTCAATAGTATCAGTTTTTTGGGAACGAAAGGAAATTTATCTAGCTTTGGTAATAAGACATAGTTTTGCTTCAGCAATATGGGTGTTTTGGCCATTATTTCTAATAGGATTGGGAGCGGACACCTTTTGGGTTGGTTTTGTTCAATTCACTAATGCAGCTACTCAAGCTATCATTATGACGAAATTTAGTGATAGAATGAACAGTAAAAGGATGGTATCCTTAGGCTTGTTATTTTCAAGTATTAGTTTTCTTTCTTTCACGATTCCGCAAACCTTTTGGGGGATCATTCCATTACAAATCATTCTAGGATTTTCTTGGGCATTGCTTTACGTTGGAACATTAAGGTATTCTGTAGAAAAGAGTATGTTTGATAAATCGACCGCCGCGGGGATAATTACTAGCATTCTACCTATCTCAAATCTAATCGGGTCTTTTATTGCATTAATAATCACTTCGACAGGTGGTGGGTATATTGACATAATGATCGCGGCTACATTAGCCACCTTCCTTACCTTTGGAAGTTTTATACTAATTGAAAGGAGATCGGGTTCTATGTTTATTCAGGAAGAAAGAAATCCTAGTTTAGATTCTTGAATTCCCTTACTTTCTCAATATACTCAAAAGACTGATGCCGAAAATAAGTGTCATATAACTTAGCGTAATGCCCCCCTAATTGTATCAATTCGTCATGATTCCCTTCCTCGACAATTTTTCCATGATCTAATACAATTATACGATCTACATGACGAACAGTCCATAAACGATGAGCAATAATAATACTGGTTCGACCTTGAATCGTTTTTTGAAGAGCTTCCTGAATCCTAGTTTCAGTGAATGGATCCACGGAAGCGGTTGCTTCATCTAAAATTAAAACAGATGGATTTTCTAATAAAACTCTTGCTAATGCCACAAGTTGTCGTTGTCCCATTGAAAGCAATGCTCCTCTTTCTCGGATGTTGGTTTCAAGGCCATGTGGCAAATCTTCCACCCAATTTGCCCCTCCAGCTTGTTCTAACGCCCAGAGGACCTCTTCACGAGTTGCATCTTGTTTTCCATACTTTACATTATTTTCAAGTGTATCTCCCCAAAGGAAGGGTACTTGATGGATTATACCAATGTGCTTTCTATATGCTTTTAGGTCATAATCCCTGATACTTACACCATCAATAAGAATATCACCCTCTTGAAATTCATAAAATCTCGTCAATAGTTTTGCTAGACTAGACTTTCCCGCTCCTGTATGTCCTACTATTGCTAGTGATTCCCCTGGTTTTACTATTAAAGAAAATTCGTCAAATACTTTAGCAGCAATACCCTCACCACTCTTATCAGTATGTACAGATTTATTTTGGTCTAAAACATCTTGTCCTTTAACATAGGAGAACTCCAAATTATCAAAAATAATTTCTCCATCTATTTTTTCTGGAATGATATTATTATTTTGGATTACAGCAGGAGGGGTGTCAATTAAGGCAAAAATTCGTTCTGAGGCAGCTAACCCTGATTGAAAACTTGGCCAAAAAGAAGCAATTGTTAAAAGGGGAAAAAAGAAAAGCTGTAGGCTTTGTAAGAAGAGATAAAAGTCACCTGCTTTAAGATCTCCGTTCAGAGTTGCGGTTCCTCCCATTATGATGAGAAGAGCTAAAGCAATTCCTTGAATGGTGCCTAAAGCAGGAAAAAGGAAGTTAAACAAAAATGCTCTTCTTCTATTAACGATGTATGATTGTTGATTAACGTCCTTAAATTTCTCATATAGTTTGTTTTCTTGTCGAAAAGTTTTTGCTATTTGAATGCCCGAAAAAGACTCTTGTACGAATGCATTAACTACTGCCAATGCCCGTTGTCCCAATAACGTTAATCTTCGTGCCATTTTTCTGAAACCTAAAGTGATGAGAAAGATAAAAGGAACTAAAGTGAGGATTGCTAGTGTCAAAAAAGAATTTATACTGAACATAATCCAAAACATAATAAGAACGAGAAGTAGAGAGGAACTGGTCATCATTAATTGATTAGCTGTCTGGCCAAAGTCTCGAGAGTCTGTATTAATCCTTGAAACAACTTTTCCTGTAGGGTACTTGTCAAAAAAGGACATGTCATGATTTAAAACAGCGGAATTCACGTCCTGACGTAAATTGAGAACGACATCACCGATCACCTGAGCGCTATATAATTGTCTAATGTAATTAAACACCCACCCGAGAGAATTCAAAATTAGAGTGATTATTATTAAAAATAGAACATATATTTGTTGTTCTGTTATGCTAGTTGTCTCTTCAAGCTTATTAATTGCTTCTCTAGAAATAATTGGAATCAAGGAATTTGTTATACTTTGTAAAAATATGAAGGTTATCACCAAAAACATAGCTGTTCTATAAGGAGCAAAATACCGTAAAACTCGCTTCACTAGGTCACGATCGTTATAGATTCTATCATATTCTTCCGCAGCTAATCCTATCCCGAACCCCATTATTTTACCGCCTCCTCTACCAAAATATATATCTCATCTAAATCAAATCTCTTGACAAAGATTTTCCGATATTCCTCAGATGTTTGCATTAGCTTTTCGTGAGTTCCTTTAGCAATAATTTCTCCTTTCTTCATTACAAGAATTAGATCAGCCCACCTGATCTGGCTCAAGCGATGAGTGATCAAAAGAGTAGTTCTATTAGAAAGTATTTTGGTCATGGCTCTTTGTATTTTATCCTCAGTGTCAGAGTCAATTGCAGAAGTTGAATCATCTAATATTAAAATTCGGGGGTCAGTTAAAAAAGCTCTAGCTATCGCAATACGTTGTCTTTGCCCTCCACTTAGTTGAACTCCGCGTTCTCCCACTTCACTCTCGTAACCATTTGGTAACTGTTCAATAAAGATATCTGCTTGAGCTTCTTTTGCTGCCTTCCTGATTTCATCGAGAGAACTTGTTTGACCAAAAGAGATGTTTTCTGCAATTTTATCCGAAAATAGAAATGTATCTTGCTCGATATAGGATATTTGATTCCTTAATGACTCTAGTTTCCATTCTTTTATATCAATTCCATCAATTAATATTTGACCTTCATCTGGATCATATAATCGTGAAAGCAGTTTGGTTAATGTTGTTTTTCCTGATCCAGTTGTTCCAACAATAGCTACTGTCTGGCCAGGAGCTATTGCAAAGTTTACATTAGATAAAACTTTTTTGTTTGATCCTGGATATTTAAATGAGACGTTGTTGAATTTTATTAAACCATTAATGGTTTTTTCCAAACCATGGATATTTTCATCAATATCAGATTCTTTTTCCATTATATCAAGTAAGCGATCGGCCCCCGATACAGCTAATTTAATTAATGCAAAAACCCAGATTGATATAAAGGTCGGAAACCTCAGATTAGAGATTAAACCCACATAAGAAATAATCATTCCGACAGTCATTCGTTCATTAAAAAAAAGTAATATTCCATGTCCTAATCCAAGAGTCATTGCAAGCCCGATTAATAATAGCGGGATATATCTTGCCTGAATTCTTCCTTGAAGAACGAAAGCATCACGATAACCTTGAGCATTGGTAAGATAACGCTTCATTTCGTATTCTTCTGTTGTACTACCCTTAACCACTTCTATTCCAGAAAGAGTTTCATTAAGTATGGTGTTCATCTGACCAAATTCAAATCGTAATTGGTCGCTTACTGGTCCTAATTTTTTAGTGTATCCTCTTAAAGTAATTATAAAGAGAATAGTGAAAAGAATGGGAGTTAATAGGAGCTCTGAAGGATAGAAAAATAAAATAAAAACAATTGGGGTAATTAAATTCATAAATGATTCAAATAATAATGAAAGTCCAGGACTGATCATAAAATTTAACATACGAACATCATTAGTCGCTCTTGCCATAAGGTCTCCAATACGTTGAGAATCATGGAATGATTGACTCTTTCCAAGTAAATTAACATAAAATTCATGGCGTGCTTCTTTCTCCAGTCGTTGGGCTAGCGTTTCTCGAATAAGATTTGTTATCAGATTAAGGATTGGTGAACCAACCGCAAAAACAATAAATAAAATAGCATATACAAATAGATTTGACCCTTCTCCCATTTTGAATTCGTCTAAAGCTATTCCTATAATTACCATCAAACCAGAGTTCATTATTGCAGTTAAAATGGTTCCTATGAATATTGCAAATACAATGAGTTTATTTGCTCTAGCAAACAAATGAGCAATAATCCACTGACGGGATCCTTTCTGTCTTGCCCTTGCAAATTTATCTTTTTCAGGCAAAAATTCAACTTTATGATTTACTTGCAAGGTATCCCCTTCTGACATATTATTTATTCTTTTACTCTCTTTCCTTTCTCATATATCAGAAAGAGATCGCGATTTCAATCTTTTTATTGATTTAGGGCTAATTTCGATTATACTCATATCTTTGTCTGATAAGGTTGAAAAGTGGCACTACAGCATGAATCAAGTGCTTAAATCTAATTGATCTTACGTGGATTTAGTCTAGGCTTGATAATAATCTCAGCAGTATTGACATAATTTGATTCAGAGGCTAGATAGTAACATGCATGAGCGACATCTTCAGGCTCCATGCTCCATTCTACTTTTTCAGGTTTTTTGCCTCCAAAACCAGTAACCACACTACCTGGACAAATAACTGAAACTTTTATCTTATATTCTTTAAGATCTTCCCTCAATGACCAAGTATAGCCTACAACAGCATGTTTAGAGGCAGCATATAGAGTTCCTGTTTTAAATCCATTTTTCCCCGCGATACTTGCAATGTTGATGATTTGACCTGATTCACGTGCGATCATATGGGGAACAACGTATTTACTAACGAGAAAAACTCCCTTGACATTGACATCAAACATATAGTTATAATCGTCTAACGTA
Organism: Promethearchaeota archaeon; assembly: GCA_048939725.1. Classification (GTDB taxonomy): domain Archaea; phylum Asgardarchaeota; class Heimdallarchaeia; order Hodarchaeales; family Hodarchaeaceae; genus Hodarchaeum. The sequence continues at coordinate 4,787 of JBHLPG010000011.1, read as the reverse complement.
AACTCATCAGCTCGTTTGAATCGCCCCACTCCTGCATTATTTACTAAAATATCTATTTTTCCAAATTGATCCAGAGTTTTCTGCACTAATTTTTTTACTTGGTCGACATTAGTAACATCAGTCGGAACAATTATTGATTTTACTTTAAAATTTTCCTTAATTTGATCTTGTAACTGTTTTAGTAACGTTTCATCCCTTGCAGCTAAAATTACATCAATATTATTTGCAGCAAATTTTAAACTGATAGCTTTCCCGATACCTTTGGAAGCTCCTGTAATAATTGCCGTTTTCGTTGTTTCACTCATCAATAATCAACCAAAAAATTATAAATTCACTTAGCTGAAGTATTATATCTAAGGAAGAAAAAAGTCTCTCTAACAAAATCGTTTCTTATGAAATTATCAGTTATCCATCTAAGGAGTACATTTTTAATAATTTGGAAAAATAATCTCATATTTTACGAAATAGAAAAGGAAAGGATAGCAAATGGATGAATCATTTACAATTAGTATAAAAAAAACGGGACCAGTGCAATTCACCACTACTTTTGACAAAAAACATTATCCAGAATTATTATTCGATGAACCACCAGATTTCGGAGGGGAAGAGAAATATCCCGACGCGTCCAGGGTGTTAACTGCAGCGGTTGCTAGCTGTCTTTCAGCTACTTTCACGATGTGTCTGGACAGAGCAAGAATTCCAGTTGAGAGTATGGAAACCTTGGCAAAATGTACAATAACGAGAAACGAGGAGGGATATCTAAGAATAACGCAGATTGATGTGACACTACTTCCTATATGGAATTTAGATATATCATTTAAGAAGAAAAGTCGTTGCGCGAAGATTTTCAAAAAATACTGTATAGCTACTAATGCGGTTACTAATGGAGTACCAATCACTGTGGATGTAAAAGTGGATTAATTCTCTTTCACGAAGACTTCCTTACTTCTGGCTTGCCAAACCTCCACATATCTCCCCTCCATCAATGACAAAACATTGTCCAGTGATATAAAGGGCATCATCAGAAGCAAGAAAAGCAAAAAGAGCTGCTACTTCCTCTGGTTTTCCAAGTCTCCCCAAAGGAATTTTCTTCTCAAAATTACTTTTCATTTCAGGAGTATATTCTGCCTCTTGCATTGGTGTTAGGATGAATCCAGGGCATATGACGTTCACCCTGATTGTAGGGGCTAATTCCAACGCCATTGAACGAGTTAGTTCAATAACACCAGCTTTTGAGGCGTTATAATCTGTATAATAATAATAACCCCTCATTCCATTAGTTGAACCCATGTTTAAAATGACCCCTCCACCCTGCTTCAACATTCTCTTAGCTGCGTGTTGAGCTACAAAGAACATACCATTAAGGTTTACATTCATAACTCTAAGCCATTCCTCAGGGGTTATTTCCATGAAGGGGTGTCGGATACTAATTCCGGCGTTGTTAATTAGAATATCAATTCCACCAATTATATCGTGTAAATCGTCGAAAGCTTGAGCAACCATTTCATGCTTTGTAATATCAGTAGTAATAGTACCATCCAATGTTGGGAGCTGGTTTTTAACTTGTTGATTACTTTGTTCATTAATATCCAAAACAACAACTTTCGCTCCTTCCTCTAAGAATCGTTTCGCTGTTGCGACACCAATCCCTCCAGCGCCTCCAGTAATCAACACTCTTTTATTTGTTAAGCCTTGCATTTTCTTCTCCTTTATTCATTGTTCAGGAATATTTTTTGGAAAAAACAATCCTTCGGTAAAGAAAGATTGAAAATCTGGAAAACGTGTTAGTTCAAGTCGTTTAATAGCTGTAGCAATAGTGGTAGCTTTATCACGAGCCTCCATAGACAATAAAAACGCTCTACCTCCTTTTTCTGCAGTATTTCCTTGAATGATAAATCGTTCATTTGGTAATTCAGGAAGTAAGCCTATAATCTTTGCGTTATCAATATTAAGTTTTGATCCAAATACTCCTGCGATGTGAACTGAATCGATTTTATTCATTTTTAAGTATAAATGGTTGGCTAAAGTTCGTATAGCTGCCATCGTTGCTGCTTTTGCTTTCTGGATTGCTTCAACATCATACCTGGTTAGATATATTTCTTGGTTTTTGTCCGCTTCGTCCGAGGGAACCAAAGTTAATTTCTTGGTTTTTTGCCCAGAGGTTGTAAAGAGTTGTCCTCGAAAATCTAGTTGCTTGTGAACTAATAATTGGGCCAGGATGTCAATGATACCTGTTCCACAAATTCCTCTTGGTTTTAATGACTGAATTGTTTGAAAATTATAGTTTCCATTCTCAATTAGGCATTTTTCGATAGCACCAGCCACTCCTCGCATACCACAAGCAATATGTTGCCCTTCAAAAGCTCCCCCAGCAGCTACTGATGCGGCGTAAAGGTGATTATCTTTTGATAGAATAATCTCAGAATTAGTTCCGAAATCAATTAATACATGTACACCTTCTTTCTGATCAAAACCAGTATAGAGAACATCTACCACGGCATCAGATCCAATAAATCCGCCAATTAAGGGAGGCATTGTGATTAGTGTATGAGGTGGGATGTTGAGAGACTTCAATTTATCTATATCTTTGGCTAAGAATGAAATAGATTTTGAAATAACAGGTACAAAAGGTGCACGAGACAATCCAATAACTGGTAATTTAAGAAATAAATGATGCATTGCTGAGTTTCCAACAACCACCATTTCGTAAATGTTCTCGAGAGATGCTCCTATTGATGAAGTAAGCTTCTCTAATATTTTTGAGATACATCTAAAGACTTTATCTTGCAATTGTTGTTGATTCAAGGAAGAGGTTAATGCATAAGTCAAACGACTCATGATATCTCTCCCAAATTCAATTTGTGGGTTGATTATCGAATCAGCTCCAAGGATAATTCCCGATTCAAGGTCGATTAGTGTAACAACAATTGATGTAGTTCCCACATCCACAACAACCCCTAATAAAGAGGATTTTTCCTCCTTAAGTGTAATTAAATTCTTCTTCTTCTTGTCAATGATTGCAGTAACTTCCCCAGCATTTTTTCGAAGAATTTTAGCCAACTGAGATAGACACTCAGGTTCTAATTGATTTAATGTGGTTACATTATTTAGAGCGGTCGTTATGCGGGTAAAATCGTCTTGAGCGTCTTCTAAAGAAGGTGGTGGGATAAATAATGAATTACTGACTACTCTGGGATTAAATTGAAAATCTAAGTTGAAATCACTAAAAGAATCTTGAATCTTGAATATACTGTCTTGCATTTCACTAAAGTCTAAAATAGTGATTTTCAGATCCCAATCCCGTGGTATTACCTGACAAGCTAAGCGAATATTCCTAATGGAGCTTCCTAATAATCTGTGTTCACTTTCGGTTGGTAAACTAATTTCTTCATAAATTACTTCAGTATTTGGGGATTTACTTTGAATATTCACTCGACACTTGCCACATTTACCATTCCCCCCGCAAAGTGAGTTGATAACATTTCTCCCTAATCCTTCATGAATTATAGTCAGAAGATTTCTTCCATTTGGAGAAAATTGAAAGCTTTGATTTAAATTAGTAATTTTTATGCGAGGCAATGACGATTCCCCTCTGGAAGTAATTTCTTCTTTCTTCAAATTGTGGGAGGTGTCACATCATTTTTTTATGATTGCCACATTCTTCAAGTTTAAAAATCCCTGTTTTCTATATAATATCAAGCAACATACTTTTGTTGATCCTCCTATTTCCCTAGAGTAGAAGGTAGATGAGGGGTGAACCACCTTGAGCATGAGTTCATCCCCAATATTCTACTTAAGTAACATAAAAAGCCAATCTACTGATTTAACTATTTCTACTTTTTGTTACTTGTGGCTACCTGCCGATTTTGGGCTTTCCCCGACTCTTAATCAGTAGGT
>JBHLPG010000011.1:0-880 GCA_048939725.1 Promethearchaeota archaeon | reverse complement strand
ATAAACCAGAAGGATTTCAATAAATGACAAAAAAAGGGGAAATCAAAGAGTGGTTATCACGGATTCAGTATGGTTCTGAGATTCGAAAAGAATTTTCAATAATCTTTCGAGATTTTGATGAATATGTAGAACTATCTTTTGATGAATTCATGGCACGACGTCAAATAGATAGTATTCCATTGCATCGGATTACTCAGATTCGACAACAAGGTGTTCCAATATTTACAAGACCGAATTTTTGCCCACAATGTGGAAATCCAGTACAGGAAGAAAAATGTCAAAATAAATTATGCTCCGAGTCAGTGTGAGGGAGATAGGAGTGAATTAAAACAGATTCGTTGATTAATCTTCCATTAATTTTCAAAAAGTGGTTTTTTAGAGATTCTTATCTGCCTCAAACTTTAGCTTAAAAAAATGGGTACATCTTATCTTCCATATAGCTATAGATAAGTCAAAAATTGAGGGCCTTAAAAGTTGCAAGCTGAAATAATCGCCACAGACTTACTGACTAAGTATTATGGAAAAATTCGAGGTATCGAAGATATTTCAGTAAAAGTTCCACCGGGTGGAGTTGGGTTCCTTGGACCTAACGGAGCAGGAAAAACTACTCTCATTAGAACCTTACTTGGTATTATTCGACCAACCCGAGGTAGTGCGCAGGTATTAGGTTATGATATCCGCAACGAAATTAACCAAGTGAGGGATCGAATAGGTTATATCCCCGAATTTAACACATCATTTATTCCTGATGCGACTGCCATGAGTTTCGTATCATTTTGTGGAAGAATGAATGGCTTATCCTACCCTGTAAGTAAACAACGAGCTAGCGATAGTCTTTTTTATGTTGGCTTGGGAGAAGAAAGATACAGGAAGTTAGACA
>JBHLPG010000132.1:0-10126 GCA_048939725.1 Promethearchaeota archaeon | reverse complement strand
TAAACTTTTTATCTATCTGAAGTAGCTTATATGCAGCTCGGCTCCGATAACCTTCAGATTTAGCTTTTTTCGTGTACTTATCACGTTTTTTCGGCAGAGCTAACACCAGTTCTCTCTTATTGGAGAATTTAACACAGTTTGATTATTTTTTTCTTCGTTTGGGACGAAATTTTTTCGGTTTTCCTTTATCTTCTGCCTTCCTTGGGGGAGCCTGTTTAATACTTCTTCGTTTTTTTGCCTCTTTGGCTAATGTTTTCTTCTGCTTTTCTAAAGCAGGCCTAATATGCACCTGGATTTCCTTACTAATGTCTTTTAGTGTTTGTAATTTGGGCTTTTTTTTCTCAATTAGAATGAGTCCTTTTCTTTCCCACCATTGACGGGGGTAAGCAGCGTATTTCTGGACTTCATAATCATATTCTAATTTCTCGGCTGCTAATCGAATTTCTGTAATCGTAGGATTCTCTAATGCTAATTCTAGAGATAATCGCCGCCCTTCCTTACGAGTAAGTGTTTTATCAAGATATTCTGGAAATATAAAATAATGTGTATTATCTCGTCTCAATGAGGTTTCAATCTCCTTTTTGTAAAAGAGACTTCAGTTTTTATCATCTTAGCCTGCTGCAAGAGGAAGATATAATTTTTATGCACATCATTTACAAAAGTATATAGATTGCATTGTAATTTCACAAATTCGATAATACTAGAGCCCTTCATTAATTTAGAAGAATAGTCTTGTTTCATAATCACTTCGTCAATATTTTACATATTAATTCATGAAACAAGGGTTCCACTAACTATAGTTCAAGATCTAGTAACAATTTTCGGAGCTTTGACTTAATTTAAATATCTTACAGGTGGCTTGATATTAAATGACATCAGATGAAGAACATAAAAGTCAAATACGAAGCCCAATTACCGTAATTCTTGGCCATGTAGATTCGGGTAAGACTAGTTTACTAGACAAAGTCCGTGGAACAGCTGTGCAATCAAGAGAATCAGGAGGGATAACTCAACATATTGGTGCGAGTTTCTTTCCAATTGAGACAGTAACCGCGTTATGTGGTTCATTATTAACCCCAGGTAAAAAGGAACTTAAGATCCCTGGTATCTTAATCATTGACACCCCAGGGCATAGTTCTTTCATGAATTTGAGACAACGAGGAGCTAGTGCAGCAAATTTTGCAATTTTAGTCATAGATGTTCGTAGAGGGATTCAACCCCAAACAGTTGAGTCTTTACGCATTCTAGTGCAACAAAAGGTACCTTTCCTAATAGCAGCAAACAAAATTGATCGGCTTCCTGGTTGGAAAAGTTTTCCTGACATTACTTTGTTGAAATCAATATCTAAACAATCTAGTGGAACATTGGAAGCTTTACAATCTGTTATATACGATGTCATGTCTGAGTTGAGTCATTATAAGCTTGAAACAGATCGTTTTGACAGGATCAAAAATTTTGCTAAGAAAATCGCAATAATTCCTACCTCAGCAGTAACTGGTGAGGGCATTCCTGAAATGTTCCTAGTTTTAGCAAGCCTTACAGAACAATACCTAAAGAAACAACTAGAATTACATTTAGATAAAGGAAAGGGTGTTGTTCTTGAAGTGAAAAAGGAAGTAGGAATGGGTACGACTCTGGATGTCATTCTTTTCGATGGTACGATTAAACAAAATTCTCGGATTGTATTAGCTGGCACCAATGGCCCAATTATAACTAATGTTCGTGCAGTGCTATTACCGAAAGAATTAGATGAGATTCGGGATCCACGAAAAAGATTTGACAGTGTAGAAGAAGCTATAGCTGCAGTTGGCGTTAAATTAGCGGCTCCTAACATTGATGAAGCCATTGCAGGATCTTCGATATATGTAGTGGATGAAAATGATGTAAAAGAAGCGGTAACTAAAATTGAAGAGGAATTAGCAAGTATTCTAGTTGAAACTGATGATGCTGGCGTTATTGTAAAGGCTGATACCTTAGGTTCCTTAGAGGCTCTTGTTAATTTTCTAAGAGATTCAAACATTCAGATTCGTTTTGCTGCAGTCGGAGATGTGACCAAAAAAGACGTATATCAAGCATCATTATCAAAGGAAAAAAATGAATTCTATGGCATTATTCTGGGGTTTCGGGTAAAACCCCTCTCTGATGCCCAAGATGAGGCTAATAAATCACAAATTCCAATCATTCAGGATGATATTATTTACCGTTTAGCAGAAGAATACGAAACATATCAATATGAAGTCCAACAGCGTCTTGAAGAAGAAGCCTTGAAGGATATTGTCCGACCAAGTAAAATTAAGGTGCTTCCTTACGTATTTAGACAGAGTAAACCATGTATTATAGGAGTTGAAGTACTCGCGGGGATCTTAACTCCTCAACTTAATCTCATTGACCGTGAGAATAAAAAAATAGGTTTCTTATTACAAATTCAAGAGAGCGGAAAGAATATTACTCAAGCGAAAGTTACGGATCAAGTAGCAGTCGCAATCCGAGGCCCAACAGCGGGACGACAGATTAAGGAAGGAGATGAGTTATGGGTCGATGTTCCTGAATCTGATGCTCGAAAAATTATTGAAGAGAAAATTCTAAGTGGCACAGAAATGGATGCACTTACCGAATTGGTTGAAATCAAACGACGAACTGTGAATAAATACTGGGCACTGTGAATTTTTTCAAATAACTAGTATGATTTCTTATTGTAATGGTTTCAAAGGAGATACTACAGTTTTTATTAGATTTCAGTCCGCAAAATAACAAGGTGTCTTCTGTATTCTTTCATCTCCAACAACGTAGGTGTTTTTGCTAATTTTTACTACAGAAAAATAATGAGAAAATCCACTGAGAATTATAATAACTATTAAGAATAGAAAGAGATTTGACACGATATGACACGTATCACCTAAAGAACATCTGGGTACAGATCACCACGGTTATTCTAATAGGTCGATAAATAAAAAGTCTTGAGACGATAAAATGGTTAGATTTCAACTAAATTTAGCCGATGGTAAGCAAAGTTATAAGAAAGAAATCGATGATGATGCGATGACTCGTCACCTCATTGGAAAAGGTGTTGGAGATGAGCTCGATGGAAGCTTTATCGGTTTTGACGGCTATTTATTCAAAATTACTGGTGGCTCTGATCATTCTGGATTTCCTATGGTTCCTGGAGTGGAGGGAGCTACGCCCAAACGCATTCTCATTGGGCATAGAGGAGTTGGGTATAAACCTTCAAGAAAAGGGAAGAGGCGTCGGAAACGTGTCCGAGGGCGATTAATAAGTGAGGATATATACCAAATAAACCTTAAAATACTTGAACGAGAGAAGGACAGTAAAGCTATCGAAGAATTATTATGAAATATTTCGAGGATTCGTATGCCGAGAAAGAAGAAACGATCTCCAGCGAAAAAAAAGGAGAAAACCCTGTCAGAAAAGCCTAAGCAAGCTGAGATCTCAATAGGGATGATTGGGCACGTAGATCACGGAAAGTCAACATTAACCGAAGCCTTGACTGGAAAATTCCCTGATACCCACAGTGAAGAAATTAGAAGAGGAATATCTATACGATTAGGCTACGCTGAAACAGAGTTTCGTGAGTGTCCAGAATGCGAAAGCCCAGCCAAATATACAACGAAAGAAAATTGTCCAATCTGTGGTAAAGAAACCATTCTTCTCCGCCGTGTTGCTTTTGTTGATGCTCCTGGTCATGAAGTATTAATGGCCACAATGTTATCTGGAGCGAGTATAATGGATGGGGCACTATTAGTCGTAGCAGCCAATGAAAGAGTTCCCATGCCTCAGACTCGTGAACATCTTGCAGCAATGGAGATTATAGGGATGGAGAAAGTTATTGTTTGCCAAAATAAGATCGAATTAGTCTCCGAGAAGGCTGCTCTTCAGAACTATAAGGATTTGAAGAAGTTTATTTCTACTTCTAATACAAAAAATTCTCCTATTATTCCCATAAGTGCGATTCATCACACAAATATAGATATGTTAATTCAAAGTATTGAGGAACACTTCCCAACGCCCAAAAGAGATGAAAGCCAAGTACCACGTATGCTCGTTGCAAGATCGTTTGATGTAAACAAACCAGGTCAATCACCCACAAAACTCAAAGGAGGGGTTGTAGGAGGAAGTATCATCCAAGGGAAATTTTCTGTTGATGATGAAATCGAAATTCGGCCAGGAAATCGTAAGGGGAGTAAATGGCAGGTTATTCGCACTAAAATTGTAAGCTTACGATCTGGATTCGGAGAACTTCAGAACGCCTTACCAGGAGGACTCATTGGTATCGGTACAAACATTGACCCTGCTCTCACAAAAAGTGATTCTCTTGTAGGACAAGTGGTTGGTTATCCTGAAGAACTTCCACCAAGTTGGGATGTTCTTGAGCTTGATAGCCACTTATTGGAACGTGTTGTGGGAAGTGAGGTTCAAACAAAAGTTCATGAAATAGAAATGAATGAGAACCTTATGTTAAGTGTGGCCACCGCGAAAACTGTAGGAAAAGTAACAAAAACTGGGAAAAAGGGTATTCATGTTGGACTTCGGCTTCCTGTGTGCGCAGAAGTAGGCACTCGTATAGCAATAAGTCGTCAAATCGATCGTAGATGGAGGTTAATAGGATGGGGAGTTATTAAAGGTGGGAAAGAACAACGGATCAATTAAATTCCCAAACTTTAAAAGAAGGAGAGAAAATAATTTTCTTAGATACCAATTTTTTAATGGCACTTAGTCAAAATCCCAGTTTCAATCTATCGTATGAATTGGATCGTGTTATTCCTGGAAAGCGGGTTTTAATTGTCCTTGATCCAATTTTCTCAGAGCTTGAGAAATTAAATCTATCAGGAAATCCTAAAGAACGAATGGAAGCACGCATAGCGATTGAATTTGTCCACAAATATTGTCAACAATGGCCCTCTGAATATAAGCATCGAAATGTTGACTTTATACTGCTACATTATGGGAAAGAAAAAAATGGAATATTAGCAACAAGTGATCGCAAATTAAAAAAGATGGCTCGTAAAATCGGGATAAAACTTCTTTATATCCGTAATCAAAGATTTCTTGAATTACAATGAAACAAATTTAAATTCATCCAAAAAGGGAGGATTTAGATATAAGGTAGGTAAAGATTTGTCGCAAAACCTGCAAAAATAAAATGTGAGTAAAGAAACTTCATGCCGCTGTGGCTTAGTTGGTAGAGCGACAGACTTGTAATCTGTTGGTCGTGGGTTCAAGATATAAGATCCTGGAGGATCCATATGAAATTCCCACCAGCGGCTTACATCTACAGTCATAATAGAAATTTAATCTAAACAAAATGTATTGTGTGACAAAAAATGGAATCATCCAAACTAATAACCACTTGGAGATACCTCGCAAACGGACAATGCGCCTTTAAATCAGCTTCAACATCTCCAAAGATGCGTTGTAACCATCTTTTTACAGTAACAGGAACATGTCGATATATTGATTGTCCTCTCGTTCAACCTGAATTTTTTGCATTTCAACAACAAGAAAGCTCGGTATATTTAATTAAAAAAGACCCAAACGCACCTCCTAGTTCAACATGGGGTTTCACGGAATTACCTGAAAGCCGTGAGGAAGCAAAAAAGGTTGTAGAAAAAAATATTAAGGAACTAAATGAGAATTTAAAAGAGGCGGTTTGGCGGCGGTTTGAACAACATTTTGATGCCATTGAATTAATTAAAACCTCCCAAGAACTCACAGAAGAGGAAGAAGAGCTAGAAGAGCTTTAAATCCCATATTATGGTTATACAGCTGCGAAATGATGAAACCTGACAAGGATGAGCTTAGCGATGAAATCTTATAGTTACTCTGAATCGCTAGCTGTTTAGAAGTAGTAATATCTCCCAAGTGTGGGATTCTAGCAGGAGTTCAACCTTCGAATATGCTGTGTTTCAAAGAAAGTCATTAATATGGTATCTCTTACTGAAAATTCCTTGTTAATTAAGAAGAGGGTTATCTTAGTACGGATGGGAGGAGAACTAGGAATTAAAAGTCGTCAAACTCGTCGTCGTATGGTAAATCTTCTCAAACATAATATAAAAACCCTCTTGCAAGGAACTTCAGGATATAAAATTGTTAACTTTCGAAATCGGCTTATTGTCTATCATGAATCAAAATCAAATTTAGATAAAGTAGCACATCTTATTGCTCATTCTGTGAGCGGTATTTCATCTACTAGTGTTGTATATGTGGTCCATGCTACAAAGAAATCCATAATTTCTGGTGGATTGTCTGAAGCTTTAACAATCATCCAACCATATGAAAGTTTTGCTGTTAGAGTCCGTAGAGAGGGAAATCACCCATTTGGATCAATGGATATTGCCAGAGAACTGGGGGAAAAGATTCTTTCATCACAATTAGAAGGTTTAAAAGTAAATCTAGATAATCCAGATCGCGAGATTTTTCTTGACATACGGGGGTCATTAGCATTTATCTTCTCAACAATACATGGGGGGATGGATGGAATCCCCACCTATTCTCAAGGTTCCGCAATTACATTAATTCGACCTAATTTAAACTCAATTATAGCAGCTTGGTTGATGAAGAAAAGAGGAGTAAACATTATCCCTGTATTCTTTAGAACTGGTAAACCATCTGAAGAAGAATTTGAGAAATATCTTCAATCGGAATTTAACACTCTTCCAATTGATGTTTCAATAAAGGAGTTGTTAGAGCGCTTTAAAGATAGATTATCATTATGTTTGTATTGTACAATATTCTGTGAACTATTATGTCAAAACATTGCTACTGAAAGAGAATTAACAACGATAATATCTCCAACGTGTTTTAATTTCAATAGTGAAACGAGCTCCTTAGAAGCACTAAAAATCCTTGAGAATGAGGCTTTTTTAGCAGTTATAAGGCCAATTCAGTTTGGATTCTTCAACCCAAAATTTGAAATTGATTATTTAGACCAAAAATCCTGTTGTAATCATCGTTCCAAGGTTTCTTTGCAAGATGAAGATTTTGATAACCTAGAATTAACTGAATTACTTTCTTTCAATTCCAAAAGATAAATTTGAATTATTTTATCTTTCGTTGAACAATAGGACCGTTTGGAGTTTCCTCAGAAAAAATAAAACCTTCAAATCGAGAAATTTTTGTTCTTAAGTCCGTCCATGCCTGACCAGGCAGACCTGCTTTTAGACATACATAATGGAGGTAGTATTCTATATCCCAATTCTGTTCAACAGGAACCTGCGGTAATAGAAGCCCCCGTTGGTATGGTCCTCGTTCTGCGATTAGACCATGCCTTCCTATTTCAATTAAATCGAAGTATTCATCGGGATTTTTTACTTCAAGGACTTCTGGAACTGTTAAAATCGTTGTTTCAACTGTTACAGATGTCATTTCCTTATAAATAACTGGTGGAAAACGGGGGTCTCGTGTTGCGGCATCTATTGCAGAATCGATCGTTGATTGAATCAAAGTACTATGAGGGCTTTCGATTCGGCCTATACACCCTCGTAAACTTGGTTCATTTCCCTTAGTGGTGTGATGAAGGGTTACAAAAACTCCAGAATGATCAAAAAGATCCTTAGGTGCATCATCGGGGATAGATATCTTTTTCTTACTTTTAAGATAGGTTTCAATTGTTCTACGGGCTAGCCTGACTAAAAATTCCCCAGAATAACTCATATAAATCCTCTCTAAGACATTTAAAGGTTGAGTTCTTTTATATGTAATAAGGATTATTATTAAAATGCAAGAGGCGTTGTATGAAGTTCGTCTTCGAAAATCTCGAACCATTGAAAATAAGTGTTGAAATTGAGCAGGGAACGACGAAAAATCGGTCAACGCAAGATTCGTAGGATTAAACGTACAACAGATGAATCTTCTTTTCAGCTTGATGCGGAACCAAATGAGCTAAGAACTACGGGTTTAGCCCCCAATACAAAAATGTATTATACAAAGATTGCATTCGGCGTTAGTACAGGAACTCTTACAGGATTCTTATTGGTATTATCAGAACTTTTCTTCAACTGGTGGATCTTGATACTTATAATAGCTTTGGTAGTTTGTGTGTTTTTCGTGAGGTTTGTTCTAAAGATAACAGAAGATGAAGTTGATCAGAAAAGATTATGGTTATCTGGAACTTTTACTTTCTTGGTGCTCTTTATAGTTATGACTTCTTTAGTCTGGATGTTTCTTAGATAGACCAATCTTCTCCCGCTTCAAAAACACGACTGATTTGAGCACTTAACAAATCTAATCCTTCCCCAGATAAAGCACTTACAGGCACCAAGGGGATTTGCCCCAACCCTTCTATCATCTGGCCTATATATAGAGAAAATTCGCGAATCATCCCAGTTTGGGTTTCAATCGCATCATAAGGATTTTCCCGCCAAGTTATTATATCATCAACTTGATGCGACTTTAGAAGATCAATTTTCGTAATGACATGAGCAATAGGAAGGTTTAAACGAAGCTGAACAGAGGTGGCTAATAAACTAATGGATAGAAATCCACCAATATGCGATACAAGTGTTGAATCGAATAGAAAAGCAAGAAATGAGGTATCAGTGGGAAATCCCCCTGTTATTTCTATTCCTGAACGTCGATAAGCAAAAAGCTCCATTTGACCTGGAGTATCAACTAAAACCAATGAAGAGCTCTCACCTAATTCTTCAATATCATCGCGGATATCATTAAAGTGTTCAGCAACTAAATCCGCAGCAACAATCATCGCGCCATTGGGACCTAAATTATGTTCATCAATTAATTGCTCATAATCAATATAATCTCTAATGTCAACATCAGCCTGGTATGGAATATGCTTAACTGCAGGATCTAGGTTTACAGTGGTTAGGGAGGCTCCCTTAGAATTCAAGTATGTTTGAAGAGAAGATGTAAGAATCGTTTTTCCAGACCCAGCAGTCCCCACTAAGTAACACATATTAGGCATTTATATTGTCCCACTTCGTAAACTAATTGTAAAAGATGTAGTTTGAGGTGAGGAAGCAAAAAATCCCCGAGAATACAAAGACACGGAAATGGCAGCATGTATAATGGAACTACTATTCATATCGGCAATAATTCCTCCTTCAAAAACACGGGTTCCAATAAAATTGTAAACAGTATTCCATATGTAAATTCCTTTTGTTTCATTGACACGAATTTCTATCCGATCAATATTATTAAATATACCCCCTGATTGGACTTCAATTTGGATTGGGAAAAAAAATACCGTCTGATTGTCATATTCTTCCCAACCGTAGCGAGAAAAAAGAGGGGAGGGTGACTCCATAAGGTTTGCAATAAGTGATTCATCATCAATACGATAAAGCCTGACTGAGGGGGAATACAGGAACAAACTACTCAGGTTAACGCTTAAAAACATAAAGAAGATAACTAATGCGAGTAAGGCATATCTATAACTCTTATTTCGTAATATTCTCTTTCCGATTGCTAGGATATAGGAAACTAGGTTATTAGTGTCTTGTTGAGCAGTATCCCGTAGCTCTTCGCTTGATGGAGCATCTTCTTCTTCTGAGTCATCTCCAATGAACAGGATAAGCACCGCGAATGCTAATATGATAACTTTTCCAAGGGTTGTTTGTACGACCAATAAAAACCATCCAATATGAGGAATTCGAAAAACTACAACCCCTAAGACATCATTTCCAGTTGTATCGAAACTTTTATCAGGGCCCTCATTATTATCGCCATTAGTTTCTATAAAGTAATCACCATTAATTTCCCATATAGCAATTACCCGATGAACTACTGGAGGAGTACTTTTATCGTTAGTAGTGTTAAAGACAATAACATCTCCCACTTCTATAGTTTCGATGGGGACTTTTTTGACTAAAAGAATATCTCCCCGGAATGGATAGATCTCATTATCAAAATTATCATCATTTTGAAAACCATTGTAAATGGGAAGCATGCTTCCCGTTGTTACTGCAACAGTTGGATGGCTAGAGCCGCCAAGAAAAATGGTGATTCCAAAGGAAAGAGCTATAGCCATTATTATCGCTAAGCCTAGAAGGATTAATAGCTCAATAATAGATTTATATCTTGAACCGAGAGGCAATATTTGTCATAAAAGGGAATCTAGTAAGGAGTTTTTAGAAGTATCGCTTGATTAATAGTG
>JBHLPG010000131.1:0-10128 GCA_048939725.1 Promethearchaeota archaeon | reverse complement strand
CTCCAGGTCGGATTGAAAATAATCTCCGACTTGTTGAAGTCTTAAGGAAAGCTGCTTATGTGAACTCAAATATCATTCAAGAAAAATCTTCCAGTAAAACGTATCAGCTGATTCAAGCAGCAGAATTGTTAGAAAACTATCCTGAAGATGTTTTTGAGTTGAGTAAAAACGAATTTAAGAAATTAAATATTCCCAAAGCGGCTCATCCCTATATCATCGATTACTTCCTAAACAGAGAAAGTTTAATTCTTAAAGATTTAGAAGAAAAGGCATACAATGTTGTCGTAAAGAATCTTGATGATTTACATTAGAGATGAGCCTTGGATCAAACAAGATCCTTTCTTGGGGTAAATAAAGAGAAGAATGATATCACTGTTTGATTAAGCATTTCTCCGCATACGAGAATTAATATCAAGACGTTCTAATGTCATTATTATTGTGTCTTTGACTTTGGTATTTTTCTCCATATACTCTTCTAAAAATGTTCTGACATCTGCTTCACGACCAAGACCTGAGCGGGCAACTACAAATTGGATGATTCGCTCATAAAGGGTGAAATGCATTTTCTCAAGAGTCTCAATATGCTTGAGATACCATGGCCATAAATCCTCCATAATAGCTGGATTTGACGCTGCAAAAACAATTGGAAAGAACTTGTTCTTGTCAGGAACTTTTTCCAAGGTATAAGTTAGAACCTTTTTCATTGTACCTTTGTCACGGAAGCTTCCTAACGCCCGAAGAATATTGACTCGATCAGACTCACTCGTCTCATTTAACTCAAATTTTTCAATGAACCAATCAAAAAGCTCCTTATCTAAAGCGGCACCCATCCGCATAGTAGGTGCTCGAATGTCTACGTGTATCGGTTGGCCCGCTTTTAGTTCATTGAATTTCATTTGGCCAAAATCAGCTACATCTTTATCTCCCCAATTGAATACATTCCAAAGTACACTATTTCGTAATAATGATATTGTATGGGATTCATTCTCTTGGGGGTCGTAACCCATCTCTTTTAATAAATCAGAGAATAATGAGAGTCCTCTTTCTGAAATTCTCTCTCGCTTGGTGTCAACAATATCATAAGCGTGGGCTATATTCCCTGATATGTCTACTAACGGGAGATAGGCATCTTCAGCCTCATAGAATTTCAAAAAATCGATATATTCACTAATTGAATAGTCACCTCGTCTCACAAAAGCATAAATATCATTTTGTAAGCCATATCTATCACTAGGCGATAATCTCTTATTTAGAACTAAATCTCCTAACTTATTTAGGTCTTCTTGTCTATATTTGACACGATAAAACCCTGTTTGTTCATTATTTACTTTGAATGCAGACGATTGCTCTGGTAAAGTGAACTCAATACTTTTATCTTTCATTAAGATCCGTTCTATAGTCTTATTGTGATTTTGATCATAAATTGCAATAGTAATAGGGATAATCCATGTTTGGTTTGACTCATACGGATTGTACGTGAATCTACTCTGAGTTAAGCTGATCACCTTACCCTTTCTTTGGACTTCGATAACTGGATATCCTGCCTGATGAACCCAATTACTCATTATTTCTTTGAAAGGTTCATTAGTTGCTTCTTCAAATGCATCCCAATAATCATCAGATACCGCACATTCATATTGAAATCTAGTTAGAAAGTGATGTATTCCTTTTTTGAATTTCTCTTCTCCAAGATAACCTCGTATCATCTGTAATACAGCTGCTCCCTTATTATATATGATTGGTGCTGTTGATGCAGTTATTTTTACAGCATCACCTTTTCCAGGAAGTTCGATTGGAAATGTGTTTATCAATGAGTCTCTTTCCATTGCTCCATTGATTTCGTATGCTAAAAATTGGTCCCAAATGTTCCATTCTGGGTGATAGTGATCCGTGATTGCATAACCGAATAGAGTAGCGAATGATTCATTTAACCAGATATATTTCCAGTCTTTTGGACTTACAAGGTTACCAAACCATTGATGAGCCCACTCATGAGCTATTACTTCAGCAATACGCTCTAATTCTGCTGAGGATGTAATTCCTGGATAAACAAGTAATAAATTCTCTCGATAAGTGATGGCCCCCCAATTCTCCATTGCCCCAAACGCAAAATCAGAAATCGCTAGCTGATCCATTTTACCCAGAGGGTATTTCACTCCTGTATAATCTTCCCCAAATTGTTGAGATTTCTGAGAAAAATCGAGTGCAAAATCGGCATATTGGGTCATCCCCGGGGGAGTAGCCACACGATGTAATACATCTTGGTAGCGTTTTTCAATGAATTCAAATTCACCTATGCCGAAAAAAAGGAGATAACTGCTCATCTTAGGTGTACTTTTAAATATAACCAATTTTTTGCCATTTTCTAGCAATTTCTCTTCTTTTATAGGAGTATTTGTAATTGCACTTAGTTCTTCATCAATAGTGAATTTAATATCAAATATAGCTTTTTTCGATGGATGATCGAAACACGGAAAAGCTTGTCTTGCATAAGTTTCTTCAAATTGAGTCACAGCCAAGTATCGTGTTTCTTTCTCTACAGTGTATTTACTTCGATAAAAACCAACCAAAGAATCATTGATCTTTCCTTGAAATTCAACCTTAATGTGAATATTTCCTTCAATAGCTTCTTCTAGCTCTAAAGATAGCTCCTGTTTTAGTGGATTCATTTTAAACGCTATCAGTGATTCGTCTTTTGGAGGGATTCTAACTATGCATTTCCAAATCGCTAGATCATTTGCATTTAAAATGATCTCGCTAGTAGGTTTTTTCAGTATGATTTCAATATCAACTTCCCCTTTGACCAAAAATTCGTCAAAATTTGGTTCAAGATGAACTGTATAATGTTTTGGAAAAACATTTTCATTAGTGTTCATTATATCACTTCAATTTATCCTTTACTATGCTAAACATTCATGATTTCATTAGATGAGGCCATTCTCAAGAGAAAAAGGTAATAAGTTTTTCAATGTGGTAAAAATCATAGTGAGATTTGAAATATTAGGTCATACTTCGATATCAATTTTATTTGCTTCTTTTAAAATGTATAAAGCATCAATCGTTACCCATTCATTCATTGTACCTCTTTTCGACTCTCCCCAGTCAACTGGGGAATAACGGGACTTTTTATTCCTTACATAATTCTTTTGTTCTGCTGGAAATCCTCCCCCAGGTAATTGTTTGGATTCAAGCAATTGTAAAGCCTCTACACACCTAGGATCTTTGACTTTACCACATTCAGCGATCACTTTTAATCCAAATAAGAAATTGTACATCCAATATGAGGGGTACGATAATTTTATCCACTTATTATTGATGATTTTATTGGAATTCATTTTTTTATAGAACTTTCTTTTCAAAAACAGTTCTGATGCTTGGTTGACTGCTTTTCTAGCCTTTGGATCTTTAGTTTCCCTCTCAAAACTGTTCAATGCTCGTAACGGGATTGCACTCTCATGATAAGATGAATTTATGGCTTCAGGCCGTACATCACAATTCCATCCTCCATCTTCCCACTGATAGGAAATTAAGCGTTCAGCTAAAATTGAACATTCCTCCCATACATGTTCAGCTAGCCCTAATGATATAATTGAAAATAAGCCATTTCCTTCCTGAGAGGCACAAAACCTCTTACGACCATTAATAGTTTTTTTAGTCGCCCACCGTTTTTCACTTAATAACCAGCTCAACTCAAGCTGAATACTTGGTAATAACGTTTGATCTCTTGGGGGATAACCAATGTCTGCCAAGTCAGCCAGCACCCAATGAATTCCTTCCCATTTCTTATAAACACGTCCCTCTCCAATATTTTTTGTTTTGTATAGTTGTTCTTGAGCTGAGAGGGCGTTTAATAATCCTGAAACCACAGAAGACTTTTCTTTAATTGTAGATGTTATTTTACGGACCTCTGAGCTCTCATAATTATGTTCTAATAAGCGTAAATAAACCTTTAACTGGATAGCAGGATCCGTTGAGGCCAATAATTTCTTGACAACTTTATTTGTTTTCATATTATCACAGTTATTAGTACTCAGCTATTCTTTTTCTATTCATTTTGCCAATAAACAGAATAATCCTCCCATGTCTGAAGGACGTTCTTAACCTCCTCAAGATCTAGATAATTATTAACTAATACTTCCCGCTGTAATTCTATGGGTAATAAATGGTGATATCGTTCATAGATAAATTTTTCTGACTGATCATATAATTGATGCAGTTCATTCTCTGAGACACTCTCTACTAGATTGTATAGATCCTCATAAAGCGAATTAACATTATTGTAAGTACTGGTTTCAAATTGAACTACGTGGACAGGAAGGTGAGGATCGGTCGTTGTTACAGGTTCTGGTTGTACCCAGTTGATACCTAAGGTACTAGGACCTAGAAATTTCAATATACGGAGAAGAGTCCTAAAAGGTGTGGATCCCATCCATGGTAGCAGACTAAACCTGGTTTTTGACTCTTGTAATAAGACCTTTTTATCTAATTGCTGCTCCTTAGCAAATAAGCGGCCTTCTTCAAGACGAAGTCGTGCAGCTCGTCGGAGAAATGGATAAGTTTTTTCTTCAAAGAGAGAACGGCGCATTCGTTGAACTACTCGAGTATGAACAGGAGCTATCCTCCCAGGCCAGACGTACAAGGGCTTATCAGTTATCTTTTCAGCCAACATAAGCTTTTGCTTAGGGTAAGCTTGAGTTATTCGATAGGGATATCCTCCTATCAGTAATTGATCACCAGGTTCCAAAAGCTGTTCAATGTGTCCAATTTCATGTGTTCCCTCCTTTACCGAGTAATCGACTGCATAATCACGAAACACGGCATAGAATCGGTAATTTCGGACAATCTTCTCTCCTACCAGTCCGAGAATCAAACCACCATCCTGGATTTGTTCAATATATTCATTTTTGATCAGGTGGTTTAATAATACGCGAAATTCAGATTGGGTAATATTCTTGAAAGGAGAGAGTGATAAAATCTTCTTTGCTAATGCTTGAGGAGAGAGTTCACCAGCAGAGGCGAGAATTGACATGGTTTGATGGAATAAAATTGAAAATGGCTTTTTGAGGGGTATCGCAGGTTCGATCCAACGTTCATCTAGATAGAGCTCAACGAGGGCAATCGCCTGTAATAATCTGTAGGGTAGTTGATAGGCAAGAGGGGTACGTGGAGATTTCGGGTTCTCAGAAATCGCGAAGAACATCTCAGATGCGTTATTTACTCTTCCAGATCTCCCTAAACGCTGTACGAACGTGGACACTGCATGAGGACTATCTACATGAATGATCCTCTCGACATCAGAAATATCGATACCGAGCTCTAATGTCATAGTTGCCGCAACAACATGAGGAACCCCATTCTTTTCTTTCAAAAACTCCTCTGCATCTTCTCGTAACAGCCCTGCAATACATGAGTGATGTGAATGATATACATCGGGTAATCCTTTGGATTCTGCGATTTCTCGTAAGCCATGAGTGACTAGTTCGGTTCTTTCTCGATCATTTTGGAATATTATGCATTTTCTTCCTACAGCTAAATCAAAAATCCATCTATGCGAGGGAAGATCAAGGCCACGAGGAGGAGGTTGTCCTCTCATCTTTGCTCGATACCAAGTAGTTTCAGTGAAATGTTCTATGGCAAGGCGAAGACTTTTCGAGGATTCATTGATTATTGGTGTGACAACGGGAATATCCGTACCTGATGCTAGCCACTGCGCTGCATAGGAATAGTCTCCGAGTGTGGCAGAAAGGCCTACTCGTCGTGGTGTATTCTGACCTATAAATTCTTGAAGGCGTTGGAGCTGACAAACAACTTGTCTTCCACGATCTGAGAATTGGGGCATGAAGGCATGCACTTCGTCGATAATGATGAATCTTAAGTCACCAAAGAGTCTTCTTAAATCAGTAGTGCGATTAATCAATAAGCTTTCTAATGATTCTGGAGTAATTTGTAGTAAACCACTTGGATTGCGAACTAACTTGGTTTTGTGGCTTTGGGGAACATCTCCGTGCCATCGCCATACTTTAATGTCTGCCTCTTGGAGGAGATCCTCCACCCGCTGAAACTGGTCATTGATGAGTGCCTTTAATGGTCCAATGTATAAAACGCCAACACTTGTAGAAGGATTTTGATCTAAAAGGGTCAGAATAGGAAACAATGCCGCCTCGGTCTTCCCACTGGCAGTTCCAGTTGCTAACAGGAGGTGGTGGGGAGTATCAAAAATGACTCTACAAGCTTCTTCTTGGATTGGCCTAAAAACCTTCCATTGTTGTCGATAAATCCACTCTTGAATCCATGGAGCCAAACGATAAAATTGATCAGAAGCCAGATCCTTCACCAGTGTTTAATGATTTCTTTGACCTCCCGTAAGTCCAAGTAGTCATCCATCAATGTACGCTGCTGAAGGGGAATAGGGATATATTGATCAAATTTCCGCCACACAAAGATCTCATCCTCTTTAACGAGCTCAGTGGGAGAATCAATCGAGTTACATAACTTTTTAATCTCGGATTCAAGTTCCTCTCTTGATTGATCTTCTGCTTCGAATAAGAAGAAATACGGAGACTGTTCACTAATACTTCTGATTCCTAATTCCTCAGAATGTAATTCAAGAATTCTTCTAATGGTTCGAAAGGAGATGGAGCCCGCCCAGGGGATAAGAACAAATTTATGGCCAGCAAGTTGGAAAAGAGCCCGCTTATCCATTTTAACTTCTCGAGTTAATGTTCTAACCTGTTGAATCCGTTCAGCAGCACCTGGTTGCAAAAAAGGATAAATTTTATCTTCAAAAAGAATCTCTCGCATCTTTTGAAGGATTTTCGTATGAACAGGGGCGATTCCTCCAGGCCAAAAATATCGTGTTCGGCCTCCAACTTTCGATACGATTATTACCTTTTGATCTGGATATATTTCTTTGACTTCCCAAGTATAGCCGGCAAGGGGGAACCGATCGCCTGGTAGAAATAATTGGCCGATCTTGCCTATCTCATCAAATTCTTCAGTATTTTTCACTGTCCATTCGATTACATCAGGGAACACGGCGTAGAATCGGAAGTTACGAACAACTCGTTCACCATCAAGGCCTATGATTATTCCCCCATCTTCGATTTGTTCAATGTGGTTCAATTCGATAAGATGGTGTATAAGAGTTCTAAAATCGTCTTGGGAAACGTGTTGGAAAGGTGATAAAGATAGTACTCGTTGAGCAAGAGATTGAGGGGAGAGCTCACCTGCAGAAGCCAGAGAAGACATGGTTTGGTGATATAATAAACTGAAGGGGGATTTCAACTCGCGAATGGGTTCAATCCAGCGCTCCTCCAAATATAAATTAATAATTGCTACAGATTGAATCAATTCCCAGGGGATCAAGTAAGGTAATGGTTTATTATCTGAAGGTTCATCTTCTGAATGGACAAAAAGGATTTCAGAAACATCTTTTTCCTTTCTCCCTGATCGCCCAAGACGTTGTAAGAAACTAGATACTGTGCGAGGGGACCCAATTTGTATAATTCTCTCCAGAGATCCAATATCTATACCTAATTCCAAAGTAACTGAACAAGCAGTAACAGAAGGAATGTCCCCAGTTTTCATGATCGATTCAGCTTCTTCCCTTAAAGAAGCAGAAATACTTCCATGATGAACATAATAGCGATTAGGATATCGTTTTTGATCAGCAATTGCCCTCATGGCATTAATTGTACTCTCTGCTCGTTCTCGTGTGTTAGTGAAGATTAAACATTGGCGATTTAATGTCTGGTCAAATAAATACATATCTGAGGGGTATGGTTCCGATGATGGTTCTGATGCAGGGGCAACTAACTCCCCACTCTCCCCATATTGCATGATACCTGCGGGGTTCGGATTAGGATCAATGAAATTTTCAACAGCTAATCGGATTCTTTTGATTAATCCTTGTACTTTCGGAGTGTCCACTGGTATACCTGTTCCTGAACTTAGCCAGTTTTCTGCAGAGCTATAATCACTTAAAGTTGCAGAAAGACCTATACGACGGGGATGATACCCAATGATGTTCCCAAGACGTTCTAATTGGCAGAGGATTTGAGTTCCTCTCTCTGTATTCATAAAAACATGTACTTCATCAATAATCACAAAACGAAGATCACCAAACATTCTGCGTAATGCTTGCTGTCTATTTATCAGTAAGCTCTCCATAGACTCAGGTGTAATTTGGAGAACCCCGCTGGGATTTTCAAGTAATTTCCTTTTCCGATTTCGGGGAATATCTCCATGCCAGGGCCAGGCTGAGATCTCTGCTTCTTCTAATAATTCTTCTATACGGTTAAATTGATCGTTAATTAGAGCTTTTAGTGGTGAAATGTAAAGTATTCCAATACTTGCAGGGGGATCTTCATAGATTAGCGTTAATGCTGGTAAAAATGCTGCCTCTGTCTTACCACTTGCAGTACCAGTCGCTAATAATACGTGGCTTTTTGTATTAAAAATCGTTTGAGCAGCAGCAACTTGAATTTCACGTAATTCTTCCCACCCATGTGAATAGATCCATTCTTGAATGAATGCAGGAAAACGATCAAAAATAGCATCACTCATAAAGTAAATTCCTCATATTCCGTTCCTTTTATAGACTCATCCACCTGACTAGGCGCTTGTGGTTGGAAATCTTCTACTTGGATAAGGCCTAAGAATGATTTTTCTGGGTTTCTACGTAAGACATTTAGTAAGATGATGAACTCTCTAACGAATTCCCGTGGGGTAAGGAGTTTATCGGCTCCAATGCGGCTAACTATGACTTTAATGAATTCTTGAAGTTCATTATTTGTTAAAAAAGGTTCATACTTGTAGTGGAGAGCATGAACATTCATAACACGAGTTAAAAGTACGAAAATTTCCTCTAAGGATAATCGTTCGAGTTTAATAACAGGGCCTGAAATATCACGTAAACCATCTTTTGTAAAGCGACTCTCAACAAGGCGTGAATGAAGTGCCTCATAACTATAAAGCCCCCTTCTTCGGTCTTCGAGAAATTGGGGTGTACCACCCACAAAAATTCCGAGGTACTCAGCTTTTCCTTGCATAGTATCGTTATACATTGTCAAGAGTTTCTCGTAGTTGTTGGTTCTGGATTGAGTATGGGTGATTTTATACAGGTTCACAGCTTCATCAAAAAAGACTAATAATCCTTTATATCCAATTTCTGTGACGAAACGGGCCAGTAACTTAATATAATCGTACCATGAATCATCATCAACAATAACACTAACGCTTATGGAATTTCGTGCATCTGTTTTTGTAGTGTATTCTCCTCGTAACCATCTGAGAGCATTTTCTTTTGTATCTTCCTCCCCTAATTTATGCCCTCGCCAATAAGTAGAGATAACGGTCGCGAAGTCAAATCCATGGACTAAATCCTTGATATTGTTTACTGCATTAATTATCTCTGTTTCCACCTGGTCCACAAAAGCAGGGTCTTGAGGTTTTATCCCTTTTTCAGTGATTACTGTAGATTGAACTTTAGATATCCACTTCTCTAAAATCGCTGTTAATGCTCCTCCACTGGGACGTGTCTTGGTGGACATATTTGTGATGAGTTCACGATATGTGGCAACACCTTTGTTACCCCCACCAATGAAACGTCGAGCTGGGGATAAATCTACATCTGCAACTACAAAATCACGGTCCATTGCATAGTTTCTTAGGAGTTGAATCAAGAAACTCTTTCCAGAGCCATATCGTCCAATAAAAAACCGAAAAGCTGCGCTACCAACTTCAATGTTTTCTAAGTCTTCTAATAATGATTCAATTTCCTCTTTACGGCCGACAGCAATGTGTTCTAGACCTATACGGGGAACTACCCCAGCACTTAAGGATTTTAGTATCGTTGCTGATACGCGTTGAGGTATTCTTTTTTTTGACATAGTTACAATGCGTCCTTCCGGGATTTATTTTTTAATAATTGACTTTATACTATCTATATATTCCTCGATTATGGTAAGCTGTTCAGAATCAATTATGATATCATCAATTATTTCAAGCGCGATTTCATTGATTGACTCAATTATTGCTTCGGGTAAAGTGGCAGTTTGTACAGCTAATTGATCAAACTCCTCTTTAGGGATTTTATTATCTATTAATATTCTTAAAACCTTTATTTGA
>JBHLPG010000475.1:0-2540 GCA_048939725.1 Promethearchaeota archaeon | reverse complement strand
AAAATGATACTCAAAGTATAGCTGACACATACAACAATTTAGGACTCATTCATCAGTCAAAGGGAAATTTTGACATCGCATTAGTATATTTCCAGAAATGTCTAAAGATATATGAGGATCTTAGAGATAAAGAGCGAATTTCAAAAATCTTAAGCAATCTTGGAATTACTTATTCTTTAATGGGGGATCAAAAACAGGCTTTGAAGTATCTTCAAAGAACTCATCAAATCAAAGTGGAATTAGATAATAAAAAAGAAATTGCTTTTTCTTTTACTAATTTAGGGGTTATTTATCGAATGCAGGGAGATCTCTCTAACGCGTTGGAATATTACCAGAAAGGCCAGAGAATTTTCGAGGAAATAAATGACAAAAGGGGGATCGGACTTGCGCTTAACAATCTAGGTGACGTCTACCAGCTAAAAGGGGATCTTAGCCTAGCTTTAGAGTATTATCAGGAAAGTCTCACGATTTATGAGGAGCTGGGGATCAAGCAAGAAATCGCGTTGTCACTAATGAACATTGGTGAAATGTATAGAAAGAAAAGAAACTCTGATTGGGCGTTAAGATACTATAAACGAAGCTTGGCTTTATACGAAGAATTGAAAAATGACCCGTCGTCTGCTACAGTCCTTTATGAGCTAGTCTGGTTAGCTTTGGATAGTAATGAACCTAATCTTGCACAAGAACATCTAGAAACACTCCGACAAATCAAACAGAGATCTGAAAGTAAAAATGTTAGACATCGATATCTTATTGCCAAAGCTCTACTACTGAAATCACACAAACGTACCCGCTATAAAATGAAAGCAGAAGAAATCCTCTCAAAAGTAGTTGAAGAGGAAGTTGTTGATCATTCACTTACTGTTACAGCTATGATTCATCTTTGTGATTTGTTGCTTTTCGAGTTGAAGATGACTGGAGAAGAAGAAATTCTTAATGAAGTTAAAACTCTAACTCAAAAACTGTTTGATACCGCCAAAGAACAATCATCCCATTTACTTCTTGCCGAAACATACGTTCTTCAATCCAAACTTGCTCTTCTAGAAATGAATGTTGAAAAAGCACAGAATTTACTCCAACAGGCATTATTAACAGCCGAAGAGAAAGGTCTAAGGAATTTAGCCATAAAAATCTATAGCGAAAAAACATCACTTGATGCACAGATAGAAAGATGGAAGCATTTAGTCAAACAAAAGTCTTCAATAAACGAACGACTGGAACTATCCCGATTAGAAGGCCTGATAACACGGGTAGCTGATAATAAAATTGATGTTACAGAGGATGAGGTTGAAAAGTACACTGTGCGAGCTAAAGAAATTGCTAAGGAATTTGATGAAGTACCAATAAGAAAATATAAACTGAAACATCTAAATCTCCTTGAGGATACTTCAAATGTCGAGAAACCAAGTTGTCGTGTTGCCATCGCTCAAATAGGTGTATCAAAAACTGGTGATATATTAAATGAACTCTATACAGAGAACTTACCAGGTCTTTTCCTTCTTAAGAAAGAAAAAGTCGATGTGGTTCGGATTAAAGTTAAAGAGCTCATAAAAACAGCTCATGCTAATGGTACAAACATTATCCTATTCCCAGAACTGTCTATTGACCTAAATTATCATCAATTACTTGATGAAATAATAGAACTAGCCAAAATCTTCAACATGTATATTATTCCGGGATCTTTTCACGATCATGAAATGAGGAAAAACATAAGTGTAGTTATAGGTCCTAATGGAACTCTTTGGCAACAAGAGAAACATATTCCTGCAATAATTCATTACCAAGGAAGAAGATTTAAGGAAGGGATTGAAATTGATACAGCTCAAAGAGAGACTATTGTGTGTAGAACTGAGTATGGGACCATAGCTATTGCGATTTGTAGGGATTTCTTGGATATGGATCTACGAGTAGAACTAAAAAATTCGGATCCCCCTGTAGATTTAATATTTAATCCAGCATTCACTCCTGTTACTGAGGATTTCAAAGCAGCCCATTTTGATGCTCGTAGATCTATTTTTGCTTATTGTTTTTTTACCAACATTGCTGAAATTGGTAATTCATTTATATTCACTCCAGAAAGGGAACGAGGTGAAAGAATAATCGCTCCGAAGGAGGAGACTTTGATTTATAAAGATGTAGACCTCTTCAGATTACGGTCTGAGAGAAAAAGATGGGAAAAAGAGCAAGCCAAACACAGACCGTTCATTCAGAGTACACGGGCTTGATTAACCAGAGGAAGTGGAAATCTAATTGACAAAAAAGTAAATTGTTGACTGGTTTGACAACATAAACAGGTTGAAATTTCCATCCAAGATAATGTAACTTTTTTCCTAGAATTATTCCTCATACCCCATTGTTTCTAATAACCTCAAGTTTTTATCAATAAACGGATCTATACACCACAGGATCCTAATTTTACAAATATTTAGCTCCAATGAAGATGTAATTTATTCTAAATCTTTGCATCAAAATTAAAAAAATAAGATTAACCAAAATAATACAAATATTATACATTATTATTCTGAGTTGGTTAGGTAAAA